>NZ_RQHT01000019.1 GCF_004770905.1 Leptospira bandrabouensis | reverse complement strand
CGAGATGGAAACTGCCACTTGGAATCCACTCCCGTATTAGGCGGTCTCTACCACACCTACTCCTGGAAGAAAACCGCTTAAGAGAGGTAATCTCTTTTACACTTCGGTTTATAACCATTGCTTGCAATCTTTGTCTAAGAATCTCTTCTATAGAAGAGAAGGATTCCTTATGCCCTAGCGATCAACGGAACACTCATTTTTGGAACAAAGTCTATGTGAATCACTAGAAAACGATGATTCCCATTTGTTTTTTGTCTTCAAAATTGTTCCCGTTTGCATCCAGCATCTAACTTAACGAACATTTTGTTCGCTATCATAGTTTTGGAGAGGCTCAGGCTTACTTTGTCCCATTCTCCTTCTGGCAATCTTCTTCCGTATATCCATCGAATGAATTTCCGATGTGTTGATACCTCGCTTCTCTAGGCCATTGTAGCCAATACAAGCATCCATCTATTGCGGCCCCTTTATAATCTGTACTGATCCAATTTTCATCAGTGATATCTCGCTGATTGTACTTCCCTGGAATCCATTCGTCATTAACGTCCTTTACTTTGTGATTGATCAGATAAAAAACGACAACTTCCTTTTTAAGAAAGATAGTTAGTAGTAAGCTCTCTGCACTTCGATATTGTATAATCTCTGGCGGTTTACTTAAATCTTCCACTTTTTGATACATGTAATCGACTCTTCTGTCATAATCAAAGGTAGTTTTATTGATCGTTATCCTCCTTGGTTTAATGAAAGTCATTCTGCCAGTTGGACCTTCAGGGTACATTTGATCCAAGTCGCTTTCCATCGTTACCCCAAGCTTTGGTAAGTTATTCGCATCAAAATGAAAATCTACATGCCTTGTTCCTTGAATATCATCCTTAAAAGATTCAGGAATGGATATGGATTCTTTGCAATGGAACAAGCTCACTAATAGTAATATACAATATTTTTTTGCCATCATTTCCTATTTCCTTCTGCACTCAAAGCCCAATCATAACTATAAATACTATGACAAGCTATGGGATTCGCAGAAACGCAAGCAGAATTATACGATCCGTTTCTTCCTTCCTGCCGCTCTGTTATAAATCTTTTCACAAGATTTCTTGGAGGTGATGAAGGTGTTCCATTGGAAACATTCTCCATAATGTCGGAAAGAAGGGGTGCCCCATTGCTAATCATGTCGGCTGTGTTGGTATAAAAAGTTGCATTCTTTAAGCCTTTCGGTATGTTCTGAGATACATGTCCACCGCCTAAAGAAACCCATTTTTTATTATCATAAAAGTTTTTTGATCCACTTTTCTTAGCCGCTTGTTGGAATGCATTCCCAGCTATCACACTACCTTGGCTATAGCTATACACAGTAGTAATCTGCCCCGACGCAAGAGAGTCACGTAATTTGTCCTGAGCCTTTTCATATCCGGTCTGTTTTTGAGAATTTTGACCCATTGCGACTTTCACAACGTCAACAACTGGACCTTGTGTCCCGTTATTGTAAAGATATAAATCTCCCTGCATCTTCACTTTTTCCCTCACAAACTGAGCTGCATCTGTCGCAGATTCGTGTTTCATTTTCATACCATTTACAAATGCAGTTGCATTCTTTACTCCCGCCATCTCTTCCTGCGTCATTACTGTCATCATGCCTTTCTTATTAATTCTAACTATACTTCCATCTGACATTTCTCTACCGTTGATACGCATCTTTTCGCGATCCGTTAAAGTATTGTCTTTGAATGAGAATTCTTCCTCTATGTTATTGCCATAACGATCCTTATAATAACGAGTAGTATTCCCATCTTTATCCATAATAAGCATACTATTTGTTTCTTTATCTTGGAAGGTTCGGTATCCTGCGTCGTTTTTTTGACCAACTTCGTGATAGTTTCCTTGATAGTCCTTACCATTCTGCGTGTAAAATAGGACTAACTCTCTGTACCCCATACTTAAGTTTTTATAGTCCGCATTATGCACCCAAACCCCTATTTCTCCTACGAAGTAGGTATGATACTTTTCCACCTCAAAGTTATAAACCGTCTCTTCTCGCTCATCTATGGTGATGTCGGTTATAACCAGTTCCTTTCCATCAGCTCTAAGAGCCACATCCCCAGGATGTAAATCTTTTGCCTGCACCCAATCAGTTGTTTCTATAGAGAACTTCTCTAAAGCATGGCCTTGTTTTTTCACACGGAACGGATGGTTCCAAGTGGTTTCGAGGACAGTTCCATCTGCAAAGGAAACTATGTAGATCGCTTCCGTTTGGCGGATAAAAGTCTCAACTACTTTGCGGTAAGAGACTTCTCCTGTTTCGTCGGATTTGGAAAGAACCACATCCCCAACTCGAATGTCTTCAATGTTCTTAAGACCCTCTTTGGTATGAACTTTGGTTCCAGCAACAAAACAAGTTCTAGGAACAAACTTTCCATCTTTATCCAGTCTACCAGCATCTGACGTCGAGATCCCTAGAGCACCAGCGACATCATCATAAATATCACCACCAATCTTCTCTAGTATGTTATCTCTAGATCCGTCTTTTTCAGCCTTTGCCTCCTGTTCTTTCTTATACTGTGCAAGTAAAGCATCATCGTCTTTAATGTTTGCGTAGTTCGGATCTTTCCTTTTTTCTTTTAGCCATTCTTGTTTAGCTGCTTCTAATTTCTTATCAGCAGCTTCTTTCTTCGCTTTTGTCTCTTCATCAATCTCATCTTGGATTTGTTTTTTACGGAAATCCATAGCAAAGTTGGTGTTTCCAGAAAGTCCTGTGTTTTGGTTGTAGCTCAGTGCATTGATTCCATCAAAGCCAACACTTGCAGAGAATCCTTCCTTCTGGTTAAAAGAAAGTCCCATATCTAGTTGAGATACAGATTGGAATTTCGGTTTAGGAGGAGTTGTTCCTGGAGGAGTCTCTTTTGCCACCTTCTCAATTGTCGCATCCACACTCGCACCAAACCCTTGTTTCTGGCTATAGGATAAACCTCCGGTCACAGTCGTTGCGTAATTATCATTTCTTGAGACTTCTCTCTGTGCGTTGAGGCTAGCGCCTACCCCAGCATCCTTACTATAGTTGAGACCACCGGTAACCTTGGTGCCTCCTTCCGTCGTCTTGCTATAGCTTACGCCTCCACCAAAACCTCCGCTTTGGCTATAACTTAGGTTTACACCAAGGCCTTTGAGCATGTCACTTTTCCCGCCAAACTCATATCCTACGTTGGCACCAAAACCTCCGTTTTGGGTATAACTCACACCAGCAGATAGTCCACCTAACTTCACAGAGGCACTCGCACCGAAACCAGCACTTTCAGAGTAACTGACTCCTAAACTAACCGCACCCATCTTAACACCTACGTTGGCACCAAAACCTTCGTCATAAGAATAGGAAACATCCACACCAGTAATCGAAGAATAAGCACTGGCAGCACCAGTAACTGCACCAAGCACCCCTCCTTCATAGGCACCTTTCACTGCTTTATAAGCAGCAAGGGCAAGAAGCGATGTTCCACCGGTAAACGGAGCAGCAATGACAGCAGCGACTGTGGTGATGGTATCGATCACATCCCCATTATCATTCATGAACTTGGCAGCAGTTTTAGCGTTAATGATACCACCAGTTGCAACCGAGACCACGCCTCCCACAGCATTGGCAAAACCATTACCGTTCAGAGCTTCCCCTTCAGCCTTGATCTCGTTGTATTTTTCCTTCATCTTAAGGATAGGATAGAACTGGTTGAAGTGGTGAGTTCCGAAGGTTCCCCCCACAGTAGGTCCAACCAAATAACCTGAGTTCTTCGCTGATTCGATCATGGCTTCTTTGCCTTTTGCATCAGCAGAGTTAAACTCAAACATCTTTTGCGGGTCAGAGGCAAGTTGGCCTAAGGCAGACTGAGCAGCTCTTGCCACTCGTGCCATAGCCTTTGGATCAAACATGGTTACAGCAATTTCACGGTTTTCTGATTTTTCCGGATCAAACGTTTGTTTGAAGTCCGTTTGCATTTGGTTACGAGCCAGTCTCACCATCATGTTGAGTTCGGCACTTGCAGGACCACCTTTCCCTTGAAGAGCCTGGTAATCGGTTAGATCCCATTCCTTTCCATTGGAATCTTTGACCGTAGGCAATTTGTCCGGTTTGATATATACAAAAGCAGCATAGGCTGGAAGAATCTGATAGGATGGATTTCCCATCTTATCGACAGCAGACCTCACGTATGTGGGTCCCATCTTGATAAAACTATCTTGCAATAATTGCATGGTTAACTGTTCATCAAGTGCTTTGTTTTGTTCTGCTATCGTTGCTTCGAAGGTAAGTGGTAACGACCAAAGGGAATCCAATGTCTGTAGGACTGCCATTTGTTTGCTGCGATCTTCCATAAAGTTCACTATCCCCCACTCCTGCCAGCGGAACATCCTGTTCCGACTGGCGAGCTTAGGCCATCCCTGGCCACGCTACCGTGGGGGACACTTCACTTGGTTAAGAAAAGAATTGATGAATGTTTCTCTGGGCGCCTCGAATCCGTTAGTTGATTGGTATTTGATTCTAGAACGACCGCGCTATTCGCTCCAATCTTTCCGATTGGTTTGTTGAATAGAATCAATTAGTTTATGGAAAGGATTTCCGCTACTATCGCTGGCGCAAGGGGCTTTAGTTTGTAAATCTTTCAAAAAAAGACTTGAAACAACTTGATGAAAAGTTTTTCATTAAGACATAACTAATGGTTAGAATATTACTATGAAAGTTTTGCTAGACATCAAAGACAATAAAGCTCAGTCGCTAATGGAAGTATTGAAAGGACTTTCTTATGTTAAAACAAAGACTATCACAGATTCGAATGCGGAATTTCTAGAAAATGCGAGAACAGCTGTAGATGAAATGAATCTAGTGAAGGCTAAAAAAATAAAACCGAAGGTTGCTAGAGATTTTCTAAGTGGAATATAATGTTTTTACACTACCTAGCTTTGAACGGCAAACTAAACGTCTTATAAAAAAATATCCTTCTTTAAGGCAGGAATTGCTAACTCTTGTTGATTCATTAAGACTTAATCCGTTTCAAGGAACTTCACTTAACAACAACTGTCATAAGATACGGATTCCAATTGCTTCAAAAGGAAAAGGAAAATCCGGCGGAGGAAGGGTCATTACACACACAGTGATTAAGGATCGTTCGATTTATTTAATCTTGATTTACGATAAATCCGAAATCAATTCCATCTCAGACAAAGAAATAAACGATATACTTAAAGAAATTTTTTAACGAGTTCAGTATCCCCCACTCCTGCCAGCGGAACATCCTGTTCCGACTGGCGAGCTTAGGCCATCCCTGGCCACGCTTCCGTGGGGGACACTTCACTTGGAGAAACTTATCGAAAGGATATAACTTATTTCTAAAAGAAGGCTTGGAAAAGACTTATGGTAAAAATTGATATTTAATAAATGATTTGTTTGTTATACGCCTGACAATTGATAAATGATATTTATGCAAACTACATATAAACTCAAATTAAATGTCAACTATACGCATTGCGTTTAACACCTGCAGACTAGCAGCTATCCGTATTGCAATTAACCGTCGCCTAACTCACCGATCCTCCACAAACCGCGAGATGGAAACTGCCACTTGGAATCCACTCCCGTATTAGGCGGTCTCTACCACACCT
>NZ_RQHT01000018.1 GCF_004770905.1 Leptospira bandrabouensis | reverse complement strand
AACCAGTAGACAATTTTCCAAATATAAATGATCTAGAAGAAATTAATCCTTATGATTTAATGATTGAAAGAGATAAAAAAGGATCAAAAGGAAAGGAAACATCATTTAAAAATGAAATAGAATATGAGAATTATCTTAAATCAATCGGTAAGGGAGGAAATTCAAAATATCTTGACCCATATATTTGGGGGGAAATTGCGAAGGGTAAACTAACAGGAAATTATTCACACTATGAAGAATCAGACCAATCTAAAGCATTCAAACATGGAGCCGTCCAAGGTGCTACGTTTAATTTCGGTGACGAACTAGAAGGTAGAGCCAAACAATTCTTAGATGGTGCAAACTATGAAACCGCTAGAGATTCCGCAAGAGCCGAAAATCAAAGATTGCAAGAGGTTTCACCTAACGCATATATGGCAGGGGAAATAACTGGTTCATTGGCAGTTCCTGGAATGGGAGCTGGTAAACTAGGAACTAGAATAGCCTCTGGTATGGCACAGGGGGGACTAGATGCCTATGGTAGAAATGAAAATCCAGATGATTTAATATCAGATGTAGGAACAGGAATTGCCATAGGTGGAGCCGTTCCATTAGCATTCGAGGGATTAGGTGAAGGTGTTAAACGGTTAAATTCTTTAATGCCAAAAGCAGAAACTATAAAAAAAGCAGGGTTTGTAGTCGCTAACAATACAAAAAACAGAGCATTAGGCTTGTTATTTGATATGCCTGAAGACTCTATAGACGAAATTTTAAAGAATCCTGAAAAAGTTAAAAATGCCCTGTCATTACAAGAGATAGGCGAAAGAATCCCTGAATCTATTTCTATTCTTAATAAAGAAATTTCATCATTAGATGGTAAGGCATGGGACTTGTTAGACGAAACAAAACAATTTGGACATTCTAACAAAAAGCTAGAAGGAATCATAGATGGAATTCAAAACAATCTAATGACAGAAACCAAACAAGGTTTAATTCCTATTGGTCTAGCAGAAGAAAAAGCATATTTAAAATTAGATCAAATTAAAGAAAAAATTAATCAATATGATGATGTTTTATCTGAAAGACAAGTTAAAAAACTAATTCAATCATTAGATAACGACATAGACTGGGAAAGAATAGATAACTCATTACCCGATCAAATGGTTAGAGATTTAAGATTTCAATTTGATGATTTACTTAAACAAAATAATACAGCCTATGCTGAAGCTATGAAACCAGTTTCAACACTAACAGACCTTAGCCAATACATTAAAAGTCAATTTGGTATAAAGAAAGGTCAGGGTGGAGTAGATGGATTAGTAGCTAGTGACCTAACATTAAGTAAACTAAATAATACTTTGAATGATAGAAAAGCATTTACTCAAGACAAGTTAAAGGAGTTTGGAAGAATTACAGGACAAGATATTTTAGATGAGACTAAATACTCAAAACTTGCTAACTCATTAGATTCTACTACTACTCAAGGTTCTAGAAAAACTAATATGGGAGCATTGGCATTAGGAGGAGTAGGGACGGCTATAGGTTCTATGGTAGGTTCTCCAGCCGTTGGCGGTGCTATCGGTGGAGCTGTAGGGGGTGCGGTTGGTTATACTCTAGATAAATATGGTCGAAAGATGGGAAAGAAATTATTGTTAGAGGGTGGTAATCCTAATCAATATGTTTCCAAATTTAGAGGCACTAAGTATTTTAAACCATTATCTGAATCTTTAAAACGAGGAAATAAATCATTAGCAGTAACTCACTATCTACTGTCAAAAACTGATCCAGAATTTAGACAAATGGATTCAGAGGAAGAATGAAGGTGGCTACTAATTATGTATGTTCCAATTTGTTCGAATAATTACTCATCCATTATATTCTGTTAATGAAGGTGTTTTAAAATTTTTTGAGGAGGAATTTATACCTTTTTTTAAAGAGGAGGATTCTAAAAAAAAGGAAAAACTTTATGCTGATTTACTCAGAGATATTAACCTAAAAATTAAACAGAAAGCAGAAAACTTTTTTAAAAAATTAGATTTGGATGTTAAATTAGATAGTTGTGGAACTGTTATAGC
>NZ_RQHT01000017.1 GCF_004770905.1 Leptospira bandrabouensis | reverse complement strand
GCAAGCGTCGTTCCAGTCCCTAACGTCCCGTCGGGACTCAGGGCCAGCCTACGTCGGTTAGTCTAGTTCGTTATACGTAATGACCCAAATCTATGCCTCAAGACATGGGTAACACTTTTGACATAGAAAAATAGGATACCAATGCAACACTTTCTGGACATCTTTGTGCATGGATATACAAGACATCTTTATCAAAAACATCGAGTTCATTGAATCGGCTAACCTGCCTAAGCATGTTAAGAAAACTGCTCTCGATATTGCTCATTGCAGAACGAATGCTATGAACGGTCATCTTTACCAATGTCCAGAAGAACATTTCTCTGTCTTTCTTAGAAATTCTTGTAATAACAGATTCTGTCCTAAATGCCAATACAGAAACAAATCTCTCTGGAACGAAGCTACTAAAAACTTGGTTATTAATACGGATCATTACCATCTTGTTTTTAAGTTACCTACTTTCTGTTATCCCTTTGTTAATACTTTTTATAAAGATTTTCTGAATCTACTCTTTGAGGCTTCAAAGAAAACTATTTATAAAATCATAAAACTTTCTTTGGATAAGGATGTTATTCCAGGTTTTATCATGGTTTTACACACTCATGGAAAACTAAATCAGTTCCATCCTCACATACATGTTCTCATTACTGATGGGGGATTCGATAAATCTAATAACAAATGGGTTCTTTCACAAAATAAACTCTTTGATTTCTTCCAGTTCAATTCTATTTACCAAATCATACTTAAAAAAGAACTTCTCGCTTTCTACAAAAAACATCTTTCTTTAGGAAACTCTTTTCTAGAACTTATTAATTCTAATTACAAAATGTTCGCTTTTACCTCAGAAAAAATCTCTGATCCATACCACGTCATCGACTACTTTAATAAATCAATAAAAGGGTCTAACATTAACGAACAGGATCTTAATGTCGATGACGAGATCGTCTCCATTAATGTAGGTAATCTTTCTTCTAATTTGTCCCAAAAAAACTTCATCAAACGTTACCTTTTACATGTTTTGCCACTAGGAACTAAATCAATTCGCTATTTTGGACTCTATTCTCATAAAGCTAAGAAATGTCTTAATTCTGCCAAACTGAACTTCCCTGTTACAAAAAACTTGGATGCAATTACAAGCAATCATCCAGAATACTTCGAACATGAATTCGATTATTTGCCTTACAAGTTTTGCCCTATCTGTAGGAAACATATGATTCTCATTGAGAAAACTTTACCATTCGAGATGCCTTTATATGTCGGACATACTTTTGGAAACCATCCTCCTAACTTGGAGTTCTTTAACTCCATCGCGGCATAATGATATGACCCAATTTGGGGTCTACATTCTCCATTACTCTACTAAAATGGGTCACTACGTATAACAGCCGCTAACCACTTCGCTTCGGGACTTACGCCCTCGCTCGGTCTACGACACATAGGCTTCTGGCACTCCCCTTGCTTACGCAAGTGTCGTTCCAGTCCCTAACGTCCCGTCCGGGACTCAGGGCCAGCCTACGTCGGTTAGCTAGTTCGTTATACGTAATGACCCAAATCTATGCCTCAAGACATGGGTAACACTTTTGACATAGAAAAATAGGATACCAATGCAACACTTTCTGGACATCTTTGTGCATGGATATACAAGACATCT
>NZ_RQHT01000016.1 GCF_004770905.1 Leptospira bandrabouensis | reverse complement strand
ATAACGAACTAGCTAACCGACGTAGGCTGGCCCTGAGTCCCGGACGGGACGTTAGGGACTGGCACGAGGCTTGCGTAAGCAAGAGGAGTGCCAGAAGCCTATGTGTCGTAGACCGAGCGAGGGCGCAAGTCCCGAAGCGAAGTGGTTAGCGGCTGTTATACGTAGTGACCCAGTTTGGGAGAGTAATGGAGAATGTATACCCAAAAATGAGTCATAAATTTAAGCCGCGATGGAGTTAAAGAATTCCAGATTAGGTGGTTCGTCTCCAAAAGTATGTCCGACATATAAAGGCATCTGGAAAGGTAAAGTTTTCTCAATGAGAATCATATGTTTTTTACAGATAGGACAAAACTTGTAAGGCAAATAATCGGACTCATGTTCGAAGTTTTCTGGATGAATGTTTGTAATAGCATCCAAGTTTTTTGTTCCAGGGAAATGTAGTTTTGCAGAATTAAGACATTTCTTAGCTTTATGAGAATAGATCCCAAAATAGCGAATTGATTTAGTTCCGCTAGGCAAAACATGTAAAAGATAACGTTTGATGAAGTTTTTTTGGGACAAATCAGAAGAAAGATTCCCTACATTAATGGAGACGATCTCATCATCGGTATTAAGATCCTGTTCATTTAAGTTAGACCCTTTTATTGATTTAGTAAAGTAGTCGATGACGTGGTATGGCTCAGAGATTTTTTCTGAAGTAAAAGCGAACATTTTGTAATTAGAATTGATTAAGTCTAGAAAAGAGTTTCCTAAAGAAAGATGTTTTTTGTAAAAAGAGAGAAGTTCTTTCTTTAGAATGACTTTGTAAATAGAATTGAACTGGAAAAAATCAAAAAGTTTATTTTGAGAAAGAACCCATTTGTTATTAGATTTATCGAATCCCCCATCAGTAATAAGAACATGAATATGAGGGTGGAACTGGTTTAGTTTTCCATGAGTGTGTAAAACCATGATAAAACCTGGAATAACATCTTTATCGAGAGAAAGTTTAATAATTTTATAAATAGTTTTCTTTGAAGCCTCAAAGAGTAGATTCAGAAAATCTTTATAAAAAGTATTAACAAAGGGATAACAGAAAGTAGGTAACTTAAAAACAAGATGGTAATGATCCGTATTAATAACCAAGTTTTT
>NZ_RQHT01000015.1 GCF_004770905.1 Leptospira bandrabouensis | reverse complement strand
AGATGTCTTGTATATCCATGCACAAAGATGTCCAGAAAGTGTTGCATTGGTATCCTATTTTTCTATGTCAAAACAGTCATAAAGATATGATTTGGGTCATTACGTATAACGAACTAGACTTACCGAAGTTCCCTGACCCTGAGTCCCGAAGGGACGTTAGGGACTGGCACGTAGCTTGCGATTGCAAGCGAGTGACAGAAAGGGAATTTGCCGTAGGCCGAGCGAGGCCTCGTGCCGAAGCGTAGCGGTAAGCCGCTGTTATGCGACGTGTGTTTAGCTTAGTAAGAGGTTATTGTTCTTTGAGTTTTCCAGTAACATATTGATGTAATATACTTGAAACTAAAGTTTGATATGGAATTCCAATTTCAAGTGCTTTTGTTTTTAATAATTGAATGTCTTTTCCTGCAATTCGAATATTCATTCTTTTGTCTTTGGCTAAAGTATTTTTTGCAGCAATTTTAAACTTATTTAAATAGCTTTTTCTATTAGAAACGGACTTCCATTCATTTCTTTCGAAAGATAATTCTAATTCTTTTTCTTCATCAGTAAGTTTAATTTTCATGTAATTTTACCTCTGGAAAATAGATTTTAGTGTGTTTTCTGGAAGGGTAAGCAGTTTTTAGAAAGAAAGATGTTTCATTTTCAATTGTTGGAACAACCCAAGCATAATTATCAATATTAATTATTAAGATAATTTGATTTGGATATTTTTTGCTGTTTGGATGTTCTAAGATGTCTAGTATTGCCCCTGCTTCAATTTCGATCACAATTCTTTCGAACGAAATGTTTCTTTGAAAAGAAAGGATTTTATTCTTTTCATTATCCCAATCGAAAATCACACTTTTAATGTTAGATATATGTGTGCCTTTTGTCAATACATTATTTTTTGGTTAATCTCTTAATTTTTAACACATGTCGCATAACGAACTAGACTAACCGACGTAGGCTGGCCCTGAGTCCCGGACGGGACGTTAGGGACTGGAACGACACTTGCGTAGGCAAGGGGAGTGCCAGAAGCCTATGTGTCGCAGACCAAGCGAGGGCGCTAGTCCCGAAGCGCAGCGGTTAGTCGCTGTTAATTGCAGTGTCCAATGAATAGTAAAGAATTCGTATAGGAAGGTAAAGAAGTTAAATCTATTCTCTTAAAATAAATTTTTTTTAATTTCTTAACTCAATTTTCGCTGAAATATCCCAAACAGAGTAAAGTAAAACAGAACTGTGCTAGAAAATAGCAAATTAATGTGAATAATGAGAAAGACGATAAAAGAAATTAAGCGTTAATAAAATTCTTCAATTCTTTCTTTTCTTACTTCTTCGTCTTTCTCATTTCTCTTTTCACCAACCTTGAATAAAAACATTCAGCGAAAATTTGAAACAAAAATATCTTAAATTCTTTTTTCTTGGACATTGCAATTAACGAACTAGACTTACCGAAGTTCCCTGACCCTGAGTCCCGGAGGGACGTTAGGGACTGGCACGTAGTTTGCTGCTGCAAACGAGTGACAGAAAGGGAATTTGCCGAAGGCCGAGCGAGGCCTTGTGCCGAAGCGTAGCGGTAAGTCGCTGTTATACGCTGGGCTGTTTTCGCGTAAGAACAAATAATAATATTGCTTCTGAAGCAAAAAATGAAATAAAGAATAAAAATGAAAATATCATTTTGAATTTATGCATTTCTACATCAAGGTTATCCAAAGCTTTGACTTCTACATAATAGAATCCAAATTTCTTTATTGGGCAAATTTGAAATAGAAATCCATCTACTTCTCGTTGTATTTGAATAAATCCTAGATCTTTGATTTCCTTGATTATATTTTGAGCTGTCTTTCTTGCAAAGTTTTTTGATTTTGAAAATCCATTTTCATAAATAATATGATCATTTGAGTTAATGATAAAGAAAAGTTCATTGTAATTGGACAAATTTCTAAAGCTAGCTTGTTCTTGATAGATTACAATTCCCTCTATGAGATTTCTATTTTTTTTGAGAACAAGAATACTATCGTTATGAATTACACTTTTAAGACTAATGTATTTAATATGGATATTTGATTCTTTTGAAAAATTGGTCGACTCTGTTACGATGAATTGATTTAAAATACCATATTTTTCGTCTAAATTATCTATAGATTTTCCTGTTTCAAAAAAAAGAGCCTTATGTTCATCAGAAATTAATTTAACGCTTCTGTATAAGTCTTTACTTTTAAGTTCAGATAATTTTGTAAGTTTTTTATTTTTTAATGAAAAAATAATTTTTAAAACAAATTTATTATCAGATCCGTCGGTAGAAGTATGATGTAAATCTAAAAGTTTATTTTCGATATAATCTGCGGTCATTGATGCAAATGTCATTTCATCAATTCTGTGCAAAAGTGATATTTTTCTGTCAAAATAATATTCAACTGCACAAAAGAGAAGACTGTATATGGTTAAAGAAGACAGGGTAATAATTAATATTTTTGTTTTCATGTTTTTCATTGAATTTTCAGCCTTGCGTATAACGAACTAGACTTACCGAAGTTCCCCGCCCCTGAGTCCCGAAGGGACGTTAGGGACTGGCATGTAGCTTGCGAACGCAAGGCGAATGCCAGAAGGGGAATTTGCCGCAGGCCGAGCGAGGGCTCGTCCCGAAGCGCAGCGGTAAGTCGCTGTTATGCGAAGGTCATGGTTTATTGATTATTTTCCATTTTTTATCAGTTTTTTGAAAATTTACTATTTTAGTTTTAGTTAAATCAATATTTTTTAGAATTACTTTAATCGAATCTTCCGAAGTCCATTCAAGATCAGTTGGTTGGAAATTTTTATTCATATCTGAAGATTCGAATTCATATTCAAATTCTTTTATTGGAGTAAGATTAAGTTGGTAAATTTGAATACCATTTGGATAAAATTCAACTTCAATATCGGCGGAAAAACACGCGAAATATTTTTTATTTTTTGAAAATATTGGATGTCCCCAAATTTGGATAAATTTTCCATTTTTTAGATTATATATTTCATTACCTCCACCTTCATGCATTGAGTATTCAATTACTACGGAATCTAAATCTTTGTAAAATGTACAGTTATTAAATTGGATGAATTCTTGTGGGTCTTCATCATTTTTTGGTAATCCATTTTTTAAGAGGATAGATTTACCGTTATTTAAGAATATTGTTATTCCCTTTTTATTTTTAAAACATTTCGTAAAGGGATTTGGATTTTTTTTAGATTCAAGATATGCTCCAAAAATATATCCCTTTTGAGTTTTATCTATAGTTTGAACTTCAATCCATTCTGAAATTATTCCATTTATCTCCTCAAATTTGTCAGATTTTGATATTATTGTTACTTCAATTCCTTTATTTAATTTTCCAACAATTTCCGAATTTGATGAAGGTAAATTTCTAACTCTTAGTGTATTTGCATTAACAGTAAAATTTTCCTGGGAAAATATAGGAAAGTTTAGTACTAAGATTAAAAATATTATTTTATTCATTTTTTTTCAGAATTTTTTCATGACTTTCGCATAACGAACTAGACTTTCCGAAGTTGTCCGACCCTGAGTCCCGAAGGGACGTTAGGGACTGGCATGTAGCTTGCGTAAGCAAGGTGAATGCCAGGAGGACAATTTGGCGTAGCCCGAGCGAGGCCTTGTGCCGAAGCGTAGCGGAAAGTCGCTGTTATGCGTAGTTGCTAAATCTTAGTTTTATAATTTTGAATGTGTACGTCCAAATGGCAAAATAAAAGATTCAGAATTCATCTCTTCCTCGGGATATGTTGTTAAGATATGAGTTATAAACATAAATATTATTCCAATTAATGAAGAAATCCATCTTATTAGCCAAATCCAATCTCTATTGCTTTGGCTGATATTTCTCAAATTTGTTCCCCAGCTTATTGCAGAGATAGCGAAAGCAAAACCTACGATAAAACCTATGTAAATTTTCATAAAAATTACAAATGGAATATATATTTTTTGATTTGTGTTAAATAAAATTGCATTCCTTATGAGATAATACATTCCATAAAAAAATATACTGGATCCGGTGATTATTGGTATATAGAATTTAAAAGTTTCATTAATTTTGAAGAAGTTAAGAATTAAAGTTACTAAAAAGTATGCGATTACTGGCACTGGGAAAGTTAGAAACGAGTTTAATTGATCATTTCTTCCATAGAATATTACACACTTATTTTTTTTAACTAAGATCCATGAAATTACAATTAAGATAATTGTAGGAATAATTATTATATAAAATATTAATGTTGTAATATCGGTTTGTGTTTCTACGGATGTGTTTTTTGTGGCTGTAGTGGTTTTGGCTGACAAGCTTGTTAAACTAAAAAATATGCTCAGAAAAAAATTGGTTATTCGTTTCATTTAAATTCCTTTTGTTTAAATTTTGCTCTAATAAATATAATAAAGCGACGTTTTTTTTGATAGGTCAGATTTTTAGCAATTACGCATAACGAACTATAAATGCATTTATTTTTGGTGCATTTTATGTTTGTTTATCGGTTGTTCGTTTATTCCACTGGGCGGCTGATCTCTGTATTGTAAGTTTCTTTCTTGATTAAGCAATTATTCGAATTTCGTATATTCTTTGATTAGGTTTGATATCTGTTGTTCGTTTATTTGTGTAATTGCTATAATTTTCCGCTATTTCGATTATTGGGATTTCTTATGTGACATAATTTTTTCTTTTCTTGAGTGAGATTTTTTGGGAAAATCATTTCCCGTTATCATGGGTTAGGGCATAGCTCCGCCCCCTGAGTCCCAGTAGGTGAAAAACGAATCTGAGTCTTTTTTGTAATTGGGTGAGTGCAAACGTTTTTTAAAGAGGCCTTAGAAATTCTCATCTAACATGCTTTTTTTATTTTGTATTTTGTGATTTTTTTTTCAATTCATGCAATAAAAGTAAATTTGCATATTGTAATGAATTTTATTTTTCTTTTGTTTGGTTCTAAAATTGAAATGGTAATAACGGTTCGTCGCTAATGAGTTCATTAAAGTTATTGAAAGTCGCGATGCTTATCCAGATTTCTTTAAACGAGGAAAGTAATAATTTTCGGTAGTGATTTTTGTCGTAGATCAGGATGTTTGTCTGGTTTTTTGTTTCTATTCTTTCTTCTGTTTTGTATCTTTCTCCTTTTCTTTCCGACTTTTTATTTACTACCAAATAACGTATTTTTTCTCCAGCTTGGACATGAATTCCCATTTCTAAAAGATCCTTGACTGCCACTGCGCTCGGGGCATCGACACTATAACCCTCTGGATCTTGAGATGTGGATCTGAGGATAAGGAGATCCTTCCAGTGAACTTCTCCTTTTGAAAGAGGGGTGTCAAATTTTTTGAAGATTTCTAAAATTTCTTCTTCACGTGACTGCATTTCTGCTATGGTTTCAAACTGACACATCCATCGAATCATTTCATCTTGTGCTGCTTTTATGTAACGAGGATAGTCTTTTCTTCGAATGGCAATTCCCCTTCCTTTGAAGTGGCCGCTGATGAACCTTCCCATATAACGGTTGGCAACTGGCATTTTTTTATCTTGAGTGGATGGTGGAAAAGATAACCAAGAGAAGATACCTTCCACATCCATTGTTATCTTTGTTTTTTGTTTTATCGTTTCACAAATTTCTAAGAGGTTCTTTTCGTTAATGGGAGATTTGTCTTTTTTTTGAATGAAGATACAATCGGTAATGGCATGTACTAAGTTGTAACCGTGGTTTTCTGCAATTTCTTTTGCCATGAGTAATTTTTCTCTTCCGAAAGCGGTGACAGCTTCATGACTTTCTAGTTTTCCGAATTTTGCATTCCGGTAACCCAAATAACCGAAAGAGGTAACCAGCATCCATTTTAAACTGGATTGTTTTTGTTCGATGTAATGTTTATTGATAATGTTTTTGTCTTTGATTTGTTTTTTGTAATGAGTCCTACGTTCGATGATGTGTGCTAGTGCCAAAGAAACAACTCCGTTTCTTTTTTTGCAGATTCTGTATCCAAGGGAAGGAACTCTTTCGATTTCGAAATCATCTTGGCAACATAAACAATTGATGGTTTCGGGAGATATATTGTGTGTCACCATTACGTTGGGATACATTTGAGAAAAATCTAATTGAGCTACATTTTCTAATACAAATCCGTTTTGAATGTCTGCTTGAAAAACTAACCCACCTTTGTCGGCGTTTAAAAGATCCAATGCTGTTTTTGGGGCTTCTAAGGCACTTTTTTGCCAAGGAACAAGATAGTTCATTCTTAAGGCCACATCGACTTCAATGTAAGTGAGAGCTTTTCCTGTGGATGCTCTTGCCATTTTTTGGATTGGTAAACGAGAGATTCGAGCCAGTTCAATGATTCCCATAAGATCGGCTTCTTTATAGACAAAACCGTTTTTTGAATCAATATGCCAGCGACCAAAAAGTGGATAGCTGGGAGCTCTGAATACGATGGTTCCGTAGGTGTTGAAGCTAGTCCCTTGTGTTTGTATGGAACGTCTGATTGTGCTTGTTTTATCTCTATCAAATTCTGTTGTTAGTTGGTTGTCTTGTGAAGTTTTGAAGAGATAAGGAAATAGGATTTGATCTCCGTAGGCTGTGAGAACAATATCTGGATCATGTTTTATGAAGATTTGATTTAATTTTTGGATTAAGTTTTTAGAATCATTTGTGGGTAGTTTGTACTTGTCGGAATGAGTTTCTACAATAAGTGTATTATTCCCAAGAGGAATCCTGTGGCTTTTTTCTAGGTAAAGGGAAACAGTTCTGAAGTTTGGGATTTCGTAATCTAAGTCTGTGATATTTGTGAAACATTGAATGTTTTTGATTTGGTTTAACGCATTTTTTGTTTCATAGCTGACTTCTAAATATGCCAGTGGGTAAATTTCTTTTTCTACCATATAACCCGTGGTAATTTCTATATCCGAGTGGTAGATATCGTATTTTCCATAGAGATAAAAAAGTTTTTGGGTGATTTTTGGTAAGAGTTGTGGTTTGGAGATTACTAATTTTAGAACAGAAACTGTTCTATTTTCATAAAACAGTTGTTTCTCCACAAAGGTTGGAATTTCTGCTAAGGCATCCAACTCATAGAATCGTTTGACTAACTTTTGGAGAATGTTTTGGGGTGCGTCAATATAGATTGTTGGTAAAAACTCATCGGAGAATAATCTTAGCTCTCCTTCAAGAGACCTTAACCAAAGGTAAATTTTTTGTTCGGAGTGGTAGATATCAAACAGGTAACCTTTGAATGTTTCCATAATCTTTTTGTTTTATCGTGGTTACTGGTCTGGGATTTTTTTTAGGCCTTTCTTAATTTCGTTTATTTCCTTTTTTAAATCGATGAGCATGGATAGGATCATCGAGTCAATGGGGTATGGCAATGAAGCCATAACACCAGCTTGCACCTGTAATTTGGAGATTCTGATGAGATCATCGAAGATTTCTTGGTCTTGTTTGCGGAGAGACCTTCGAAAGTCTGATAAGTTCTCTTCTATTTGTAACATCTGGCGAGAATAGGGGGCAATGGTTCTTCCCATATTATATTCCTGTGATTGAAGTTTTTCTTGTACGAATGCGAGAAAGGCCTTTGTCTGTTTTTAATTCCCAGAGGTTTTGTGTGGTGCGTAGTAGTTTGGGAAAAAAGATTTGAAAGTTTTTGTGGGAATAGGTCCAGGATTCGATGATGAGTAGGGGAACATTTTCGTTAGGAAATTTTTCAATCAATTGTAACATCAAGTTTAATAAAAACAGGCCTTCGTCTTCTTTGACATCCCCATCCAAAAATTGTTTGCAGGGAGCTAACAGAAAGTAAATGGTGTTTTCTTCTTTTGTGCTAAGGATGATTTTTAGGGCATCTAAGATTTGATAGGGTGTAAAAGCTCTTTGGACTTTAATTTGTTCTAAAAACGGTTCTGGTTGTAAATATTGTTTTCTGGTTTCTTCAGCAATGGTGAAGGGGTTGAAGCGAATGGCACAGTCTAGGTTGAAAACTTGAAACCCAGAACAAACCAGAGCATATTGCCAAAAATGAGCGAGGCGGTACATCCCTCTCTCTCCGGTCAGTAAACCTAAATCCCTCTGGTTCCAATTCTGAATGGGTTCGTAGACATTGGTTGAAACTTGAGATTGTTCCGTGAGATCCATGTTTACTATTTGTATGTATAGTAAAAATATGTAAAGTGTAATTTATCTAGTAAGGAATCACTATTGAGACGGGAGAATTTGGCAATCTAAGGAATAGGACTTCTCTAGAGGCCTTGTGGGCCTCTGACGAATAAAGGATAGGGACTTAGAGAGGAGGAACTTCTTGGACGGTTTTGATTCCGGTCACGAAGTAACTTGTTTCAGCAAAACAACTAAAGGGAACTCCCACATGTTCTTCGTATTCCAAAACAACTCGTTTGCCAATGGATCGATTCAGTTGTTCTGCAATGGCTTCATCCCGAACACTGAAGAAAAACTTTTCTGTCATTGTTCCTGGCATTGTCACAAGGGCCATTTCCCCTTCCCAAGTTTTGCAAATCCAACCTTTTTTGGAAAGTTTTTGGATGTATCCGGCACGGTCTCCCTCCGAGTAACTCCATTGGAGAGTGAGCCAAGTGTAACCAGCAAACAAAAGGGCAAGCAGGATCAGGAAGAAACTAAAACGAATTAGAAATTTACTCATAATTTAATCCAGAAGTATCGTAAACGAAAGGAAAGTTTCAAGACAATATTTGGGGTGGGGGGCGACAATTTTCTGAATTGGATTAGATTCTTCCCGCGCCAGGGATATGGAGGGCTTGGTCCTTTGGCGGGAACCGGCAAAGGACGGGAGCTAAAAGCGGACCCCGGAGTAGCCCGGTCCATTTTGATGGGAGTTCACTCCACTAACAGAGCGGAGGCGCCCCCAAACCAAGGAAAAAAGGGTGTGGGCCAAAGTATGAACTTTTTGCAGTAATTTTTTTGTCGGTCTCAAATGGGATGGTAAGTTTGGGCCTTCTGTGGTAAGTGTGAACCATTGGGTGGCGGGTCTAGTTCCCCACCCTCAGATCGGGCGGGGATACTATATTCGCACATTCTTTCTTGCCAAACTCCCGAACCCCCACCAAACTCTCCCCAATGCGCCTTTTATTCTTTTTTATCTTCATTTCGTTTTTGTTTGTTAGCTGCTCCTCTGTTTCCTACCAACAAATAGACAAAGCCAAGCCCACCAAACAGTGGGGAGTTTTGGAAGTCAAAGAAACGGCTCGCAGTATGAGCCATTCCTTATCCAACTATTATAAGTCCGATTTAAAAACTGGGTATTTGGAATGGAAGGCAATTCAAAATTCCACCTCAGAACATATTGATACAAAACTCATCAGTAATGAAATTTTAAACCAACTCACAAAAGATAAGGTTCCTTTTGTGGATACGTCCATCCGTGAGGAGGCAAGTGTCGAGATGGCATTTGGGAAAACCGGGATGGTTTCGTCTGATTCTCGTTTGGTGGTAGGAAGGTTTAAGTCACCTTCTCATAAGATTAAAGGTGAAATCAATGAAGTAGTAAATTTCGAATCTGGGTCTCGCATCCAATACATCACCGTGACACTATTTCTTGTGAGTATGGAAACCAATCAAATTGTTTGGTCAGAACAAACCAATTTTTTAAAAACAAGTAAAGTGGAAGGTTATGGCCTTTGATTGTCTGGGAAAAAACCAAAACGAACTTTTACTTTTCCCATAGCAGGACTTAACGTATAAGGTAAGTTATCTGGTCTCACCTGAAGTTTTGGTGAAACTAGGCCCGACTTTGATTTTCCGATCCAAACATATTCTGGAAAAAAACGGACAAAACGGTATTCATCAGAAATATCTAAATCTTTTCTCATGTTCCTTCTTGCATCATCGTAAGATCTTTCAATCCACTCTGCACCCAATTGGACTCCGGTGATCATGATAGCAATCCCAATGGCACCAAGTTCACTCGAATTTGCTTCGACTCCTAAATAAACAACACCGGCACCCAGGGCCACGATCGTAGCACCGGCAAGGATCGCTCCTGTCACTTTGACAGTTCCCTTGGTTCCTTCTTTTAAGGCACTGGCCGAAACCAGTTGAAAGTATTTAGAATCTTCGATGAGTTCGGAAATTGCATTATCGCGCGTTAGGTGTCTTTCATACCAGCCCAAGGTATCTTTTTCTAAAGAGAGATTTGTTTTTCCTACACCGTCGATGATTGCGAGTTGAGACTGTTTCCCGGTTTGGCGGAATTTAAGATTCCTTAACCCACGGAGGAAGTTAAGATTCACCGACGGATCCATTTCTGGTTCGGCACCAGGACCACCAAAAATCAAAATGAATTCTTCGTTTTTGTTGTAATTATCGTTTGCCATGGCTCGAAGGGCGGCCGATTGGGGTTTGAGTTGGCTTGCTTTTCTAAAATCAACCTTTGCCTCATCAATGGAACCCGTGGAGAGCCAAAGAGAGGCAAGTAATAGGCGTAAGGTGGGGTCATCAAATTGGCCTTCGGCACTCCACTCCCCACTAAGCAAATTCCCGGCAAAACGTGCTTGGACTTTTCCTTTATCAAATTCACCCGCCCTTACATAATACAATCCAAGAAGGATATGTAGATAGATGATTTCTGCTTCAGAGGCGTAGTATCCTTCCTCTGATTCCATATAGAAAAAAGATTTTAGAGATCTTGAGGCACTGAAACGAAGCCGGTCTTTACTTTCTTCAGCTAATTTTTCTAGAGTTTTGTAGTTAGTTTCGCCATTTAAAAATCCTAAATGGGCCTTTTCGAGAACAGCAATAAAACCTTTTTTTTCTTCGGTCGGAAGGTAACTTATGGCATTTTCTAAATTGGCTTTTTTGTAAGCACGGAGGGAGTCTTCATATTCTTGTCGTTTGGCGATACTTGTACATTGGATACAAAGTAATAATAAAACATAAGAATAGAAGGATAGGCGCATTCGGCCTATCCTTGTGAAAAATTTAGTTTTGTCTATTCGAAATAAGCTTTTAGGCCGGATTCAAATTCTGCTTCTAAGGACTTAGTCGTCCATTCCCATTGGAATCCGTTTCCTTTGACAGAAAGAGAGGATTTGGAATTGGATTTACCTAACGTTGTAAAACCAAGTCCCGCTTGGGTATATTTTGCTTTGACTTTCTCTTCGTCTGCAGCAAGGAAACTGATCACAAAGGATGCACCTGTTTCACCAAAACAAAGTTCGTCGAGACGTTTGAATCTTTTTTGCAGTTCTTCTAGGTTTACTTCCAACCCTTTATTTCCAGAAATCACAATTTTTGCCAGAGCCACAAGAAGTCCACCGAGTGACAGGTCTTTGGCGGAAGTGAGGAGTCCTTCTTTGCGGCAAGAGATAAGTGTGTCAATGGTAGCTTTTTCTTTTGCCAGAGAAATGTTTGGAATTTTCCCCGTGTCTAGACCATGAAAACGGTAAAGGTATTCGGAAGCGGAAATTGTAGGTTGGAATTCACCGACAAGGGCATACAAAACTTCTTCCTGGGTTCGAGGGTAAGTATGAAGGCCTTTTGCCACATCATCAATCACTCCCACCATACCAATGGTAGGTGTTGGGAACACAGGTCCTTCTGGCGATTCATTGTAGAAAGATACGTTTCCACCAGTGACAGGAAGACCAAGGAAACGACAGGCATCCCCAAGCCCGCGCACACATTCGCTAAAGATATAATAGTTTTCTGGGATGTAAGGGTTTCCGAAGTTTAGGTTGTTTGTGACCCCATAAGGTTCTGCACCCGTAGATGCCACGTTTCTTGCCGATTCACAAACCGCAAATTGTGCCCCTTCGTAAGGATTAAGATACGTGTAACGCGAGTTACAGTCTGTGGCGACAGCAATTCCTTTTTTAGTTCCAGGAATGCGTACAAGGCCACCGTCTTCGCCTGGTTCTACCACTTTCACAAGTCCCACTTCCGTATCATACTGTTCATAAAGAGGTCTTCTCGAACTGATATTTAAAGAAGAAAGCAGGGTATTTAGAGTTTGGGAAACCGTGTCTTTGGATAAGTCATTTATTTTTGTTGGATCAAACTTTGTCACCTCATCGAGGTAAGTCGGTCTTTTTTCTTCTCTCACGTAACGCGGAGCACCACCACCAAGGACCAGTGAGTCAGCAGGAATTTCTGCTTTGAGTTTTCCGTCCTTTCTAATGCGAAGGATTCCGTCACCGGTAACCGTTCCAATCTCGACGGCATTCAGTCCCCATTTATGAAAAATAGAAACGAGTTCTTCTTCCTTTCCCGTTTCTGGAATGACTAACATTCGTTCTTGGGATTCGGAGAGCATAATTTCATAAGCGTTCATATCCGATTCACGGAGAGGAACTTTGTCTAAGTCCACATCCATTCCGGTTTTTCCTTTGGCACTCATCTCCGAAGTGGCACAAGAAATTCCCGCAGCACCCATATCTTGGATTCCCACAAGGAGGTTCTTTTGGATGGCTTCGAGGGATGCTTCCATCAGAAGTTTTTCCATAAAGGGATCACCGACTTGTACTGCGGATCTTTTTTCTTCGGATTCTTTCGTTAGGTCTTTGGAGGCAAAACTGGCACCGTGGATTCCATCGCGTCCCGTAGTGGCACCTACGATGTACACTTTGTATCCTACTTTTCCTTTGGTAGAGGCAGAAGCCATTTGGTCGTGGCGAGCAATTCCCACAGTCATGGCATTCACAAGCGGATTTTTAGTGAATGTCGGATGGATGAATAGTTCCCCACCACCCACAGCAATCCCAAGAGAGTTGCCATAGTCGCCGATTCCTTTGACGGCACGAGTGAGTAAATACTTGTTACGTGGTTCTTTCGGGTCACCAAACCTAAGTGAGTTGAGTGAAGTGATGGGACGAGCTCCCATCGTAAAAATATCTCGCATGATCCCACCAACACCAGTGGCGGCACCTTGGTAAGGTTCTACGGCGGTTGGATGGTTGTGACTTTCGATTTTGAAGACAACGGCAAGTCCGTCGCCGATATCCATGGCTCCGGCATTTTCTTCCCCCGCTTGAGCGAGGAGTTTATCCGACTTTGTGGGAAGGGTTTTTAATTTTAAAATTGAATTTTTATAAGAGCAGTGTTCCGACCACATGGCGGAGAAGATTCCAAGCTCCGTGGAGTTGGGCATTCTTCCTAAGATCTTTTGGATCTCTACAAATTCAGTTTCCGTAAGTCCGTGTTCTTTTGCATCTTCCAGACTAACTTTCTCTTTTTCCATACTGATTCCTTAAACAAGTTCCCTATAATTGCGATTGAAATAGAGGAGGGGAGAACCTTCCCGAGTTGCTACCGCTTCCACAAGACCAATGAAAATCCAGTGGTCTCCCGCATCGATGGTTTGGTTCACTGAACAGTCAAGTGAGGCCAACGAATCCGGTAAAACTGGAGCTCCGGTGGAGAGGGTTCCTGGTTTTAATCCTTCCAAAACAACCGCTTTGTCCAGGGAACCAGAAGCAAAATCAGCGGAAATTTGTTTTTGTTCGGAAGAAAGAATATTCACCACGAAGTTTCCTGCTTTTTCGATGCTTTCTTTGGCACTGGAATTTTTGGCCAAACAGAATAAAACTAACGGTGGTTCTAAGGAAACAGAAGAAAAACTAGAAACGGTAACTCCTCCTTTTTTCTCTTTGGATTCATAAGTGATCACAGAAACGCCACTGGCCCAACGTGAAAGTGAAGATTTAAATTGGTCTATCGATGCCGGCATAAAGCCTCCGTATTGACAAATATCAATTTCTGGAAGGATTCTAAAAACTAAATTCCATTTGACCCTTTGATAATTTGCGAATGATTTAGGGGTAAGGCAAAGGTATGAAAGCACTCACAAAACACAGAGAACTTATTTTTAACGACCTAAGAGAAAGAAAAGACCACCCGACAGCAAAGATGGTTTTTGAATCGGTAAGGGGAAAGGCTGATAAAATTAGTTTTGCCACTGTTTACAATTCCTTGGAATACTTAGTAGAACATAAAATGGTAAACAAACTCAATATCGAGTCGGATTCCGTTCGTTACGATGCCTTTTTGGATGATCATTCGCATTTACTCTGCACTGAATGTGGGAAGGTATTGGATGTGGCTCCTCTAAAACTCAGTGATGATGCAGATTTGCAGAGCCTAGGTTTCCAAGTCAAACACGTGGACATCGTGGTGACAGGAACCTGTTCTTCTTGTCATTCTCTGTAATTTTTTCTGGATAGGGAGGTTCCCTATCCCATGATTGTCCTATGGGCATCATTCATTCACTCTCGGCGGACTTAATCAACCAAATTGCCGCCGGTGAGGTGATTGAGTCCACACATTCCATTCTCAAAGAACTCATCGAAAATTCCATCGATGCCGGTGCCACCAAAATTGAAATTGCAACCGATTCTGCTGGGTTTGGTCGGATCCTTGTTTCCGACAATGGACACGGAATCCAAAAAGAAGACTTACCTCTTGCCATCAAACGTTATGCCACTTCCAAAATCCAAGATTTCCATGACTTAGAACATCTTTTCACTTTCGGATTTCGGGGTGAAGCTCTGGCATCCATTGCCTCTGTATCGCGGATGGTTTTGGAATCGGGGACTGAGGGAAATCGCACCGCTTACCGTGTGACAGTGGAAGAAGGAAAAATCGTAAAAGAAGAAGAGATTCCTTTTTTTCTGGGAACCAAAATTGAAATCAAAGATTTATTTTATAATACGCCTGTTAGACGGAAATTTTTAAAAACGGAAACCGGGGAAGAGAAAAAAAACAGGGCACGTGTCCAAACGATGGCAGTCTCGGAACCGAGTATTGGGTTTCGGTATTTGCAAAACGGAAAAGAAGTTTTGAATGTGGTTCCCGAAGACGGCCTAGAACGAGTGTTATCTGTTTATGGTGAAAATCTCAGAGACCATCTTTTGGCGGTGAATTCCAGTCGCAACGGTATGACCCTTCGTGGTTGGATCTCCCATCCTGATTTTTATAAATCTTCTCGCACGGGACAATTTTTCTTTGTGAACAACCGTTCTGTGGAATTAAAGTTTTCGGCACAAATTCTCAAACGTTGTTATGGAGAACTCCTTCCCAGTGGTGCCTTTCCCTATGCCTTTTTATTCTTTGATCTGCCTCGTGAATTTGTGGATGTGAATGTCCACCCACAGAAAAAGGAAGTTCGGTTTTTATCGGAAGAAACCATTACAGGAATTCTTTTCCAAGGGATCACAGAAGTTTTACGAACCTCGACCCCTGTGGAATTTTTAGAAATGCGCCGAAGGCTTTCCATGCCCATTCCTTATGAAAACCGAGGAGGGGAATCCTCTTTTGGCACAGGCTTTGGTGGCCCTGGATTTGGCTTGAATCAAATGGGGCAAGGGATGTTTGGCAATCTCCAAACCGAAGGGGAAACTCTGATTGGTCCTAGTTCCATTGAAGGAAGGCAAGGGTATTCTCTAGAAGGTATCGGTGCTGGAACCAACTTGCATTTATTAGGTGAGAATCTTACCAAACACAATTTGTTTGTCCCGAAAAAACACTACGGGGTTTTATTTGAGACCTTTATC
The DNA here is from genome assembly GCF_004770905.1 of Leptospira bandrabouensis. Classification (NCBI taxonomy): domain Bacteria; kingdom Pseudomonadati; phylum Spirochaetota; class Leptospiria; order Leptospirales; family Leptospiraceae; genus Leptospira; species Leptospira bandrabouensis. Next base: position 284,435 of record NZ_RQHT01000015.1, on the reverse strand, counting down.
TTAGCCGAAGCCGAGGATGGACTTTATATCATCGACCAACATACGGCCCACGAAAGGATTCGTTATGAAGAAGTTTTGCGTGACCTAAAATCCAAAGCCTATAAATCCCAAAGCCTACTTACACCCATTCGGTTGGAACTCACAAAAGAAGAAGCCGAAGAGATGTTAGAAGAAAAACATAGGTTTTCCGAACTAGGAATCACTCTCGAACCATTTTCGGGAGGAACCATTCTCATCCGGGAAGTCCCATCTTATATTGATCCAGGAAAAGAAACCGAAACCATTTTGGATTTATGGGAAAGGTTCAAACAAAAAGACCCAGAAGACAAAGAACTCTATGATGAAATGGCCAAATGTGTGGCCTGTCGTTCGGCCATCAAAAAAGGAGACCAGGTCTCTGATCCCATCATTGGAGAACTTTTACAAAGATTGTCGTATTGTGAAAACCCTTCCCTTTGTCCCCACGGTCGGCCCACTCTTATCAAACTCACAAGAAAAGACTTAGAAACCATGTTTCATAGGATCTAAGCCAGAAGAAAGAACCGAAAAACATTGATAGAATTCTCGGATTCGAAATTCTAGGCCTCATGCCACGCCCCCTAGAAGGCAAAAATATGACCCTGCGGGAGAAGGAAAAAATCCTCCTCCAAAAAATCAAAGCAGGGGATCCGACTGCCTACATGACCTTAGTGTCCCCATTTCGAGAACGATTGTTCCGCAAAGCTGTTTCCATGGTAAAAGATGGAGATGATGCGGAGGATATTGTCCAAGACGCCCTGATTTCTGGTTATAAATCCATCCAAAACTTCCGTGCGGAGGCAGGTGTTTATACCTGGCTCTACCGCATTGTGGTAAATAAGTCCAAGGATTTACTTGCCAAGAAGAAAAGAGGTAGGGAAAAACCCATGGATGACTCGGGAGAGAACCAATTTGTGGATTCTCGTGTCGGATATGAAAAAAAATTGGAACTTTCTGAAGAGTCTCGTTATCTAATGGATAAGATTGCACTCTTAGAAGATTCCTACAAACAAGTTTTGGAACTTCGTTATTTCGAAAATCTTTCGTATAACGAAATTGCCGAAATCATGGAATGTAATGTAGGTACGGTTAAGAGTCGTCTCTTCAAGGCCAAGGAGTTTTTGAAGCACCTCATCCAGAAAGACGAAAAAGGAGAAGGGTTCTTTGAAAAATAAGTTTATGAGTTTAAAAGATTGGTTTCGTTCACAATATCCGGGTCTCTTTTCTGAAGAGACAGACAATGTGGTTTTGGAAAATAAGATTTGTTCTCTTTTCCAAAAGGTAAAGGAAAAGGAAGACACCATCCTTCCTCGAATGTCAGAAGACTTCGACACCCGCCTCCTGAATCTCTTAGAGTCCGTCACCTTTGACAAACCCAACCAAAAGATCTCCTTCACCTTCCGCGATTTGATCGAAAACAGAACCGTTCAATATTCGTTTTCTGCTGTAATGGCAATCAGCCTTGTGTTTGTTCTCGCTAGCCGCAATTCCCAAGAGCCAACTCTTGCGGGAAATGACAGTGCTGGTGTTGTGATCGAACAAAACAACTACCAAAATGAACCTACCAGTCTTGATCTCAATGAATCCTATCAAAAACGAGAGTTACTCGATCATTTACGTTCGGCTCCAGGCGCAGTGTATGGGCTTCGTGAGTTAGAATTGTATTATGAAAAAACAGGAAGGGAGTCTGCTGCAGACGAACTTCGTCTTTTGATTGAATCTGTCGAAAGATAGATTCTAAACAAATCCCTTTGCAAATTGGACGGCGTCCCGAGAACGGATGTCGTCTGCCGAATGCAAAATGGCTAAAGCAAACTGCTCCATCCTTGCATCCAATCGAAAACTTCCCCCACTTCTTTCTTTGCTATCCGCCAGTCTCTTCAGTTCAGAAAACCAAATTTGGATCGTGGTTTCGTCTTTTTTAACAAGAGGACGAAAGATTCCTTCTCTCCAAGCAAGGACAGGAACCAGTTCCTTCATTTCGTCTTCTTTAGAAGTGATTTCACTGGCTTTTTGGATGAGAGTGAGGAGTGGTGGCCAACGAACAATGGTATGAGGAAAAAGTTGAGGATCATTTAAAAAAGCAGTGCGGTAAGTTTCGATTCCTTCTTTTTCATTTCCCGTCATCACTTGGGTTTCTGCTAAATAATACTGAAGCGCAGGAGAATGTTTATTCCCTCCATAGAGTAACACTTCTAAGGCCATACCATAATCTTTGATTTTGATGAGACAAACCGCCAATTCACGTAACAAATCTTTGTCGAGAGCATTGGCACCTTCCCATTGGTAGGCAAGTTTTAGGTGGTCGCGTGCTTCTTTTAAGATACAATCTTGGGTAACAGAAAAACTTTCTGTATTTTGAAATCCACGTTTGCGGATTTCGGATTCAAAATCGGCAAAAAATCCAAGGAGGAGTTTGCCTCTTTCTTTTCCTTCTCTGGTTTTTAGAATTAAATCGAGCCTGTGGTCCCAAAAACTGGCAATATAATAACCACTGATGGTGGCAAGATCCTCTGGATCTCGATCCAGAAGTACGGAATAAAGAGATTTTGCAGTTTCAAACTCACCATTGGAAAGATAGGTAAGTGCTTCTTCCGACTTCTGAATCATGTTAGAGATTAGTGTTGGCTTTTTTTATCGTGGTGTTTGCTTACTTGAGAAAGGATTTTGTCTTCCAATCCATCGATACAAACATAAACATCTTTGTCTTGGTTGTGAGCGTTAAAATTGGTCCCATCAGCGTGTAACTTTAAGTTAGAGCTAATTTCTCCATGAATGGCTTCAAATGATACTTCGCAGGATACGATTTTTTGAACGTATTTTGTAACTCTTTCTAGTTTTTCGTCCGCATATTTTTCAGCGGCTTCGGAGCGGTCTAAGTGTTTCCAGGTATAATTGATTTTCATAGTTTGTCCCAATTTGGTATGGATTGATTGTATTTTGGAAAAAAAGCAAACGTCAAATAAAAAAGAATTGAAGGTGAGTGTTTCTCATCTTTAAGCTTGGAACATGGCAAATGAAGAAAAGAAAGTTGGCGCCAAAAAAAAGTCCGCCCCTAAGAAGAAACAGTCAGTTGTCAGCCCAAAAGAAAAACCAGTAAAAACTGGTGCAAAGATTGCCGCAAAAAAAACGGTAAAAAAAACAGAACCTCTATCTCATTCCACTCCCCCAGTTCTTATTTACAACGATTCCAAATTTACAAAACATCCAGAAATACCTGGTGATGATCTTATGAGGGTTCTCATTCGGACTCCCAAAGAAGCTTTTGTTTTTTGGAAATTTTCAGAGAAAACACTAAAGAATGTTTTGAACGATTTAGAATCTCCTTCTACTGAAGGATTAAAATTCCGATTGAAAGTAGAATACAAAAATATATTCGGAAGCGAAAGGATTGAATTTTATGATCTTCTTCCATTTACAGAATCTTATTATTTGAAATTTATGTTTCCCGTTAGGGAAATCCAAACTTCCATCCTTGTTTCTTTTCAGAAAAAAGAAGTTTCGGCTCTTCATACAAGTGGAAAAGATTTCCCGGGCGGATCCGAATCCTTTCGTTTGGATAAAGAATGGATTCATCCACAGTGGATAGAGATGGGGCTTGTTGCCAAGTCTGCCGATAGTGATGAGTATTATTTTAAAGATGGAGATCCTTCTGCGTTTTTTGTGAACCCTAGGAAAACGGGTGGCCCAGAAGGACAATCAAATCTAAACCAAGCACCTTCCTCTTTAGGGAATGGATCGGGGTCAGGAAAAGGACTTTTGTAATGAATCATTTTGTAAAAGGGCATTTGGTTTTTGTATTACATGCCCACCTACCGTTTGTTAGGCATCCTGGGTATGTGACTCCTTTTATCGAAGAAAACTGGTTAAACGAGGCCATCCTAGAAACCTACATCCCTCTTATCAGAGTGTTTCGAAATTTAAAAAAAGAGTCGGTTCGTTTTCGAATCACCATGTCGTTTACACCTACACTCTCTTTAATGTTAACAGATCCGTATTTGCAAAATGGATTTCGAAAGTACATAAAGAATTTAATTAGTTTAGCAAAACACGAAACCAAACGAACAACATACGATCCACATCTCAATTATCTTTCGAAACGTTATTTGGAACATTTTTTAGATACAGAATCTATCTTTGAAGAAACGAATGGTGATTTAACAAAAAGTTTTCTTCCCTTTATCGAATCAGGTGAATTGGAAGCCATGACAAGTCCTGCCACCCATGCCTTTTTACCTTTTTATGATTCGGAAAGTTCCATCTTTCGTTCCCAACTAAAGAATGGTAGGCGGACCTTCCGCCGTATCTGGGGAAGGGATCCCAAAGGCATTTGGCTTTCCGAATGTGGATACACACAAAAACTAGAAGAGGAACTGGACCGGGAAGGATTTCGGTATTTCTTTGTGGACACACATGGAATCACACATGCAAGCCCGAGACCCAAGTTTGGTGTGTATGCACCGGTGGAAGTGGGGCGTGGGGTTTTTGCTTTCGGTAGAGATCCAGAAAGTAGCAACCAAGTATGGAGTTCTATTGATGGGTATCCAGGAGATTTCCGGTACAGGGAATACTATCGTGACATAGGCCATGACCTCCCTTGGGAAGATATCTCCCCATACCTTCATTCCAATGGAGTGAGGATCAATACCAGTATCAAATACTTTCGGATCACTGGGAAAACTCAGGACAAAGGATACTACCATCCTGACTGGGCGATGGAGGCGGCAGGAAACCATGCGGAAGATTTTTTACGAAACCGCATCCGCCAAGCGGAACATTTATTTGAAACAAACAAACAGCCAGCAATCATCGTGTCCCCGTACGACGCTGAGTTATATGGTCACTGGTGGTATGAGGGCCCGCAGTTTATCGAATTTCTTTTCAAAAAAATCCATTTTAACCAAAACACCATTATGCTTTCCCATCCTATGGAGGCAGCCCGTGGCATTCCGCGCGTCCAGTCAGTGGAAATGAAAATGTCTAGTTGGGGGGAAAATGGATACGGTGAGGTATGGCTCAATTCCACCAATGACTGGATTTATCCTCTCATCCATTCCTTAAGCATAAGAATGCACAAAAGGGCCCACGAATTTGGATCGGGAACCGATTTACAGAAACGGATTTTGAAACAAATGGGAAGGGAGCTCTTATTATTACAAAGTAGCGACTGGGCCTTTATCATGAAAACGGGAACTATGGTCGATTATGCGGTGCGTCGTACCAATGTGCACGCCAATCTCTTTTTGACTTTAGAAGGGATGTTAAACGGTCCCGTGGAGGAAGGAATCCTTGCGGCCGCAGAGAATGAAAACAATGCTTTTCCCGACATTCGAATCGAAGATTTCTATTAGAATTCTTCTAAAAATTTCTTGCCTGGGAAGAGGCGGGTAGGAGGCTTAGTCTTAAGTCGGAGGGTTTTATGTCGAATGCATTTCGTTTTCCCTTGGTTCTTACATTGATTTTCTTTGCCGCCAATCTTTTGGTTTGCCGTTTAGGCCATAAAGAGAGTAGTGAAGGAGTGTTTCGGATGGATGATTCTGTGATCCGTTACGTCGAAGCCTTAGAAGCTGCCGATGTCCATAAAACATCATCCAAACCTGCTTTTGGAAATAACGATCTCCTCTAAGAGATTGTCCTATTTGTATTCTTATTTGAAATTGGGCCAAATTGGTTTTGGCCCCATAACTCAAACTTATTTCGGTTTGAAGTCCACGTTGTCCCAGTAGTCTTTTCCGTAATCGAAGAAAATTTCTGCTCCCGCAGGGATTGTTTTTAACACTTTGAACCTAGCGGTTTTCCATCTGACAGAGGTGATGAGTTCCGCATTGGGTTTTGAAGAATGGTTGATGTAACGGGTGTAATTCGATTCCTTTCCTTCCCCATAAATCCACCAGTCTTTACAGATCCAAAGTAGGTATTTTGAGTCTACGTATTTGTTTGATTCCGCTTGTTCATCGGTAATGATTTTACCCATGTAATAACCTACAGTATCACCCTTGTATAATGTTTGTTTGGTGAATAGTCCCATTCCAATATTAGGAATAGAGGAAGGTTTTACAATAAAGTCACTCTCGGTATAGACTACCGGTTTTCTTTTTTTGACCTTCTTTACAGATTTCTTTTTCTTCATTTTCTTCCTATATGACATAAGAGGAAAACAATTCTACCTTGTAAAGTCATTGGCATTTAAGATTGGGTGGTTTGGCTTCCGAACTTAAAAAGGATAGGGGGGCCAAATGCACCAAGAACCACAAAAACCGAACGATGACAAAACCAATGTGGTGAATCTGGCAATCTACCGAGCCAAAAAAGCTCTCGAACGAGACGGGTTTGAAGTAGTAGAAAATCCAGACGGAAAGATTACCCTTGTCATTCGTCTTGCGAAATAACACCCCCTTAGGATTTTGGATACATGACAGCTACACTGGAAGGCACACGCATCGGAAACGGACAAAAACATTGTGTCATCGTTTCAAAGTTCAATGAATTTATCACCGAGTCTCTACTCAAAGGAGCCAAAGATGCCTATAGACAACATGGAATCGCAGATTCCGATGTCACTGTCATCTATGTTCCCGGTGCCTTCGAACTTCCACAAACCGTAAAACGAGTTTTATCATCCAAAAAATACCAATTCTCTGCCATCGTATGCCTGGGGGCAGTAATTCGTGGTGCCACTTCTCATTATGATTTGGTTTCTGGGGAAGCCGCCAAAGTAGGGTCAGTGGCAGACGGATCCGTTCCTGTGATTTTTGGAGTCATCACTACAGAATCCATTGAACAAGCGATCGAAAGAGCCGGTACCAAAGCAGGAAACAAAGGATACGAGGCAGCCACCACAGCCATCGAAATGGCAAATCTTTTCAAAGAGATCGGATGAGTTCTAGACACCGCGGGCGAAGTCTCGCCTTAATGTGCCTCTACCAAATTGACCTGGTCGGAACCGATCCGGATCGGGCTATGAAATTCGATTGGTATGACAAAAAAATCACTCGTGAAGAAAAGGATTATGCTGTCTTTCTTGTGAAAGGAGTGGTCGAAAATCGAAAAGCGATCGATACTCTAATCAAGAAGTATTCGGAGAATTGGGAACTTTCGCGTATTTCCGTGGTCAACCGCTGTATTTTACGTTTATCAATTCTTAGTTTGCAAAAGGAACCTTTCCTTGCAGCCCCCGTTGTCATCAACGAAGCGGTGGAACTCACAAAAGAATTTGAAACGGACGAATCGGCACAGTTTATCAACGGATTACTTGATGCCTTCTATAAGAAGGAGATCGTAGCGAACAAACCCCAGTAAGAGATAGAATGGATCCCATCCAAAAAAACCGGTTTCGTATAGAGGAACAATCCTCACAGCCAAGTTATTACCAGGAAGATCCATACTTACGGAACCTGGGTCGTGAAAAAGAAACCACTTACGAATCAGAAACTACGGCCCGTCGTCCTGTTTTATCCTTTTTATTTTGGTCCTTCCTAGTTGCCCTCGTTCTTGGATTTTTATCCGCCGGGTATTGGTGGTATCTGGAGAAAAAAAAGAATCCAGAAGAGATCGCAAAAGCCTTAAAGAACCTTCCCACAGATAAAAAGGCCCTAAACCTTCTTGTGGATAAACCTTACCTTCCAGATGATTCCGTAAATCCGAAACTCGCGGCCTGTCTCAATGCCTATCACAACCGTTATGTGAACCGCGTTGGAAATGTTTGTGAGGAGTTTTTAAATTCACCAGGCTCAGACGAAGACAAATCCATTGCCCTCACCGTTCTTGGGGTGATGTATGATGAAGCTGGTCGTTATATCAATGCGATCGAACGATTGGAAAAAGCCATCCAATACGATTCCAAAAACTATTTTGCATTTTATAATTTATCTCTCGCATTCAAACATGCGGGAAAATTTGAAGAAGCAAGACGGGCCGCAGAAAGGGCCAAAGAAATTGCTCCGAACGATTACCGTGTGGCACTCCTCCAAGGAAATTTATTCCAAGAGATTGGAGATCCGGCCAGTGCCATCGAAGCCTACAAAGAAGGGCAGTCTTTGGCACCCACAGATGTCACCCTTACATACAACTTAGCCATAAGTTATTTGAAACAAGGAAATATTGCAGAAGCCATTGCCGAATTCCAAAAAGTAATACAGACGGCACCTAATTCCCAAACAGCCGTTTTGTCTTATGGCCATCTTGGTACCATCTTCTACCAAAGAGAAGATTATGATAGGGCTGAGTTTTATTTCAGAGAAGTGATTCGTTTGAAAACAAACGATGCCAAATCTTACTATAACTTAGGTTTGGTGTATTTGAAAAAGAAGGTGCCAGAAGAAGCGGCCAAGTACTTTCAAAAAGCCCTCGATTCCAATGCCAACGAACCCGAAGTTTATCGTTATATTGCTGATGCCTTTTTATCCATGGGCCAAACCAATATGGCCATTACTGCCTTAAAAAAAGCTTTGTTACTGAAACCCAGTGATGTGGATTCTCTTTTTGCTTTGTCGGAACTCTATTATAAAAAAGGGGAACTTGTCGAAGCTGAAAGTTTGTTTCGCAGGATCATTCGCCTCACGCCAGGAGATACGTATTCGGAAACCGCTTATGTAAACCTTGGAATCATTTTGGATGAGATGGAACGGTATTCGGAAAGTATCACCGCTTTTGAAGGGGCACTTTCCTTAAATCCGAAAAACCAATCGGCATATTACAATTTGGGCCTAACTTATTTGCATGCCGGAAAACCTACAATGGCCATTGAGTCCCTTCGTAAGTCACAAGCCCTAGATCCGAACCATGTGCCACCACGACTTGCCATTGCCGATTATTATTTAGAAAATAGATTTTATTCAGAAGCAATCGCCGAATATGAAGAAGCTATTGCTTGGAAACCGGAACTGTATGAAGCAAGACTGAAACTGGCAGACGTATACATCCAAACCAAAAACTTTCCGGCCGCAGAAAAGATGCTCGTTTATGTTTTGGAAAATTCCAAAGACCCAAAAGAAATCAAACTCGCTCACAGAAAACTGGCACTGAATTATGCAAGTAGCGGGAACTCTGGGCTTTCTAAAAAGGCCAAAGAAGAAGCATTTCGTGCAAGCCACATCGATCCTGAAGATATGGAATCAAGGTTAGTTCTTTCTAAAATTTTAATTGATTCCGGTTCCCTTGTGGATCGTGAAAAAGCGATTGAAGAACTAACGGTCATTACTCGCTCTGATGTGACACCTACCATTTCTTCCAAAGCACATAATTATTTGGGAGTTTGTTATTTTAAAAATGGGGAATTTAAAAGAGCACTTTCTAGTTTCCAAACAGCCATTGACTTAAACCCAAGCCTTACGGAAGCTTATGAAAACAAAAGGGCAGCTCGGGCTCAGTATGAAAAATCTCTCGAATCCAAAAAGAGAACTTATTTTTGAGTTTATTCGAATTTTCACCCCATAAAAAATTCCCTGAGTATTATGAAGAATGCAGACTTACAGGTGTTCTTCGGTATCTTCCTGCAAAACAGAGAGAGTATGGGGACAGTTACTTTATGGAAGAGTATAAGTCCCAATACAAAAAATCTTATTATGATGATGAACCAAACTTACGGGGTATGGCAAAACGGAGGCTCCACAATTTAGAATCGGTGGGGGCAAAACCAAAAGGAAGTTCTCTTTTGGAAATTGGATCGGCTGCTGGTTTTTTTTTGGATGAAGCAAGGACTGCCGGTTACCACACACGGGGTCTCGAACTTTCTCCGAAAGAAGTGGAATATTCTAAATCCACACTGGGCCTCGATGTAGACCAAACTTCTGTTTTGTCAGTGGATAGTCTTTTATGGAAACATTCTTTTGATGTCATTGCTGCCTTTTTTGTCATCGAACATATTGAAGACATTGAAGGGATTTGGAAAAGGCTAGGGGATTGGATTTTGCCCGGTGGGCATTTGTATTTAGCGGTTCCTTCCAGTTTTGGCCCCAGTTTCCAAACCAATCCCAAGGAATGGTTTTTAACCCATCCAACTGACCACTTTTTTGACTACTCTGTTCACTCTTTGAAAAAACTCTTGTCAATCCTTGGCTTCGAGGTGAACTATGTAAGACCTATGTCGTATCACTCCTACCGGGATTTAGGGCCTAGAGGCAAACTCCCCGAATGGCTGTATCGCCTCTATGCAAACCAATTTGCCTATGGTGATACCATCGAACTAATCGCCAGAAAATTAAAACACTGAAATCCATTATGAAATTTAACGAATTACCCTTTCACGAGTCACTCTCTAAAGCCCTAGATAAAATCGGCTACACAGAACTCACCCCCATCCAAGCCAAGTCCATTCCATTCGCGATGGAAGGAAACGACCTCACAGGCCTTGCACAAACAGGTACTGGAAAGACTATGGCTTTTTTACTGCCCACTCTCCACAGGCTTTTATCTGCCGAAGAAGAGGAGGCTCTCCCTTATGCCCTAGTCCTTGCACCTACAAGAGAACTCACCATCCAAATTGCCGAAGAAGCAAAAAAACTTTTAGAGTTCACGGACCTCGGAGTGGCTACCATCATCGGGGGAACCGATTATAAGTCCCAAGAACAGGCGTTAGGAAATAAGGCTTGTCTGATTGTCGCAACTCCTGGACGACTCATTGACTTTGTCAAAAATCACGGCCTCTCTTTGGAAAATATCAAAGTGGTGATTTTGGATGAAGCGGACAGAATGTTCGATATGGGATTTGTCCAAGATCTCAAATACATCTTTCACAAATGTAAAAACAGAAAACAGTCTCTTCTTTTTAGTGCAACTCTCAGCTACGAAGTGGTTCGTCTTGCGAGTAAGTATTTGAACGATCCAATTGAAGTCCATATCAATCCAGAAAAAGTCATCACCGAAAGAATCGACCAAAACTTACTCCATTTAGGAAGGGAAGAAAAACTCCCTTACCTTGTGAATTCACTTTTGCATAATGAGATCGAAGGCCTGGGCATCATTTTTACTAACTACAAAATGAACATCCCAAAGATTGTTTCTGTACTTAGAAAGTTTGGAATTACGGCAACAGGACTTTCTTCGGAACTCGACCAAAAAAAACGGATTCGTTTGTTACGTGATTTCAAAGCGGGAAAATACAAATACCTGATTGCCACTGATGTTGCTTCTCGCGGGATCGATATCGAAAATATCGATGTGGTTTATAATTATGATCTACCACAAGATGCAGAAAACTATGTGCATCGTATTGGACGTACTGCCCGTGCGGGAAGAAAGGGAATGTCGATTGGATTTTGTTCTGAAACAGATTATACCGAACTCGAACGAATTGAACGTTACCTAAATTCCAAAATTCCCATGGGAGAAATCCGGGAAGAGTATTTGGAATTTCCGAAGGGAGAGTTCACTCCTGTATTTGCCGATGAATCCATTCCTGGTGAAAAAAAATACCAAGACCGGGAAAGGGGAGAACGCGGCGGTCGTGGTGGAAAACCAAGACATGGGGGAGAGCAGAGAGGCGGAGAACACAGGTCAGGTGACAGAAACGGGAACCGTTCGGGAGACCGTGGACGTGGGAAAGGAAAAGGGGAAAAACACCACCCGCCAGCAAAGATGTCACACCCGCACCAACATGAGGGAGAAGGTGATCATAAACACCCGGCCAAAATGACCCACCATGAATTCAAACATGGCCATCATCCTAAGGATGGAAAAGGCAAAGGCCAACATAAGAAAAACCAGTCAGGGAAATCTTACCAAAAGAATGATCCAAGAAGAAATCTCTTCGATATCAACGAAGTGAAAAAATCTAAAAAACAGAAACAATCGATTTGGCAGCGAATTCTTTCTATCTTCAAAAAAGATTAGTTCTCTTTTGTTTTTGTATTTTCCCGAGTTTCCTAGGAGCTGAGGTCGCCAAACTTCCGCTCTATGGGAAAGGAAACTACGTGGCATTTTCAGATTTAAAATCGATTCTGCCAGAACTCTCCACCAAACTAAAAAAATTCACAAGAGTTGGTTCGATTTACACTCCCCAAGGCAATTTACAATTTCGACTAGGGTCCAGTTTTTATACTCTGGATGGAAAAATTTACAAAATCCCGAAAGCCATTTTGAAAAAAGAAGACGATGTGTTTCTTCCTTTGGATCTAGTGGAAGCCGTTTTACTGAACTTAATCTCCTATGATGTTCGTTACCAATTCAAAGAAACGGAACTTTGGGTTCTTATCCCCAAAGAACCAGTCCCCAAACGAAACCTAAATGTAAAAGCCATTGTGATTGATGCAGGACACGGAGGAAAAGACCCGGGCACTTCGGATCCTACAGGATACTTTGAAAAGGATGTAAGCCTTGGTGTAGCCCGTTACACTTATTTGTACTTACGAAAATATTACCCAGAAATTCGGGTGCAGATGGTTCGTAAAAATGATAGTTTTGTGGAGCTCGAAGATCGTTCGAAGCTTGCCAATCAAGTTTTGCAAGATACAAGGGATGTGGTTTTTATCAGTTTCCATTGTAATGCCTCCCTTTCGGATAAGGCAGCTGGATTTGAAGTCTATTATCTTTCCCAAAGTCCAAGTACCGAAGCGGCCCGTGAAACGGCCCTATTGGAAAATCGGTATGTGGGTAAACATAAGAACCCAGTTGTCTCCCAGATCCAATCCCAGATGTTGTCTAGTGTCACCCAAAGGCGGTCAAAGAAATTGGCAACTGCCGTTGCAGAACAATATGAAAGGGCCTTAAGCCCAGAGATTCCGTCCCGAGGTGTGAAAAAGGCAGATTTTTCCGTCTTGCGAGGAAGCCTTATGCCTGCGGTACTTGTGGAAATGGGGTATCTGACAAACCCTGAAGAGAGTAGGAAATTACGGGATAAAACCTACCAAAAGAAAATTGCACGCAGTGTCATCAAAGGAATTCATGAATACGCATCTTCAAAAGATTAAGGATTATCTACTTTCGCTAAGCCAAACGGTAAAAATACTCGTCATTCGATTTTACAAAATCGGAACGGGGGAAACGAAACTCACTCGAGATTTTATTTTTTTGTTTGCCTCTTGGTTTTCTCTTCTGATCTTTTTTAGTTTTTTTATTTTAGCAGAACAAAATCCATTCAGGTTACTTGTTCCTTTCCAACTCTATTCTTATCCCTCCCTTGACCATAGAGAACCTATTGTGATTTACATATCCAATGGAGAAGGGGAACAAATCCCCATCCACAGAAAAGTTTTAAAACAGGAAGAAACAGGGGATTTTATCTATCAAATCGTAGGTGAAGTGGGTTCACCACCTTACTTTGATTCAGTGGAAGCTTTGGCAAAAGATGGAAAACTTTTTTCTCCTAAAAAACTTTTGGACATTCGATATGCTCTAAAGCAGTCCTGGTTTTTGGAAAAAGATTCGAAACTTGTGATTGATTGGAATGTACAAATTCTACAAGACGTAATGGAGAAATATAGACTCCCTCGCACAAAATCTGAGGAAACTAGCGATTCAGAAGAGGAAAATCCGAACGCACCAGTGGACACTATCACCTATTATTCAGGTGGTACGGAAACTGGTCCCAAAGAACCAGAAGAAGTCACTAACAAACGTAAAATTCTAGCAATGGAATCCACCATACGTGCGTTAAATGCAAGCCTCTTTGAAAACTTTAAAAACATAAAATCAATCGAACACCATTTTTCTGGAGAAGCAAGTCCTGTTTACCACTGGGAATCCTTGTCTTCGCAAGTGAGCCGACCTTAATAGACTCAATAGGGCCTTTTCTTTCCGGAAAGAGGCCCCTCTATTAACTCGTAAATCAGGGATATTCCTATAGATTTCCCCCTTTTTCAAAATTTGCTTATGGAAAATGGGGAATTGCCGATCATCGTATGGGGGAAATTAGAACTTTTTTTTAAAAAAAATAAAACGCTAAAGTCACCAAAAACTCATAAAAATCGCCAAAATAATCCAATAAAACGCAAAAACACCTCCAAATCTTCGAATTAATTTCTCCTGTCCGATCACCGACATACAAAGGGAACAAATAGAGATTTTAGGCACCATAGGGGCCTGAAAGCCAGACACAAAAAAACCAAAGAGAGAAGGGATTCTCTCTTTTGCCAGATCAAGTTTCAAGGAGGAAACCAATGATCATAAACCACAATTTAGCCGCGATCAACTCACATCGCGTCCTCAAGTTCCAAAACGAGGAAGTCTCCAAAAATATGGAGAAACTATCCTCTGGTATGCGAATCAACCGAGCAGGTGATGATGCATCAGGCCTAGCCGTTTCGGAAAAAATGAGAACGCAAGTGAATGGTCTTAGACAAGCAGAGAGAAATACCGAAGACGGTATGAGCCTTATCCAAACAACGGAAGGTTATTTGCAAGAATCGAATGATATCATTCAAAGAATTCGAACTCTTGCAATTCAGTCGTCTAACGGTATTTATACTGACGAAGACAGACAAATGATCCAAGTCGAAGTTTCACAACTTATTGACGAAGTAGACAGAATAGCTTCTCAAGCTGAATTCAATAAAATGAATTTGCTTCAAGGTGATTTTGCTCGTGGATCTAGAGCAACCTCTATGTGGTTTCATATCGGACCCAACCAACACCAAAGAGAAAGAGTGTTCATTGCAACAATGACTGCACGTGCACTTAATCTTAAAGGTCAAAGTGGAGATCTCTTGTCTTTGTCCACAGCTGACAAGTCAAACGATGCGATCGGAACTTTGGATGCTGCGTTAACTCGCATTAGCAAACAAAGAGCAAACTTAGGTGCTTACTTTAATCGTCTTGAGCATGCTGCAAAAGGGCTCATGAACGCTTATGAGAATACCCAAGCCTCCGAGTCTAGGATCCGTGATGCGGATATGGCAGAAGAAACTGTGGCTTTCACAAAGAACCAGATTTTAGTTCAATCTGGAACTGCTATGTTAGCTCAGGCGAATGTTCGTCCACAAGGAGTTCTTTCACTTCTACGTTAACATTAGTTAACGGAGTGAGTGGTTAGTGTAACTGACGAGTTGTAATTAGATAATCAGCCGGCTTTCCCCTGCCAGGTGGCAAAATGAAAGCTCATCCTTGACACCGGACAGGGATTGTCCGGCTAAGAACGCAATATATATCGTTCTTGGTAATACACAAAGGAGTGTAGGCCAATGATTATCAATCACAACATGAGTGCGATCCAATCACATCGTGCTCTCAAGTTTACACAATGGGATGTAGATAAGACCATGAGGAACCTCTCCACTGGGCAAAGGATTAACCTTGCCGGTGATGATGCTTCTGGTCTTGCTGTTTCGGAAAAACTACGAACACAAATTCGTGGTTTACGTCAGGCCGAAAGGAATACGGAAGATGGACTGAGTTTCATCCAGACTGCAGAGGGTTACCTTGACCAGTCGGCTGAAATCATCCAACGAATCCGCACCCTAGCGATCCAGACTTCGAACGGAATCTACACACCGGAGGACAGGCAGCTCGTGCAGGTAGAAGTATCTGCGCTGGTGGATGAGATCGATCGAATTGCTTCCCAAGCAGAGTTCAATAAAATGAAACTGTTTGAAGGAGACTTCGCTCGAAAGTCAACGAAGGCATCGATGTGGTTTCACATGGGAGCAAACGCAAAGCAAAGAGAGCGTTTCTACATTGGAACTATGACTTCGAAAGCTCTAAAGATGTCAGAAGGGGCAAATAAAATTGCACTCTCTACACCTGGAAAAGCAGATGAAGCGATTGCTAAAGCGGACTTCGCCTTGAACAAGATCATGAAGCAGAGAGCAGATATGGGAGCTTATCAAAATAGGCTCGAAAGTACTGCTAAAGGCCTCATGGGTGCATACGAAAATATGCAAGCATCCGAATCAAGGATTAGGGACGCAGATATGGCGGAAGAAATGGTAGCGCTCACGACGAAACAAATTCTCGTGCAAAGCGGTACGGCAATGTTAGCGCAAGCCAGTCTTCGGCCAAATTCTGTATTACGACTTTTGAATAACGCTTAAGTTGTAGTAAGGCAAGAGTTGCCTTAAGACGGTTGCCTCTTTTCGAAGAAAACTTCGGGAAGGGGCTTTTTTCTTTTCCCTCTCATTAAAAACTTTAATATTCCATTCTGATGTAAGTTTGAAGTGTAATTTAACAAGAATTAATTGACAAAAAATGTATTCGCAAATTCATAGTTTGTGTTATCAATAAGCAAAGGTTATATGAAAAAAATACTGTTTCTAATAATGGTTCTATTTTCCGTTCATTGTTCCAATATTTATTCCCCTTCAGGAGTAAAAGGAAAAGATGCAAAAAAACAAATTAAGGATTTAAATAGCAATTTAGGATTATTATCCTTTCCTCTCCTTCTTTCCACGGCAAGTTCATCCAGTTCCAACACAAATTTTATATGTCCTACCGAATCAAATGCCAATTTAGGTTCTGCAAGTGATTCAACTGCAGCAAATTTTACTTTGCCTGCAGCTAATAAATATGTTGATTTAGATGCCAAAGCGGGTGGTACATTATATTTTAGATCGAATGCCTCTGCATCAAGTTCTGCTTACATAGTTAAAGTGTTGCAGACTGCAAATACGAGTTCTACTGCCTCTTGTACTTATGTGTCAAGTGCGGGTGCTTGTGCAGGTGTGATTTCTGCAGTCCAGACTTTAACGACAGCTACTACGACAATTTCTGCATCCAATTGTCTTGCGGTCAAATGTACTACTGCAGCCTATATCAGAATCCAACCGTCAGCAACTGCCACTAGTATTCCCTCCTCTAGTACTAATTCATTTTTGTCTTTAGCACTAGCACCTGAAATATTAAATTCAGTTTCTGGTATTGAGGATGATAAATATTATACAAAGGAATCTTTAGATAAATGTAAAGAAGGTCTAACAAATATTTCTTTGCTTCAAACTGCCACATTAAGTTCTACTTTCGATAATTTGAAAGAGGTTTCGTATTGTAATAAACCTATGTCTGTCATTTCTTCTGGAATTGATGGTAACAGTATCGCTGCCCTACAAGGAAACGAGTGTAAATTAGAGGAAGTGAATCCTATCGGTTTTTAGTTTTTTATTTTAGATCTCTCTTGGCTGAAACAAAAGTAGGAGAGGTCTTCTGATAAAGAAAGTGATTCACCTGCAAATCCAAGTGAATTACTTTTTTCTATAAATTTCATTCTAAATCAGTATAGGCATTTTGAGAATTATAACTAGATGTTCCATATATAAACAATCTTTTACCTACTAGGACAGCTCTATTGGAAATTGTATTAGTTCCCGAATAATAAGCATTATAACTTGGGTTAGTACACTGCCAACTTTTTCCATCTTTACTTTGTAAGAGGGCTAAGTTATTTCCTATCACGTGGTATTTGTATTCTGTTTCTTCTGAGTAGGCAAATCCCATGATTTTTGCGTTACTAAAATAGTCACAGGGGCGATTAAAACCACTGTTTCCTTCCGGTTTCACCGCAGACGAAATTTGAGTCCAGTTGTTACCGTCAGTAGATTCCCAAAGATCAAAAAAATTCGAATCGGAACTTTGACCACCGAATAAGAAGATCTTTCCATTTTTATAAGTACAGAGTCCAGAGGACCTAGAAGGAAAACCAGGGCTACCTGTAACTAAGGTAAAATTTGCACCTTCATCGACTGTTTTGTTTACGAACCCATTTCCCAAAACATAGGCACTTGTATCTGAATCTTTCACCATACAAAATCCACTGATCGTGGTATTAGAATTCCATATACCACCAGAATTGTTGGAGTAGTTGTCAGACAATTGTATTCTTGTGTTAAATACTGAAAAAACATTGGTGTTTGCTGTATTTACCGTTACACCTAACTGTGAGAAATTGGTTCCATCGTTGCTTGAATAAACAATGGAAGTATTGTTAAAGGAATTAACATAGAGTGCATAGGTTGTTTGGTTTTTTCGATCAAGTGAAAGTAAATCCGACGGATTGGTGCTTGTAAAGGGTGTGGAAAAACTGGTCCAACTTCTCGTAGGTCCTTTTCTTATTATTTCAAATAAGGCACTGGTGATAAAAAAACCTTCTGGAGTCCCTTGGTCGAGTAAACTTCCATTTGGTTTTTCATCAACTCTGCAGTTCTGCGAAAAAAGCATACAGACTAAATAAAAACTGAATGTAAGTTTATGTTTGAAAATAGAGTTAAGAAATTTCATTTTAAAATACCCATGTATAGCCAATTTTATATTCTACATTTCCTGATGAGATGTTTTGTGGTTTAGAAGACAATGCAAATGGATCCATTTGGTAAACTTCCGCTTTCAAATTTAATCCAGTTTTTTTACCATCTGAGGTAAGAACCGGATCTTTATCTGCCCGGTATAACAAGGAATCAATTAAATTAATCAGAAATACTCCGACTAAAACATCAGCTGCTGTGTTAAGTGATTTTGCAGTTTTTTTATATTCCGATGATAAATTGTTTTTATCAAGAAAATTAAAAACAATGCCGGCATTACCAGTGTTTAAAATCATTAGTGAACGGAAATCATTTTGATAATCCGATTTTGCTTTTTGGAAGTTATTTAATGAATTATTATAATGTACTAATGCACCTAAAAAAGTGGTTAAGTAGACAGACCCCCAAATAGGTTCATCCCAATGGTATTGCCCTAATCCTGGTAAAATGGCAGACCTTGCTACAACTCCCCAACGGATTCTTTTAGGAGCCACTTTGAAAGTTTTTTCAATCGTTTCAATTCTTTGATTTTGTTTTTCGAGTTCTCGGCTTAAACTTACCACTTCGTTTGAAAGAGCAATAATTTGTTTATTTTGTTCCATCAATCCGGTGATTAAATCATCATTTAATTCATCACTTGCATTAGCCGAGGATTCTGATTTTTGGTTTGCGACATCAACAATTTTATTAACTTCTTTTTCGTCCAAATCTCTATAGGTTACTTTGTGGATATCATTCCTTTGAAATTGTAAAACATTTCCTTCCTTATCCTTAAGTTTTAAATAATCTATATTTTGATCGATGACACTACCTTTGAATGATTTTCCTGATTTTAAAATTACAGTTTCAGGAAAGATAGAGAGAGTTATGATCAAAAATAATAGTAAAGAGAAGTAAAGTTTGATATTTAAGTTCAATTTTTTTTCCTAGAAGAAAGATAGTTTTGAAAGGTGGTTAGTTTTTCAATTCCAGGTAAAATTCGATTTTCGGTCATTTGACTATTAGAATATTCCGGAATTAAGTTGTCCGAACCTTTCTCATTTATATTTTTTGATATGAGTTTTTGGGATTTATATTCTTTCGAATTTACCATCGATTGTTTGGAATTGTTTCCATCCAAAGAAGGAATTTTTTCTGTCGTATTGTCATTTTCTAAATTTGCAAATTCGGTAGAATCTGAGGATTTTAAATGATTCAAAAGGTTGGTTAGCTCTCCACTCAGTCCACCCAAGTCATTGACGGTAGAACTTAAATCGGAAAGTAAATGGGGAAGACGTATGGCTTTGGGACCAACAAAATCGTCTTTTGCTTCCATCGATAATTTTTTACCTTGTTCCACCAATATATCGATTTCGGTTTTTAGATTCGGAAGGTCCGTTGCAAACTCCTTATAAAGAAACGCATTATCTACTAGGCTTAGTTCTAGTTTTTCGTGGTTAGTTTTAAAAAACCGGGAAGCAAGGCGGAGTTTTACGATGATTCTTTTCGAATTTTCCAAATAGGCATCGTATTTAGGTAACTGACTTGAAGGTTTTCCTATAGGTTTATCCACTAAGGGATCTATTTTTTTTCCTTCAAATTTCGAATAGGCAGGTAAAATCTCTGACAATTTGTAATTCTCTGTCGTTATACATTGACTAAAGTTAAATAGAAAAAAGAACATTGCCGTATAAATTCGAATGGCATTTGATATACAAATCAACCAAATGCACCGAACCTTTGTTTCTTGCAAGACAAACACTTGTTTTGTTGTGGTTTAATGATCAGATTTTTATGAATGCTATATTACTTTTCGTTTTGGTGTTTCTTTTCCTTTTGGAACTCTTCCGAAACTCAATTCACCTCCTTTCTTAGGTAGAAAAATGGTTGAATCCGGTTAGTTTCCAAGGGGATACTTGGCAATTACAATGAAATGGATATACCTCTTTCTCGGAGATCCTAAAAAACACTCTCTCGAACATAGACTGTTTAATACAGTATCTCTAATCAATGGGTTATTGAACTTACTAGGTGTATTTGGTGTTCTTTATTTAGAAAACTACCAAATTCTCATCTCACTGAATGTTGGTTCTGGACTCCTAATGCTTGCCATGTACTACTTAAGTCGAGTCAAAAGTATCTATTTTTCATTGTATTGGCCATTCAATTTAACAATCCTATTTTATCTTGCATCCATGTGGTTCTTTAACGGTGGTTCCGTCGGAGGTAACCATTATTATTTGATTCCATCTCTTGTAATCGCATTGATACTCATTCGGAATCACAACATCTGGGTGGTTTATTCGATTTACATCGGTGTATCGGCCTCTCTCTATATAGCGGAATACTTTCATAGAGATTGGATTGTTGGTTACGCAAATGAAATGGATCGTTACCTAGATGCGGGTGGTAATTACTTATTTGTTCAAATATTGACAGGGATATTGATTTTCATCTTAAGTAGAAATTTAAATATAGAAAGAAAAAAATCGGAAACATTACTTTTGAATATTCTACCGGAATCCATTGCGGAAGAATTAAAGAGAGAAGCTCGTGTTATACCTAAAAGGTACGAAGTTACATCCGTTTTGTTTTGTGATATGGCAGGTTTTACAAAGATTGCTGAAAAGATGAATGCAGAAGAATTAGTAGGCGAATTGGATACTATTTTTCGTGAATTTGATCGTTTATGCAAAGAATACAAGTTAGAGAAAATTAAAACCATTGGTGACGCCTATATGGCAGTTGGTGGAGTACCGGAAGAAAACCAAACAAATTCCGTTGATGCAGTGTTATGTGGTTTAATGTTTCAACAGTATATGGCAGAACAAAAAGAAATTCGTTCTTTGCATGGCCGTGAATTTTGGGAGATCCGTTTAGGAATTCACAGTGGTCCACTCGTTGCGGGAGTTGTGGGAACTGATAAATTTGCTTATGATGTCTGGGGAGATACTGTCAATACCGCAAGTCGTTTGGAAAGTTCGGGTGTAATTGGAGAGGTGAATATTTCTTCCCAAGTGTTTGAAGAGGTAAAGTTTTACTTTGAATGTGAACCTAGAGGGTTTGTCTCTATCAAAAACAAAGCAGATATTGAAATGTATTTAGTAAAAGGTTTTTTACCGGAATACGCGGATCCAAACAATTCTAAAATGCCAAACGCACTTTTTAAACGTTTATATGAATCGGGTGCCTTATTTACAAGTAGTGACGAATGACAAATCATCAAAAACAAAAGAAGGACTTGAGAATTGTATTATTTCTACTTCCTTTTTTTGCATTAATCTTTTGTTCCAACGATTCTTTAGAAGGGGAAGAACCCATTCAAAGTGTCACTTTACCTTGGAACCAATTCAAAATTCATTTTTTATCTAATAAATGTAAGGATAAAAAAAGGCTTTTGGTTTTAGTGCATGGATCTCCTGGTTCCTCTTCGGATTTTATAACTTATTTGAATAATAAAGAACTTCAGGACCAGTTTTGTATTTTTGTCCCTGATCGATTAGGTTATGGTGATTCCACAAACGAAAAATCTTTTCCTAATATTTTCCAACAAGGGAATGTATTGGCAAAGGTTTTTGAAACCTATATAAGCAAACAAAGTTTTTCTTTTGAAAAAGCGATCATTGTAGGTCACTCTTATGGTGGTCCAATTGCCATTGTATTGTCTATGGCAAAGGTTCCAACCTTTCCTAAGAATATACAAACAATTTTACTTTCGAGTCCTTCCGACCCTAATTTGGAAAAACTACATTGGTATAACCATTTAGCAAATATCCAAATTTTTCAATGGTTCCTTCCTAAGTCTTGGATTTTTAGTAATGAAGAAATGTTTACTTTAAAATTTGATTTAGAACAACTAACAACGACTTTAGGAAATAGTAGTTTGAATATTTTATCGATTCATGGAGAAAATGACCAATTAGTCCTTGTAGAAAATGTACAATACTTTACGAAATCGAAACTGAATATAAAACATAGGTTTCAAATCCTAAAGGGAGAAAATCATTTTATACCCTGGACTAGTTTTGCAGAAATCAAATCAATTTTAATAGCGGAAGGTTCTAAATGAGATTACCAAACATTCAATCCATTTTGTTTCATTTGGCCCGGTTTGTTGCAACATTTATCATTGCACAAACCTTGTTTTTTAAATTTTCTGGTTCCGATGAATCTAAGTTTATCTTTTCCACTTTAGGTATGGAACCTTGGGGAAGATACGGGCTTGCTGTATTGGAATCATTTTGTGTTTTGTTTTTACTCATCCCTTCTTTTGTATGGCTTGGTTCTCTTCTGAGTTTAAATTTGATGTTAGGTGCTATTTTATCACATTTTGTTTTTTTGGGAATCGTTGTACAAGGGGATGGTGGATTGCTCTTCTTTTTGGCCATCGTTGTATTTTTACTTTCTAGTTATCTTTTTTATGTAGAGAGAAAAAAAGTGCCTTTTCTAAAAGATTATTTAGGTTAGTTTTTTTTAGGAAAAAGGAAAGAGTTGTTTTCTTGTTCACGATCTTTTAACAGTTTGTGGAGTATTTGTCTGAGAATTTTTCCTTATACTTTTTATGGTTTTTTACCAAGTGATAGAGTTTATTGTAAGGATATAACTTTACACCTGTTTTATAGTTTTCATATCCGATTTGGAAAAGAATCTTCCATTGACCAAATAAAATTGAATAACTTTTATATATTGAAAATTTTGGATCATAAAGATTGGTTGATTCACTGGTGGCACCATTGAGTTCAATGATTTTAAAATCTTTTCCTTCTTTGAATTTTTCTGGCTCGGAAAATCGAATGTCAAACCTTCCAAAATAAAATCCTGGGATTGAATCGCCGATTTGAATGATTTTTTTTTCTAACTGACTTGTCCGCCAATGGTTTCCGTCTTGGAACATACAACCTTGGATATGATTTCCTATAGACCCAATGGAAATGGATTCACCTAAAGACAAAATTCGATTTAGTTGGTGTTTGTTGTGGTCTAAGTGGGTTAATTCTTGAAAACGATATCTTGGATGGTTTGCAATTAATGTTTTTAAATCCGAAAAACCATCACCTATAATTTTTGGAAAAATTTTATCTGTGATAGAAAAGATATGACCCTGTTTGTTTTTTGGAAAACGATAATAAAAAATCCCCAATTCATACGGCCCTCTTTCATATTCTTGAAAAAGCCAGTCGATGGGATATGTTTGGAGAAGTGAAATAGATTCTTCTAAGGAATTTATTTTTTTGATTAAAAACCCACGTTCGCCTTTATCTGGTTTGGCGATGATGGGAAATTTTATTTTATTTTCTATCATCCAATTTTTGATTAGAGAAATCGAATTTTCGGTTTCTCTTGGAACTAGTAAAAAACTAGATACTGATTCTTTCGGAATTAAATTTAGAATCTCCGCCTTGGATTCCCCGGCAATTCCTGAAGCTAAAATCCCTGGGTTGACAGTTGTGATATAACGAATCCCTCTGTAACGTAAAATCAAAAAAAGTAGATAGGGCAAAAGAGGAAGATAAAATAGGGAAGCCGGCCAAAATTCCAATTTTAAAATTTTGGACGTAAAAAGGAAAAAATTCTTCCTTTCTTTCTGAAAAATAACCAATCGAAGGAATTGATAAAGAAGATAAAAACTAAGGCCTACTGTCAAAGTTAAAAGGATTGTATTGTTTGTTTTCCAGTATACGCTTACTAAATTTCCATAAATAAAAACGATACCAACTAAGATCGTGGTCCATAGTGAGACAGCAAATAGGCTAGTATATAAAAAAGGAAAGAAGGGAAGGCCAAAAAAACCACTACTTAGATAGAGTGGTAATCTTGTCCCAGGTAAAAATCTGGAAAGAAAAATTGATTTCCGGTAGTGATGGCGCCAGTCCGTAAATATTTCTTTGGTCTGCCAGATTGAATGTTTTTTTTTAAAAAAATCGAAATGAAGAAACCCCCGCCTAACAATATTCCCTAGTAAATATAGTAGGCAGTCTCCTACAAAAATTCCAAGACCTGTCACCAAAATGGCCAAAGAAAGATGAATTTTTCCTTCCTTGGCTAGAAGTCCGGCGGCAATACAGGTTAGGTCTTCTGAAAGGAAAGTAGAGAAAAAAATCGTTAGAATCATCACTACGGAAATCTGAAAGAAATTTACCTCTTAGGTCAATGGAAAACTTTTTTAAAAAGGTTTTCCTATCTTCTGATTTTGTGAATTTGACGCGTATGCCTAAAATTTTGATTTTATTAGTCCACCCCGTACTTGAAAAGTCGAAAGCCAACCAGATGCTCTTGGATTCTCTTCCTTTTTCTGAAAATATCACCTTACATGATTTATATGAAGAATATCCTAATTTTTTTATCAATGTAAAAGCCGAACAGGATTTACTATCCAACCACCAAATCATTATTTTTCAACACCCACTGTATTGGTATAGTTGTCCTCCGCTCATGAAATTGTGGATTGATATGGTTTTAGAAGACGGTTGGGCTTACGGTCCGGGTGGGGAGAAACTGTTGGGAAAAAAGTGGATCCAAGTCATTACTACGGGAGGTTCAAAGGATGCTTATTCTAAAGGTGGATTTCATGGTTATTCTACAGAGGAGTTTTTGTTACCATTTCGCAGAACAGCAGAACTTTGTGGTATGGATTATTTAAATCCTTTTTTGGTTCAGGGAACGTTTCAATTAAACGAGGAAGATCTCCAAAAAGAATCCAGCAGATATTCTACTTTTATTAATCAATTGTTAGGCGGAAATTATGAATGAACTAGGTTTTTTTGTTCAAGCTTTAATTTATCTCACAAGTGCTATCATTATTGTCCCTATTGCAAATCGATTAGGTCTTGGGTCTGTTCTTGGTTACCTGATTGCAGGAATTGTCATTGGGCCATTTGTGTTCGGATTTGTCGGAACAGAAGGTAAAGATATGTTGCACTTTGCCGAATTCGGCGTAGTAATGATGTTATTTGCTATTGGTTTAGAGCTTGAGTTGGATCTACTTTGGCGGTTAAAGTTTTGGTTACTTGGTCTCGGTGGGTTACAAATCATCCTAACTACAGCAATTACCGCAGGTTTTGCTTTTGGATTTGGATTTCATTGGAAACCATCGTTGGCACTCGGACTAATTCTTTCTTTATCTTCCACAGCCATTGTTTTACAAACTTTGAAAGAAAAAGGACTGATGAAATCGGTTTCTGGACAGGCAGCCTTTTCTGTGCTTTTGTTCCAAGATATGGCAGTCATTCCTATACTTGCCATCTTTCCTATGTTAAGTGATTCTGATGTAACAACATCCGCGCAAGGACATTCTCTAATTGAACATTTACCTGGTTATGCAAAAACTTTGGTAGTTTTGTCTGTAGTGATCGGAATTATTTTAGTAGGAAAGTATTTACTTAGCCCATTTTTTAGATTACTTGCCAAGTCGGGGAATCGGGAGATTTTTACAGGGGCAAGTTTGTTACTTGTAATCGCCATATCGGTGTTAATGGGGGCTGTGGGTGTGTCTGCTGCACTCGGAACTTTTTTAGGAGGAGTGGTCCTTGCTAGCAGCGAATATCGTCATGAATTAGAAAGTAATATTGAACCGTTTAAGGGACTTTTGCTTGGTTTGTTTTTTCTTAGTGTTGGCGCTTCGATGGACCTTCCAGTAGTTATACATAGTCCAAGCAAAATTTTAGGAATTGTCTTTGGTATCATTTTTATTAAAGCATTGGTTTTATTTTTTCTAGGATTTATTTTTCGAATACCTCTAGACCAAAACCTATATTTTTCCTTAGCACTTTCTCAGGTGGGGGAGTTCTCATTTGTATTGTTTGGATATTCGGAAGGTTTGGGACTTTTTAAGGAAGAATCGATTATCATTTTGGTGGCTTGTGTGGCAGTAAGTATGGCTATCACTCCCGTACTTCTTTTGTTATATGAGAAAACTTTTTTTGGACTTTTAGAATCTAAAATCTCAAAAACGCAATCAAACCAAAATATTCATAAACAAGAGAATCCAGTAATCATTTGTGGATTTGGTAGGTTCGGTAATATGTTGGGACGTTTTCTAAGGTCTAACGGAATTCCCATTACCATTTTGGATTTTGATGCAGACCGTGTAGAGATGTTAGGTCGTTTTGGATTTAAGGTGTATTTTGGTGATCCTACCCGTTTGGAGTTATTAGAATCGGCAGGTTTGGAACATGTTAAGGTGTTGGTGGCCGCATTGGACAATTCGGAAAAACAAACAGAACTCATTCGAAACGTAAGTCAACATTATCCACAAATCAAAATTGTTGCAAGAGCTGGAGACAGGGAAGACGCCTACAATTTAAAGGAAATGGGAGTGACATACATCTATCGAGAGACAAGGGAAACCGCAGTCCAAATGGGAAAGGATGTATTAAAACTTTTAGGAACAAGAGCACATACTGCCGAAAAAGCAAAAAATCTATTTTTAAAACATGATGATGATACCTTCCACGAATTGTTTGCACTGAGAGCTGACAGGGTGCAATATATGAGTCTTGCAAAACAGAGAAACGCAGAGTTAGAAAGGTTGATGTTTGTAGACTTAGGAAAAGAAGAGGAACTAGGAAGAGATCCTTGGAGTGAAATGGAGAGGTAGGTGAGTCTTTTAGAAAAAGAGAGAAAGTAAAAACCCTATTCCCGAATGATCTTCTTTTTTCTTTCGAGAATAGAGTTTTTTAGATGGTTTCACTTTGGTTGGTTTCATAGAAAAAATCATTCTAGAAGCCGCTTTGATTTGGGAGATCTGTTTTGGTTTTCCTTTTGTCTTCATGATCCTTAGACTGCTGAAAACAAAAGGAAGAATCAATTCTTATTTTTTAGAATCGAGAATTTGGTTCCACTCATCCAAAAAGGGTTTTGCCACCGCTAACACAGAGGAAGGATCACCTTCGATCGTGATTGTTTCGATGACATCACCTTGTCGAATGGCATTCACTACTTGTTGGTCTGTGTCATCGACTACAGCACCAAATACTGAATGTTTTCCATCAAGCCATGGAGTAGGAACATGGGTAATAAAAAACTGACTTCCATTGGTTCCAGGTCCTGCGTTGGCCATAGAAAGAATTCCAGGTTTGTTGTGTTTTAAACTAGAATCAAACTCATCTCGGAATTTATAACCTGGTCCACCAGTTCCTGTTCCTTGTGGGCATCCGCCTTGGATCATAAAGTCTTCAATGACCCTGTGGAATTTGAGTCCATTGTAAAAATTCCTTTGGGCAAGGTTTACGAAGTTGGCTACAGTATTGGGTGTTTTGTCAGGATACAAATCAATGCGAATTTCGCCTTTGTTTGTTTTGAGAATTGCTCTAAGTACGCTCATTCATGCATCACAATCTCTTTAATTCCCCTGGCAAGTCGAAAAAAGGTTTGAGTTCTCGGAACCTTCCTATACAATTTTTGTTTTCTTATGGAGGATTTTTATGAAAAAAAACATAATTCTTTTACTTATCATTTTTACAATTCCACTTTTTTCCGAATCCTCCAAAAAGAAAAAAGTAAAACAGGTTCCGATTGAAAACAAACTCATTAACTACGGAGAATTTAAAAGAATCGTCAATCGTTCCGAAGTAGAAAGGGAAACTCATCGCCTAACAGAAGAACAATTTTTGAATTTGATGAACGAAGAAGGTGTTATCATACTTGATGCAAGAAGCGAAAATCGTTTTCATATTTTGCATATAAAAGGTGCAAAAAATCTTCCTTTTACCGAATTCACTAAAGAATCTTTGGCAGAGATCATTCCTCTGAAAAATACAAAAATTTTAATTTACTGTAATAACAATTTTGAAGGAAACCAGGACGCCTTTGCTGCCAAAAGTCCTGCCGCTTCTCTCAATTTATCCACTTACAATTCACTCAAAGCTTACGGTTATGAATCGATTTACGAATTAGGGCCACTGCTTGATGTGAAAAAAACCGTTCTTCCTCTCGTGTCTGACAAATCGGAACCTTGATTTCGATTGACCCACGATTTAATTTTGAATTACTAGAAATAAATTTATGATTCAAGGTGAGCTTCTTTCAGACATCATTGAAGCCGTTTCCAATACCTATGGAAACGAATTTTTAGATAGGCTTACACTCAAATTAGCATCCATCATTCAAGCGGATTATACTTTCATCGCCATTTTTGATAAAGAAAGATATGAATCGAAAACGATCTCCCTCGTCGCAAAAGGTGAGATCACAGAGAATATGGCTTATTCTCTAAAAGATACACCCTGTGCCCAGGTGTTTGATAATTCAATTTGTTATTATCCAAATGATGTTCAAAAGTTTTTTCCCCTCGACCAACTTCTCATTGAAATGAAAATCGAAGGATACATTGGTTCTCCTTTACTCAATTCCAAAAAAGAGGTGGTAGGCCTTATTGTAGGATTATTCGAAACGGAAATTCCAAACAAAGACCAAATCCTAACCTTATTCCAAATTTTTTCCGGACGGATCGCCGCTGAATTAGAAAGATCCGAATATGAAGCACGATTGGAAAAAAATAACCACGAATTAGAAACCCTTGTGGCATTGAGAACCAGTGAGTTAACAAAAACATTAGAGGAACTTCGGGAAAGGCAAAACCAACTGATTGAATCTGAGAAGATGGCAAGCCTTGGATTCCTCTCTGCAGGGATTGCCCATGAAATCAATAATCCCTTAAACTTTATTTTAGGTGGATATTTCGGAGTCCGTGGGATTTTGGAAGGTTCGGCTCTGGAATCAGAAAAAACAAAAATGTTTTTAGACGCAATCAAAGAAGGGGTAGAGCGCACTTCCAAAATTGTCAAAGGATTAAACCAATTTACTCGCAGTGGAGATTCTGCCGAAGAGAGGTTTGATTTACATGATATTTTAGAGAATTGTTTGGTGGTACTCACTCATTCTCTTCGGGATCGAATCCAAGTAGAAAAAAATATGTTTCCGCAACCCTTGGTAGTAAAGGGGAACTCCGGAAAAATCCATCAGGTGTTTTTAAATATTCTCACAAATGCCATCCAAGCCATGGAAGGAAAGGATGGAACCTTAAGTGTTCAGTCGTATCGAGATTCAAATTTCGGAATCATTGTGATTACTGATACAGGTGTGGGAATTCCAATAGAACACCAAAACAAAATTCGAAATCCCTTTTTTACTACCAAAGACCCAGGGAAAGGTGTTGGACTTGGTTTACCCATTGATTATAAGATCATCCAAGACCACAATGGTTCCATTGAGATGGAATCAGAATGGGGAAAGGGAACCACCTTTCGAATCAAACTTCCAATACAAGTATGAAAGAACAAAACCACAAACAAAAGCTATTGTATGTGGACGATGAAATTCTAAATTTATATTTGTTTCGTGACTATTTTAAAAATGAATTTGATGTGATGATCGCTCAATCGGGAAAAGAAGCTATGGATGTATTGTCCAAAAATGAGGATATCAAATTTGTAATCAGCGATATGCGAATGCCACACATGAATGGATTGGAATTCATTTCAAAAGCACAAGAGATTCGTCCCAAGATTACTTATTGTATCCTGACTGGATATGATCTGACTCCGGAAATAGAAAAGGCAATAGGTGAAAAGAAAGTGGCTCGTTATTTTTCTAAACCACTAGATCCTACAGAGATTTTATTATTTCTCTCTGCAGGACCAAACAATGAATAAACGATATTTTATTTGTTTTTAAAATCGATTTCCACAACACCACGTTTGGAACTATTGATGTTTAAGGTTTTGCTGCTTAAAAAACGGAAACTAGAATCTTTTTTATACATCAACTCTTCGGCAAACATAGATTCTTTTCCTGGATAAGTCAGTTCCCATTCCGATCCATTCATTTCTGTTTTACGATCATTGATTTGTTTGACTGAAGTGTATTCCATCAAATCATTTTTGAAATTGATTGCGTCTTCTAGGCCAAGGCCTTTGAATTTTAAGATCACCGTGTTTTGTTCTGTGAGTTTGAACCATTCATCTTTGATTTGTTTTCCCACTTTGACGGACACAAGGTTTGCCCAGTCTTTGACTGCTTGTTCTCTCGAAACTTCTTGGGTGATATCAGCACCACGTCCTTCCAAACTTCCCGAACCAAAAATTTTTCCATCTCCCCAGAGTTGGATGATGCGGTACGGACCAGTCGCTGCCGAACTTAAAAAATCAGTTTTTTTTCCACCAGGTAAAACCACTGGTTTTTGGTCTGTTGTGGTGACTTTGGCAATGATCAAAACTTCGGCTCCAGAATCTTGTGCCAGTGTGAGAAGAGGGCTTCCTTCTTCCACAGACGTGAGGTCAAGTTTGGCAAGGCTTGGATTTTTTTTGAGAAGGGCTGTGAGTTGGGAACTATCCACAACTTTGTTACCTTTGGCTCGGAGTTTTTCAATGAGTTCTGCTTCTGCGATATTGGTTGCCGATCCAATCGGATAAGATTTTCCGTTGACGACTGTTTGGACTAACACTGCAATTCTTGGATTTCCTACGTCATCCAGGAGAGCATCCACTGCCGTAGAAAGTTTGGTTGCTTCCACTTCACAACGAACATTCAAACGAATCATGTCTTGGGTGTCCAATTTCCATTGTTCTTCACTGATGATATCGTATTTTTTTACGAAACTATCTGTTTTCCCGTAGAGTTTGGAGCCAAGAGACTGGCCATCGGATACTCCCGATTTTTCTGTAATTTGTTCTCCCACGAGTTTGCGGATGGCATTGAGTTTGGCATCTTTCAAAGCTTTGTTTCTTGCGAGAGCCAAGTCTCCTTGGTAAATAGGTGCCTCACCCATAGCTGTCACCACATTGTCTGGCAGCGTAGGTTGTTTCTGGGCTGAATTGGATCCGGCACATGCCAAAATGGTTAGGATGAGAACTCCGGTTAAGGGAGCCAAACGAAGTCGGTTGAACATGAAGGACATTTCTCCTTGAAGATTTGCTATATTATAGAAACATATACTTACATGACCAATTACTTTTTTAGGTTTTCTCTCTGCTTTCTTGTCCTTGCATGCCACGGGAATACGGTTCCCCAATTTCGTGTCCATCCGAATGATTCCAAGTTGCGAATTTCTCAGGACATTTTTTATGAAAAAATCCTTCCGACCATGGCCGGAAAAAAATTGATGCTTGCGACAAACCCTTCGGGGATTGGAACAAACCCCAAAAAGATCATCACCTCTTTAGAAAAATATAAAATCACTCTGGAACATTTGATTGGCCTCGAACATGGCTTTCTCGGTTTAGAAGAAGAGTTTAGCCAAACACCTGTTACTATGGATTCTACCTTCAATCGTCCATTGTATCATATTTACCGAATCAAAGATTCTGAATTAAGAGATCTAGTCCGAGAAGTGGATTATGTTGTTTTTGATGTCCAAGATGTAGGGATGCGCTGTTATACATATTTAAGTGTATTAAAAAGACTGATGGATGCCATGAAGAATACTAAAACCAAACTGATCGTCCTCGATCATATTCATGTGGCCATGCACCTTCCACCTATGGGTGAAAAAATGAATCCAAGGAATTTAAATTTTGCAGGTGAGTTTCCCTCTCTTCTCATCACAGGGATGACAGTTGGTGAGGCTTCCAGGTTCTATAACAAAGAATATTTAAAAGAGAGTGTCGATGTTTTAGTAGTTCCAGTGGAAGGATACCGCCGCGGAATGTATTTTGAAGATACAGGAATTCCTTGGACCACTCCTTCACCAAACTTGCCTATGGTGGACTCAGCTAGAAATTACCTTTCTTTGGTTTTACTTGAAGGTGTGAATGTTTCTGTGGGCCGTGGGACCCAAGCTCCTTTTGTTTATTTTGGTGCCCCTTGGATGACAAATCCAGAAGAGCTTGCAACAAAACTTGGTAATCTTGGAAACAAATCTTATTATTTTTCGCCAGTGTACTTCAAACCAACCTTTGGTCCCCATAAAGGGAAAATTTGTTCTGGGCTTCGGATGAATTTAGTTCGTCCGGATTATGATCCTATCCAATTA
Organism: Leptospira bandrabouensis; assembly: GCF_004770905.1. Taxonomy (NCBI): domain Bacteria; kingdom Pseudomonadati; phylum Spirochaetota; class Leptospiria; order Leptospirales; family Leptospiraceae; genus Leptospira; species Leptospira bandrabouensis. The sequence continues at coordinate 252,308 of NZ_RQHT01000015.1, read as the reverse complement.
GCTTATGATTTGATTCGGCTTATGAAAGAAACTTACCCCAATGATTTTAAATGGAGTAAAGGTTCGGCAAATCATTGGGTAGACCAACTTTGGGGGAATGAACATTTCCGCACTTCCATTAATGAAGGGAAAAGTTTTTTAGACTTTCATAAAACTTATATAACGGAAGAAGAATCGGAACGTAAAAAAATCGCTCCTTATTTGTTGTACTGAGGTTATGATGAAACGAATAATATTAACATTTTTAACTTTTCTATTTGCATTATCAGTTTTGGCTTCTGAGAAAGAACCAAAAACTGTTCCCAAAAATAAAACAGCAAAAGTTTTGAAATCTGTGGCCTTTGCTACCATTCGTTCGACACTTCTTGTCACCTACGGAGAGGGGGAAGAAAAACAATCTGCCTATACTCCTTGTTCGGAAAATTTTCCGAGTATGCCAGGTGACTTTCCATGTAACTATTTAGATTACGAGGGGACCACTATGGAGGTGGCTACGCAGTCCACTGTAAACGAAGGAGAATCAACAGAAGGTTCGGATCCGGAAGATGTATTTCCAGGTGGAAAGATTTTCATCAAACTCATCAAACAAAAATCACCAAACCTAAATGGGAAGGTGGTATTTCTTGGTGAGGGAGAAGACCAACTCAAACTTTTTTACGGTCCCAAAGGACAAATTTCTCACTATCTCTATCGTCAAACTCTCGTTATTTTTAAATGGGATTGGACCCAGTCAGAACCAAGCCTTACCGGTTTACTTTTTGTAAATGTCAATCACGAATATTTTCCTGTAGAAGTAAAAGAGTATTCATTTTAATCTATGCCAACCATCCAAGGTTATGTAAGAAAAATGTCGCACAAAGGTATTTCGCCTGTTTCTTATTTTTGGGAAACAGCTAATTACAATGAGGTGGACAAAAAAGATTTAACTGCTAAAGCCTCCACTTCGACAAGCTCAGTGGAGGCTTGGATTGGGAAAAAAATTACGTTATCGACGAATGATATAATTAGGTGTTTGCACTGTGGTAAAAAAACAAAGAAGTCATTTAGCCAAGGTTATTGTTTTACTTGTTTTACTACTTTAGCAGAAAACGATCTTTGTATTTTAAGGCCAGAAACCTGCCATTTTCATAAAGGAACATGCCGGGAACCCGAATGGGGAAAAACTAATTGTTTTAAAAAACATACGGTCTATTTTGCAAACTCCAGTGGATTAAAAGTGGGAATCACAAAAGAAAATCCTGTCTCCAATCGTTGGGTGGACCAGGGGGCAACCTATGGGCTTCCCATTTTAGAAGTGGAGTCAAGAAGAGATGCAGGAATATTAGAACATTTTTTGAGTCAGTATTTGCCCGATAAAACTACTTGGCAAAAGATGGTGGCGGGTGATCCACCTGACATAGATTTGGTGCGTGAGGCTAATAAATTTTTAAATCATTTAGAAAAAAATGAATTCAACTCACCAATGGATAGCAAAACAAAACTTGTTTGGAAAAGGTTGGATCTGAGTGGTGGAGTCACTACCATAAATTATCCTATTGAAACATATCCAGAAAAAATCAAATCCCTCAAACTCACAAAAGAAACTCCCATCACCGATACTCTTGTGGGGATCAAAGGGCAATATCTTTTATTTCGATCAGGTGTGATCAACATTCGCAGTCTCAGTGGTCTTTGGATTGAAGTCTCCACTTAGGCAGATCCGACTAAAAGGTGGGTTTACCACCAAGATTCTTTTTGAATGTGAGGAATTTTTAATCGCTGAAAAACCAGAAGGACTTCCTGTTCACGAAACCAAAGATCCAAATCGAAAAGACTTTACTCGACTTCTTGCAAGTTACTTACATTTACAAGACTTACGTACTGTAAACCGATTGGATTTGGGAACCAGTGGGATTGTCCTCCTTGGAAAAACGCAAACCAAAAATAAGGAAATTGATTCTCTATTAAAAGAGGCGGAGAAGGAATATATTTTTTTATGTAATGGAATTCCCGATTGGAAAGAGAAGAGGTTTGAATGTTTTATTCGAGATGGAAATAAAGAAGTACAAATTGTACGAAGTGGTGGGAAAAAAGCCATTACAGAATTTCGCATCTTAAGTCATTTCCCAGAGGAAGGATTGACTTTTGGAATGGCAAAAATTTTAACGGGAAGGCGTCACCAAATTCGCGTTATGCTTAAGGAGTTGGGTTTTCCTATCCTTGGAGATCCAGTTTATTCCGATTCCCAATCTGGAAAGAAGGAAACTAGGATGTATTTACATTCCTTTCGATTGTGCTTTACCGACTTGCAGGGAAAAAAACAGTGGGTGGAAACGGAGATCCCTTTGGAATTTTCCAATCGTGTGGGAAAAACACTCTCCCTATAAACTAAATAGAATGAAAAACGAATTATTTCATAGTTTTATCAAAGAACAAAAACTATACAGAATCTTTTCTCAGATCGCAAAGTATGTTTCCATAGTTTTTCTTATCATTTATTTATACTTATTGTTTAGCTCTAGTTATACGGCAAGTCCCCTCATTGTCGTCATCAATTACTTGGCCATTCTCACAAGTATTTCCGGGATTATCACTTTTAAATACTATGAAATTCCAAGTATCCTTTTGGCAGTATTTACAGAAGGAGAGTTGTCTCCCTTCTTTCAATTGAACTCGGAGGAAAGGCAATTCGTTTGGAGAAAGGCAGGCCGTGAGGATTTGTTACCACAAGATCCAACTCCCGATTATATTTCAAATCACCTGCATTTGTATGATCGTTATCCTTGGAAAAAAATTGGAAAAATTTATGCAGTCATTTACTTGGTTGTCATCCTTTCCTCCATTTTCTATTTAACTTCCGTATATATCGAGACCGGATTTCAAAACTAAGAAAGCAATTTTCCTTGTCTTACGGTCTCTGGATAAAATCCTATCCCTATGGCTTTGAATTGTGGAATTGTAGGTCTCCCGAACGTCGGTAAGTCGACTATTTTTAATGCTCTCACGAAGGCAGGGGCACAAGCTGCCAACTATCCGTTTTGTACGATTGAACCCAATACCGGTGTGGTAGAAGTTCCTGATGAAAGGCTAAATCGTTTGGCCGAAGTTTATAAACCAAAACGAACCGTTCCCACAATGATTGAGTTTGTGGACATTGCGGGCCTTGTGAAAGGGGCAAGCCAAGGGGAAGGACTTGGAAACCAGTTTTTATCTCATATCCGTGAAGTGGATGCCATCTGTCATGTGGTTCGTGCTTTTCAAGATGAAAATATAACGCATGTTCACGGGAAAGTTGATCCCATCGAAGATATCACAGTCATTAATTATGAATTGATCCTTGCCGATTTGGACAGTTTAGAAAAACAACAACAACGTGTGGCAAAAACTGCGAAAACGGGAAATAAAGAAGCTGCAGAGATTTTATCGGTGATGGATAAAATCCTAGATACTTTAAAAAAAGGAAACCGTGCATCAACAGTAGAACTCAGTGAGGAAGAAGGTAAAATTGCTAAAAAATTCAACCTCATCACCATAAAACCAGTATTATATGTTGCTAATATTTTAGATTCCGATGTAAAAACAAGTGAGAATCCCCTTGTCAAAACAATCGTCGATTTTGCTTCCAAAGAAGGGGCACCGGTGGTTGTGTTATGTGGCCGTTTTGAAGAAGAAATTTCTGGTTTAGAAAAAGAAGACCAAATTGCCTTTTTGGAAGAGATTGGCGAAAAAGAATCGGGTCTATCGAGAATGATTCGTGCCTCTTACAAACTTCTTGGATTAATTACTTTTTTTACAGCGGGTGTGGAGGAAGTCCGAGCTTGGACTACCCACCAAGGAAGCACAGGGCCCGTTGCTGCCAGTGTCATCCATTCTGATTTTGAAAAGGGTTATATCCGCGCAGAGGTCATGAGTTACGAAGATGTCGACAGAACGGGGGATGCAGCCAAGGTCAAAGAAGAGGGCAAACTCCGAGTGGAAGGAAAAGAATACATTGTCCAAGACGGGGATGTCATTTACTTCCGAGTGAACGCTTAAAAAAAATCCCGACTTTCGTCGGGATTCTGAAGTGTGAACTAGTTTGGAAAAGAAAGTAGGTTCCTAGAAGTAGGAACATTTCTCAGCTAATTAATGGCCTCACACTTCCTTTTTATTGCATCAGAATCAAAAAAATTACGATTGTAACATAAAATGATAACGGCCAATTTCTTTGCCAGACTCAAAAATTGCAAGTTCGGGGCTGGAATCTAAGGTAATCGGAGAATCAAACATGGACTGGGATCCCAGTTTGGGTAGGGTTTCCACCGGAGCACCATCTAAGAATAACTTGGCAGAGAGACGGTCGCAGTCGGATGCCTCAACCGAAAGGAAAACCTGGTTTTTTTCAGCACTGGGTTGGAAGATAAAGTCCAAATCCCGACCCCCCACTTGACGATGCACACGAAAGGCACCACCACTTGCGTTTCCTTCCCCACGGAAGGCAAGTTCCGGAGAAAAGAGGCTCATCTCCAATAGTTCACTGGATAGAACCTTGAGTTTGTCGTTTACGAATTGTAAACAGATTTGGATGGTAGGGCTCTCTTCCGGGAGAACCGTTTTTAAGATCCGGTCGACCGTTGGTGAGTCCGCCTCTTCCCCTTGGGACATGAGGTATAGAGCTTCTTTTAATTTGAGTCGGTTCATAAATTCGTTTGGATCTTTTGGTTCCATAGTATTTATTTCCCCCCGCTAAGGCTTTATTTCCTTTGTAAGGATTTTTTTTATCTTTTCTTTGGCTCGATTGGCCCGTGCGAGCACTGTCCCTAGGGGAACATCGAGGATTTCCGCGATTTCTTTGAATTTATATCCCTTCAAACGTAAAATGAGAATTTCTTTATGGATCTCATCCAAAGCCTCGATGAGATCATAAAACTCTTGTTTTTCCTCAAAGGCAAAATAGACATCTTCTTGGCTTTGTCTTTCATCTAAAATGTCTATACTCATATCCAAAGAAATTCCTTCCCGATACTCATACCGACGAATGGATCTTGTCTGAGACATACTTATATTTTTAGAAATTTCACTTAAATAGATAATAAATGCGGGGAGACTGTCTCCTTTGAACTTTCTAAGCAGATGGTAGTCGTTTTCTGTGAGTTTTAAATAAACTTGCTGTGAAGTATCGGTGACTTCTTCTCTGGGAACATAGTGTGCACAAGTACCAATGATGAGCCTGTGAAACTTATGGATCAACTCTTGCCAAGCGGTACGGTTTCCAAGCAGGCAATTGTCGATTAACTTCCGAATGTCTTCACTCATAAATCTTTTAAGGATTGGACGGAATTTTTACAAGAAGTTAGGACATTTTCCATTCTTTTTTGGAAATGATGGGAACGAAATAAAGTTTGGCGAATGAACCGAACGCGAGTTTGGTTTGATTTTGAGAAATTAAGTTGGTTTTTTGTAGTAAAACGTCCATAATCGTTAAAAAAACCAAAAAAACCGAGTAGGCGAATTTTCTCATGGTTCACTGGGATTTCTTCCAAACAAACTTGAAATTCTTTTAACAACGGTTTGTTTTCTTGTGAAAAATCAGAATCTAACTGCCATTCTTCGACTAACGATAAAAAGAATTTTTTTGCTTCAGAATTTTCTTCCTTTAAACTGGAAACCGCCCAGGGGTTTTGTTTTGAATAATAAAATAATTGGTAAGAACTTTTGTTCTGTTGTTTCATATCTTGCAAAAGTCTTAGAATTAATGTTTTCCTTCTAGATTCAGGCATTTCGGAATACAAAACTCGATTGATGGCTAACGTGTATTCTTTCTCCTTTCCAAGTAGTAGTACTTCTTGTGCTTTGTATAAATTGGAGAATATATAAACTGTTTTTTCCCATTCCTTTTGTAATTCTGCGACAAGGGGAATTAAATCTGGGTTTGTGATTTCCGATTCTAAGATTTCCAGTTTCGGTAATACAATGAGATCAAAAATCTTTTTTTTGGTTTGTTTCTCTAATTGAAATAACTCTTCTTTATTGAATTCAGTACAGTGTTTAACGGTAAGGATGGCATCGTAAAAAGATATATATCGCAATATTTCGGTTAAATCTTTGATTTCTGATTGAGAACAAAGTTTCCAGTAGTACAAAAAATCTTCTTCTTCTTGGATCGTTTCTGTTTTAATTATATCTCTAGTTTGAATTCCGTAAGCTTGGCTGATTAGGTTTTGGTTGGAATCAAAAGCACTCCAAACTTCATCAAAGGATTTGGATTTAGGGAACCATTCTGCGAGTAGGGGAAAGGTCACCACTAAAAGTAGAATTAAAAACTTATTGAATCGTTTCAATATCCACTCCTAGTTTTGAATTCGTAATACATTTTTTCTTCTGAAATGTTTTTGGATAAGATGGATTCGATGAGTTCCTTTTTTTGTGAATCATCCAAAAATTCATGTTCGGTTTTTAAAAACTGTTGAGTCATCTTACGAAATTCTGGATTCTTTATGCGAGAAATTTGAAGAGAAACATCGTCTTTCGGGGAGTTAGTTTCTTTTTTCTTCTTTTTGGATTCAAACCTAGGGAGGGGAGAATCCTCCATACTCTCTAGCTTGATAGGTTCATTCTTTTCACCTAAAAAGACAATGAAAAAAAATAAAGCCGCAAGTACAGAGATTACACCTAATATCTGTCTGAATTTAGGTTTTTGTGTATTTGTTGAAAAATGAACTAAACTAATTGCTGTGATAATTTCATTAGAAGAACCATTATATAATGATTTTCTAATTTTTGCCAAAGATTTACGAGAGTTTTTGTTTTTTAAGTAAGTATCCCAAAATTTGATCCCAATTTCTTTAGCTAAGTTTGTTTCGACAGGAAATAAAAAGCCGATTACCTCTTTTACTCCTGCTTTTAAAAATCCTGTTGTAATACCTGAATGTTCAATGGAGTCAAAAGAGGAATGGCAGCTATTGAAAAAAACAAGGTCTAAATTAGTGAAAGAATGTTCTGCAATTTCATTCGCATAAAAAAAGTCACTTGGGCCGATCGGGATTCCATTTTTTTCCGTATGACCTGCATAGTGCAAATACTTTGCAGAACTAATTTCTTCTATAAGTCTTACTCTCGTTAAATGGTTTTCGGTTAGAATTCTTAAGTTTAGTTTTTTTTCAAAGATAGGAAATAGGGTATTACATTCTGCTTTGACCGTTGCAACCAAGTTAGGTTTTACTGGGTTACAGACAAGTAATGCAGTATTTGTTTTTTGTTTGTGGTCTTTTTGAATGGTATCGATTCTGATCCCTCTGCTGTATTCTAAATCTTGGAATAAAAATCCTTTATGTGTGCGAAGGATTTCCCAAGGAATCGGAGAAAATTCGGGATCTATCAAAAGTTGAATGGAATCCAAAAATCCTGGTTTACGCCAAAAGGGGAGAGTTTTCCCAAATACAATTTGTTCTAGGTTATCTGATTTTTTTCCCAGTTTTTCTAAAAACTCTTCTTGGTTCGGTTTCTGTGATAAAACTCTTTCTACAAAAAGGGCCCAGTCCGTTAGAAACTCATTAAGGTGTTTTCCAGAGAATTTTGTAGTTTTTTCGACATTGCCAAAGTAATCTTGTTTTTCTTCCCAAATACATTCACCATCAGTAAAATTCTCTCTAGAAAATTTGGCTATAATTCTAAGTTTCATTGTTTTTGGTTATTGGAACTTGTGGATTAAATCTTCCATGTTTGAGAGTAATGTTTTTACATCCTCTTCTGTTGTGAAATAACCTGTAGAGATGCGGATACAACTTAGGGCTTCTTCGTCCGAATATCCCATGTGTAATAGTGACTTAGAGGCTTCTCTGGCTCGGGACTTACAAGAACTACCTGTGGAAACTAAAATACCTTTTTCTTCCATCCCGAGTAGAAAAAAGTCTACTGCCTGAATGGGAAGAATGAGAAAGGTTGTGTTCGGAAGCCTTGGAGACAGTTTTGCAATGATTTTGCAACCTAAAGATTCTAACTTTTCCTCGATGAGAGATTGAAATGCACTAAGTCTTTTGTTCTTTTTTTCCAAATCTTTCATTTGGATTTCAGCCACTTGTTTGAAACATTCTATGGCAAAAATATTTTCCGTGCCGGCTCTATGGTTATTTTCTTGGTTTCCGCCACCAAACAGGTGAAAGCTGGGGTCTGATTTGGGAAGGTAAGTGAGAGCGGCTCCCATTCCACCTCCAATTTTGTGACCGGAAAATGTATACCCGTCAAAAACGGAAAAAGGGACATCGGTTTTACAGAAACCTTGCATTAAATCACTATAAAATAGCTGGTCGTATTTTTTTGTTAATTTTGAAATCTCTTCTGCAGGTTGGATGACACCAGTTTCATTTCCCGCATAAAGGCAAACCACAGGTCTCGGATTTTCCTTTAGTTTCTTTTCTAAATCCTGTAAATCGATGATTCCCGAATGGTCAGTATGGATGAGATCTGACGTAAATCCGTAAGATTCTAAAGCGGCATACATACTAGAATGTTCCAATGGAGAAACAATGACTGAATCTAAGTTTGGGTAGAGTGCACGTAAACTTTGGATGAGTAGGTAATTTGCCTCTGTTCCTGTTGCAGAAAAAACAAATTGTTTTTCTTGGCCATTAGTAAGATTGGCAAAAAACTTTCGTGTTTGTTCGATTTTTCCTTGGTTTTTTAAGGAAAATCGAGTGATACCAGAGGGATTATAAAATCCAGAAAGATAATCTGCCAAACAAGTTTCCAAAATTTCTGCAATTGGAGGGTGTGTGGCATTGTAATCAAAATACTTTATTTCATTCGTTAAAGGGGATTTCATCTGCTTCTTCGTAGCGACCCAGTTTGCGAAGAACGGATCTAGTTAAATTATGATACGATTTTAGAATATCGTCTTTTTTGCCACCTACGCTTCGTTCATCGACATTACGAAGTTTTGGTTTTAAGGAATCTAGAATCTTTAAACTTTTTGAGTTTTCTTTAAGTTTGTGATATGAATCTGCTTCCTTCATTTTTGATTCAAATTCATGAACAAGAAGTGCAGGTAAATTGATATCTTCGATTTCCGATGCCAGTTGGATATTGGAGGCTTCTTTAAATTCTGTGGCCGCACGTTTGTAGTAAGTATCTTCTTCCTGACCCAGTTGGAAAAATAATTCTCCTCTTCTGAATTTAAACTTTAGATACTCTCTTTCATCGGCTCCCACAAAATATAGAATCCTTTCATAAATATCATCCATCTCTCTTGGAGAAAAGTTTTTCATCCCAGTAAGTAAAATTTGTCTGAGAAGGGATTCCAAATAGTCGTTAGCTGATACTTCCGAAAAGTCACTTCGTTTGATGGAAGATAAAACGACACTGCGTTTTTGGACAGCGCTTAGGCCACTCGGAACCTTTTCTAAGTCAGTAAGTTTTTTTAGAACAAAGTTTTCTGTTTCCAGCATATGGGTTTTATAACCGAGTAGGATCTCACTTGGCCTACAACTTGCCCAAGCAACCGATTCAATTTTTTTGGGAGCTAACAGTTCTGGGCCAGAGAAACGTAACGCGCGTTTGTAGTAGTCAAGTGCCGTTAAAACGGCTTCAATATGAGAATTCCAATAATCTTTAGGATTGGGACCGAGGGTGAGTTCTCCTTGAGGTGCCATTCTAAGGAAAAGAGGGGATCCCCATTCTTTGGCTTTTTCACGCCAAGTCAGTTCTAAAAAATGATCCTCCACATGTTCCTTACTACGAAAGTACAAACATGCCTTTTCCATGAGAGCCAAATCCAAAGGCAAAATACTACCTTTGGTATTTTCTTCGGAACTGAAAAATTGGTTTATGGTTTGGAGGATATCTGTTCCACCATCTTTACGTCCCTCAAGGACAGCATCCCCTTTGGCTATGAGTTGGTGTGCAATTCGGGGATTGGGATAACCAAAAAACGAATTGTAGGCGAGTGTGAATTTGGCAAGGATTGTGTCCTTGTTTCTCAGAATCCATGGGAAAGTGATTGCCCACACGATGAGAACGGCCAGGATGTATTTTAAATTTTCTCGGAAGATTTGGTTCAAGGATTGTCCCTGTTCCCGATCTTTGCCGGAATCTACTGATGTTTCAAGCAATTAAAACTCCAAACCGTCCCTTCCTCTTTGTTTTCTTTTGTTTTCTTTCGCTTTCTCTCTTTGCGGTAGAACCTGGGACACGAACGAAAGTATGTTCTCTGTTAGAACCGGGTGTCCCGGCTGATTATTTCCTTTCTCGAGCCTTTCGAGAACAAGTGGACGGATTTCAATCGGCCCAAAGGCGAAAAGCCGAGGATTCCAAACTTTCTTTTGAGCGCTCTGTGGGTTTTTTAGATTCTTACCACAGTTGCCTAAAGGAAGTGGGAAAGGAACCAAGTGCCCTCAGTGCGGAAACCCAAAGTTTAAACTACTTAGAACTGGGAAATTTGGAAAAGGCTTGGGAATGGTCGGAGCTGGCAACGGGTAAATCCCCGGAAGTTACCAAAGACTTGGTTCTTTTACAAACAAGGATCCGCATCCGTCAGGGAGAGTTGGCAAAAGCTTCCGAGGTTTTGGAATCTTCTCTCCATTTGTTTCCCAATGATCCAGACTTTTTATACTTACTTGGTAATATTAATTTTGAAAGAAAAAACTGGAATCAGTCCATTTTGTATTATACGGCTCTTTCCTTTGTGATTGAGAGAAGGGATACACATTCCAAATACAAATTCCTAACCGCAAAAGCACTAGGTGAACTCAATTATAAACTCGATTACCCAAAGATATCCATCAAACGGTATAACGAATACACGAACGCCTATAAAAATGATATGGAAGTTCTATTTCGTTTGGCTCAAATATATTTTGTGTTAGGTGATTTTAAACATTGCCGAATGTATTTGGAACAAATCCGAGAAAAAAATCCTCGTGATATTGATGCATCCCATATGCTTGCAGAAATTTATTTTATGGATTCGCGTGATACTGCTCCAATTTATTTTGCAACTTTAAAAAAAGAGAAAAAAATTCCTAAAGATGGAATCATCTTTTATCTCTATCAACTCATTTCTGGTTCGAATGAAGGCTTAGAAACCAAATTAAAAACCTATATCCAAGAAAATCCAGGAAGACTTTCTCCTCGAATCGCACTTTTGGAACTTGCAGAAAAGGAAAAAAATCCCGATTACCAAACTCTCAATGCAGAAACGGCTCAGTATGCTTATGAGTATAGGCAGTATTATACGGCAGAAAAAATTCTACGTAAGGGACTATCAGAAATTAACTTAAAAGAAAATTCTGACGAAGAAAAAACTTTGTTTTATGAGAAAATTTCTTCCTGCCAAGAAATGTTGGGACAATGGAATCATGCAGTGATGTCCACAAAAGAAGCATTACGATTAACAAAGGAAACGGAGAAAACTTTTCGTTTGCGTTTTCGTTTAGCTTATCTTTATCTCCAAGGCAATTTAAAAAAAGAATCTCTTTCTGTTTCGGTTTTATCGGAAACATTAAAAGAAAATCCAACACCAACTCATTATTATCTGAGAGGACTTGCGTATTTCCAGTTGGAAAAATACAAAGAAAGTGTAAAAGATTTTTCAGAAGCCATCAAACTAGATTCTAAAAATTACAACTATTATTTTTATCGTGCCACAGCATTTGATAAATTAAAACAATTTAGCGATACAGAATCCGACTTAAAAACCACAATTGCTTTAAATCCGAATGCATCCAATGCTATGAATTATCTTGGATATTTGTATGCTGAAAAAGATATGAACCCAGAGGAAGCAAACCAACTTCTAAACCAAGCTGTTTCTTTGGAACCAGATAACCCAGCTTACCAAGACAGTTTGGGTTGGGTGATGTACAGAAAAAAAGATTTTAATCGTGCCTTACTTCATTTAAACTTTGCCACTTCTTTGGCTTTGGAAAGAGGATTTGAAGATCCAGTAATTTATGAACATTTAGGTGATGTGTATTTGGCAAAAAAAGATCCTGTGAATGCTTTGCAGTTTTATAAATTGTCAGAATCAAAAAGAAAGGTAGATCCAAATAAAGACCTCACAGCAAAAATTAAAAAAGTGCAAAAGGAAATTTCAGAATGAAAGGAAATACCATCCTTCTTAGTGTTTTATTTTTTATCTTTTCTTGTCAGTCGGCGGAAGTGGAAGATCCCAATTTTATTGGTCGAGACAAAGAAAAATACATATCTGCAAAAGAAAAAGATTCGAAAACTTTACTCAAAGAAATCTTAGAAAAACAAACTGATTTTTCTGGTTTTAAATCTGATTTTAGTATGCAAATCCAAACCTTTGTTCCTAAAAAAGACAATCTCCACTTAGACGGAAAAGTGTTTTTTTCGAAAGACACAAAACAAATAAAAATCCAGTTGATGGATAGTTTTTTTGGAATGATTTTTACTGAACTTATTGCGGATCCAAATCAAATTCAAATTAAACCCACAAATACAAAAGAAGTCCAAACTTTACCGATGGGGGACATTCTCATCCAAGACCCAAATACTGGTAAAAAGTTTGCAGTGCCTTTTCCTGTCATTTATGAATACCTCACTGGATCTTATATTACCGAAATCCAAAATCCAAAAGCAAAATTCAATACAAAGGACGCTCGTATCATTCTTTCCAAACCAGATGGTGAATACGAATATTTTTTTAAAGATGGAAACTTGGATCGTTTGGAACTTTCTAGCGCCAAACGTGGGTTAAAAGCCATTGCCATTGTAAAAACCAAGCCGGAACAAATCCATCCTCCAAAAGAAATTACCACCAAGGTCATTAGTTTAGATACAGAAAAGGAAAATGTTCTGATTCTTATCAAACTAAAAAAATCACAGATGACGGAACCTCAGGCAAATACGTTTCGTTTTTAGGTCAAACTTTAGTTTCTAAATGAATCGATTTCGAATTGGTCATTCCATAGTTTTTGTTTTGCCATTTTTATTATTTGCGGCAGACTTTCCCGAATCGGTTGAGCCAAAACTGGATTTACCCATTCAAAGCCTTTACCATTTTCGAACAGAAACAGGAGAAACCATCCAATATCCAAAATCCACTAAACTATGGTTTGGTGGAGATGTGATGTTCAATTGGGGAGTTAGGGATTCTATGCGAAGTGAGGATCCATACTTTCCGTTTCGCAGTTTTTCTAGTTATTTGAAAAACTTTGATTTTCGTTTTCTTAATTTAGAAACTCCTATCTTACATAAAACTCCCACTGCAGACCAAAGAAAGTCTTATGTATTTTTTGGTGAAAAGAGAGACTTAAACGTTTTACGCCATTTGGGGATAGATGGGGTGTTTCTTGGAAATAACCACACAATGGACTTCGGAGAAAACGGGCTGTTTGACACCTTGGAGTTGTTAGATGAATTTGGTATCCGTCATACAGGAGCTGGGAAAAATACCGATGAGGCTTTGGTTCCGATCACAGTCTCCAAACAAAATACGGAGTATCGGATTTTTTCTTTTTCGGATACGGGAGAAACGAGGTTGTTTTCGGGAACCAAATCTCCTGGGGCAGCCTACTTCCGAGTGGGGACAGCGGAGAGACTCATTAAAAAAACAAAACCAAACCAAGTAAACATTCTCTCCGTTCATTGGGGTGTGGAATATAATCCCTTGCCAATGGATACAGAAAGAAATGCCGCCAAATATTTGGTAGGTGCTGGTTATCAAGTAATTCTTGGTCACCACCCTCATGTTCCCCAAGGAATCGAGGTATTTCCGAAAGGGGTTGTTGTTTATTCGCTCGGAAACTTTTTTTTTGGATCAAAAAACCAGTATTTAAAACACAATATCTCTGTGGTTTTGCATTTTGATGGCGACAAACTTTTGTTTCTGGAAGTGGTTCCTGTTTTTGGAAAACACCAAACTCTGCCGGGAGATCATTATTTTTTTCCTTTGGGGCCCAAGGAGGCAGAAAGTTTTTTAAAAGAATATGCGATCCTTTGTAAACAACTCGGAACTGATCTTGTGATTTCTGGGGGTAGGGGTTATGTTTTTTTGGACAAGGAACTAAAAGCCAAACTAAAACCGTAGTGAAACCAACTGCAAGTAAGTCCCAGTGCAAAAAATGGAAAACTGAGTTCTAACAAATTGGTTTTGTAAATCGAAAACAACTGCAAAAAAAATCCTGTAAAAAAAAGAACGGATGCTGTCCTTAAAATCCAACCCTTTTCGTATAACCAAAAGTAGACGGAAACAATGGCCACATAACCAAATAAACAAAACCATTTGAGTTGGGATGTGGGTTTAAGGTATTCCAGAGAAGGTGCCATTTCTTCCGCTGTTTTTGCATCCAGAACATTTAGGATTAAAATGTTTTCGATTAAGTCCGCAAAACCCGCAATCACAAGGAGTAAAACCATTCCCATAAAAATCTTTAGGAAGATTGGTCTCACCTTTCTTCCCGCATAATGACCTGTATAGGTAAGGAAAGCCAAATAACAGAAGATAAATCCGAAGTCAAAATAGTGAACCTTTCTGTATTCCGCAGATAAATGAAAAAAATCAATGGTGTCTGGGATTCCCACTAGGTCTTGGACTTGTTTGGGGGTTTCTGCCATTTCCAGGCCGAGGAGGGTGGATTCAAATCCTGAGTGGTTGTCGAGGGCAGGTTCTTTGGGGGTGATATGGTTTAGAAACCCAGCATACAGTGCTAAAAAGAGACCCAGGCCCAGGCCCCAGACTTCTGGAAAATTTGATTTTTCACCCATAAAAACGTTAGAAATTCCATAGAAATGGAAGGGTTTGGGAACTCCAAGAAGAAATTCCATTGACCCAAGGCCCCATTGGCAAAACCCTTGTGGAAACTAACAAATTCTTCTACCTACAAGTGTTTCTATGTAGGTATACCCATAGGAGAAATATGAGAAACTACGAAATCACGAATATTCTTCGTGAAGGTAATGTAGAAGAGACTAAGTCTGCAGTTAAAGACTTACTCTCCAAATACAACTTCACGATCCAAGGCGAAGAGGATTGGGGTTCTAAAAGACTCTGGCATCCGGTTGGACAAGACGAACAAGGTCACTTCACACTTATCAAGTGTTCCGGCGCTCCATCTGAAGTAGCAAAGATAGAACATGAGTTTAAACTCAATGGAAATATCTTAAAATCCCTAGTAATCAGGGCCAATGGCTAACGATCTAAACAAGGTACTTATAATCGGTCGAATGACCCGTGATCCGGAATTTAAATCGGTGAACGGAAGTTCTGTTGTCAATTTTTCAATTGCGAATAACAGAGTTTATGTGACTAACGGCGAAAAAAAAGAGGAAACTCATTATTTCGACTGTGTCGCATGGGGCCGACTTGCTGACATTTTAAAACAATATGCTGGCAAAGGAAAACAAGTAGCGATTGAAGGTCGACTGCAACAACAGTCCTGGGAAACTCCTGAAGGCAAAAAAGCTTCTAAAATCCGCGTTTATGTCGAGACCGCACAACTATTAGGCGGCCAAGGACAGGGTGGTGGATCAGGTGGTGACCGTTCTGACAGTTCCAATTCTTATGATTCCGGCGTAAGTAGTGGTTATGATGATTATCCTGCCGGTGATGACGACATTCCTTTTTGATAGGTTATGACAATGAGCGAAACGACAAATATTGATGATACAAGAGTAGATTCCCGCGAGAGTATGGACGGGATGGAAGACGACGAAAAAGGCGGTTTCCGTGGTAAAGACGGAGAAGGCAAATTCGGTCGTAAAAACGCAAAATATAAAAAGAAAGTATGTAAGTTCTGTGCTGACAAAGCCTTACTTGCAGGTCTTGATTACAAACGAGTAGACATCTTAGAAAGATTTGTTACCAACCGTGGTAAAATCATTCCAAGAAGAATCACTGGAACTTGTGGCAAACACCAAAGAGCCCTTGCTCGTGAAATCAGAAAATCCAGATCTATCGGTTTATTACCGTTTAAAGTTCTGTAGGAGTAACGGATGAAAGTTGTATTACAAAAAGACGTATTAAATCTTGGTGATGCTGGTGATGTAAAAGAAGTTGCTGATGGTTATGCACGTAACTTCCTCATTCCTAGAAGATTTGCTGTCCGTGCGAATGATGGAAACACAAAAGCTGCTCTCCACCAAAAGAGACTTGCAGAACTGAAACGTGACAAACGCGTAAAAGTGATGAAAGAACTCTCTGCTTCGATTGATGGTAAAACATACGAAGTAAAAGTGAAAGTGGGCGAAAACGACAAACTTTTTGGTTCTGTAACAGCGAACGACATTGCACTTGCAATTAAAAACACTGGAGTAGAACTCGACAAACGTAAGTTAGATTTAGGTGAGCCAATTAAATCAGTTGGCGAATTCAAAATCAAAGTTCGTTTGGCTGAAGGTGTTGTACCTCAAATCGTAGTTAAAGTCGTCGGCCAAGCATAGTCTTACACTAAAGCTTTTTCGATGAATTCTAACCCCCTTCAGGAGATAGAGTCTGAGAAGAATTTAATCGGTTACCTACTCATGAGAGGGGTAGCCGGGCAGGAAGACTTAGGTCTAAGCCCGGACGACTTCTATATGGACACACACAGGCGTGTCTTTGAAGCCGTCACAGATCTCATCAATGAAGGGATCAATATTGACCTAGTTACGGTCACAAACCAAATGCGGGAAAAACGTCTTTTTAAAGACGAATCTCGCGACTTGGAATACATCACTTCTCTTTACAAAGATACTGTTCCTTTCCAACCACTAGAATACTATGTGCGGCGTGTGAAACGTGTTTCGGACAGACGTAAGTATGTCGAAGCACTGAATCAAGCCATTGACAAAGTTAAAATTGAACCTGGTGAAAACGATTCTGTATTCAGTCTCGTAGAACAGTCGCTCATGGATATTTCTCGCCAAGAGAGATCCAAAGGTTTACGAAAAGTAAAAGATGATGCCAATGCACTCATTGATTACATTAAAAATGTAGTTGCTGCCAGCCAAAACGGAACGGGTGGAATCAATGGATTAAAAACCCATTTTACGGGCCTTGATATGGCAACCACAGGTCTTAAGTCACACGAACTTATGATCCTTGCGGCCCGTCCCGGAAATGGAAAAACTACGTTTGCTTTGAATATCGCTGCCAATGCTGCTTTGAAAGAACGCAAAACGGTTGTTATTTTTTCCCTTGAGATGAGCCGGATCGAACTCCTACTCAAACTCATCAGTGCCGATGCTAGGATTGATTCCTATGCCTTAAAAGCAGGAACTCTGACTTCAGCACAAATGACACAATTAAAAGACAGTATTGGGAATATCACTTCGGCTAGTCTTTACATTGATGACTCAGGGTATTTGACGATCCAAGAGTTTTCGGCAAGACTCCGCCAACTTCGTACCACAGAAGAAGTGGGTCTTGTGATTGTGGATTACTTGCAGCTCATGAGTGATCCCAAAGCCGCTATGGGTGGAAGGCAACAAGAGGTTGCTAATATTTCCCGGGGACTCAAACAAATGGCAAGGGAAGTGGGTTGTCCTATCATCGCTTTATCGCAGATGAACCGTTCCATTGAAAATCGCTCCAAAGACCAAAGGCCGCAACTTTCCGACTTACGGGAGTCAGGTGCCATTGAGCAGGATGCGGACATTGTATGTTTTATATATCGGGAAGAAATGGTGAAACCTCCCGAAGAGCTTGACCCAAACAAAAGGGGAATGGCTGAAATCATTATCGCCAAAAACAGAGCGGGTGCTACGGCCGATTTTCCATTGATGTTCAATCCGAAAATCAGCCGTTTCGACAACGTTCCATTATAAAGAGGTTTTCCATTGAATCAGTGGGTCAGTTCCGAATACAAAAATAGAATTAGCGCAACAAGTGTCTCCGAGGCCTCTGTTGGTAAAACTTTATTCCTTTCCGGTTGGGCATTTCGTTACCGCGACCAAGGGGGAGTGATCTTTATCGATCTTCGTGATCGTTCGGGAATTTTACAAATCGTAGCACGTAAAGAAATCCTTGGAGATGACTTTTCTAAAGTAGAAAAAATTCGTTCTGAGTTTGTGATTGCAGTCAAAGGAAAACTTTCCCTTCGCGATGCTGAATCGGTAAATCCAAAGATGGAAACCGGTAAATACGAACTGATCGCAGAATCAGTAGAAATTTTAAATACTTCTAAAACGCCTCCGTTTACATTGGATGAGTTTGATCCTTCGGGTGAAGAGATTCGTTTGAAGTATCGTTATCTCGATATGCGCCGTGAAGAACTTCGGGATCGATTGATATTACGCCACAAACTAACCTTTGCTTTGCGTGAGTATTTGGATAGTAAATCCTTTTTAGAAATTGAAACTCCGATTTTAAATAAATCCACACCGGAAGGAGCACGTGATTTCCTTGTTCCTTCTCGTTTGAATGCCGGAGAGTTTTATGCTCTCCCGCAGTCCCCACAACTTTTCAAACAAATCCTTATGATTGGGGGAATGGAACGGTATTTCCAAATCGTAAAATGTTTTCGAGATGAAGACTTACGTGCAGACAGACAACCGGAATTCACGCAGCTCGATATGGAGTTTTCTTTTGTCACAGAAGAAGACATCCGTTCTGAAATTGAAGCTATGTGGGCTTTCGCTCTAAAAAAAGTGTTTCAATTAGAAGTGAATGCACCTTTTGCAACCATGCCGTATCATGTGGCGATGGAAGAATATGGTTCGGACAAACCAGACATTCGATTTGGAATGAAACTAGTCAATGTATCCGAGATTGTCAAAGACTCAGACTTCCAAGTGTTTAGTGCTGCTGTCTCCGGTGGTGGGGTGGTCAAAGCCATCTGTGTTCCGGGTGGGTCTGTGATTTCTAGAAAAGAAATTGAAGACTTAACTTCTTGGTTGTCACGCGACTTCCGAGCTAAAGGTCTTGCGTATATGAAACACGGTGCCAATGGCCTTGAATCTACCATCACCAAACGATTCACACCAGAAGCTCTCGCTGCCATTGCCAAAGCAGTTGGATCCAAAGAAGGGGATATGGTATTTTTTGGGGCCGACTCCTCTAAAATTGTAAATGCTTCCCTTGGTGCCCTTCGATTGAAATTATCGGAAAAATATGATCCACCTAAGGTTCCTTATAGTTTCCATTGGGTAGTGGACTTTCCTATGTTTGAACTGGATGAAACCACAAAAACATGGACCTTTCTCCACCATCCATTCACGTCTCCCAAAGAAGAAGACTTTCAGAAACTAAGAGATTGGAAGGCTGGGAAAGAAGTTGACCTTTCTTCGATTGGTGCTAAAGCTTATGATCTAGTTCTGAATGGTACAGAAATTGGAGGTGGTTCCATCCGGATCCACAACCCAGAAATCCAAAGTCTTGTTTTGGAAGCCATTGGAATTGGGGAGGAAGATGCAAAATCTAAATTTGGATTTTTACTCGATGCTTTATCGTTTGGGGCTCCTCCACATGGGGGGATTGCCTTTGGAGTGGATCGGATTATGATGTTACTCACGGGGGGAACTTCCATTCGTGATGTCATTGCCTTCCCAAAAACGCAGAAAGGCACTTGCATGATGAGTGAAGCACCAGGTCCTGTGGAAGCAAAACAACTAGAAGAATTAAAACTCAGGGTAGTCACTATCTAATATGGATGAAAGTTTTACATTTCAGGAAGAATCCCTATACCAAACGGTATGTGGGATTGGAGACAGCAAACTCCCGTTATGGGAAAGTCGCCTCAATGTAAAACTCATCCCTCGTGGAAAATCACTCATCATCCAAGGAAGTGAAGACCAAGTCCAAGTGGCCCTGGATACTTTTCATAAAGTGGAAGAAAATTTCAAACGTAGACCAGATAAAGCCGAATATTCATTTTTTGATATCGATTATCTGGTAAATAAAGTCAAGGATTCCAGTGGTGGTTGGCCGACGCCTGGTTCTTCTGACTTTCAAAAAGAAGGGGAAACTTGGACACCAAAAGATAAAATCTTTGTTACCTTCAAAGGAAAACCTATCTTTCCTCGTACCAAAAACCAAGAAAGTTTTGTAGATAGCCTTCATAAAAACTATATCACCATTGCTATGGGTCCTGCAGGGACTGGGAAAACGTTTTTATCCATTGCCACAGCATGCCGAATGATGCAAACGGGAGAAGTGGAAAGACTGATCCTCACAAGGCCTGCCGTGGAAGCTGGGGAAAACTTAGGTTTTTTACCAGGAGACTTAACACAAAAAGTAAACCCATACCTTCGGCCCATCTATGACGCGTTACACGAATGTATTGGTTTTGAAAAAACCAGTGAGTATCTACAAGTGGGAAAAATTGAAATAGCTCCCATTGCCTTTATGAGAGGGAGGACACTTTCTCATTCCTTTATCATTTTGGATGAAGCCCAAAACTGCACTTTGCCTCAGTTAAAAATGTTTCTCACACGGTTTGGTAAAAATTCCAAAATGGCAATCTCTGGGGATGCCACACAAATCGATTTAGCCCACGGTCGTTCTGGGCTAGAAAAAACGGTTTATACTTTGCGAAATCTAAATGGAATCGAAACAATTTTCTTTGGAAGAGAAGATATCACACGCCATCCGATCGTCGAATCGATTGTAAGGCGATTTGAAGAAAACGAAAGTCTCTTTTCGAAAAAACCATGAAAGCAATTTTAGATTCCTCCATGACTAGGCTCACAGATTTTCTTACAAGAGTAAGACCTGTTTCTGTCGTTCGCAATATTCAAATCATCTTAGTATCTCTGACTCTTTTGTTTGTGACTTATGTGCTTTCGATTCCTTTTTTTGGGCAAACGAGAGTGAATACAGACCCTGACGGTTTATTTTCAGAAGGAAAAATTGCTCCAGAAACCATTCAATCGGTGAAAGAATTTTCCTACGAAGATACAGAAAAAACAAACGCAGAAAAACAAAAAGCGGCAGCAAACGTTCCTTATGCGTTTGATAAGGATTTTGGAATTTTGGTTGTTGGAATTGATACCAATCTTTCAGAAGATGTGGAACTTCTTCGTACCATTTTAGCGGAAGGAAAAGCCACTCCCAGTATAGTAAAAGATCGAATCCCTAGATGGCGTAATCGTACAAATGAAGAAATCCAGGCTATTTTAGATTATCCCAGAAAAGATAAATTAAAGAACTTTATCCAACAATATACGAATTTGATTTTTTCGAAGTATTGTATTGTCAAAGAAGATTTGCCATTTGCAAAAGATTTGGACAAAGCAGGTGCAAAAATTCGTAACATTGGCACACAAGACCAAACTTCTATCATTGATGGAAATCTGGTAATTCCAAGATCACAGATTTATAAAGATGGTCCCGTAGCTTCCGTTTTATCAAAGTTAGCTTCTGAGAAATTACCTAATGTTTCTGATTCACTACTAAAGGCTGTTTCTAGGATCGGACTTTATTATGTATATTCTTATCCGGCTTGTAATTACAATCCAGAAGAAACAGAAAATGCAAGGATGCGTGCTACCAATGCAATCGCAATTCAAAAAAGCCGAATCCAAGCCAATGAAGTGATTGTTCGCGCAGGAGATGTGATCACTCCAGAAGTAAAATTAAAATTGGAAATGATGAACCGTTATGCTACTCGAGCAAACTTGGCATCCATAATTTCTATCTTTCTTACTCAATGTGTTTTGATTGTAATTGTTGGTTTTTACCTCATTCGGTATCGGCCAAACCGATTAAATGATCTTTCGAGTAATCTTATTATCTTTTTTACCCTTTGGATTGTGATAGCTTCCATTTATCTACTTTCAAATGTTTTTTATGCAACTGACAGTGATTTGTCGGGAGTGTATTATTTTGGAATGTTTGTTCCTGTAGGGATGCTTTGTTTACTTCTTGGTTTTGTTTATGATGAACAACTTTCGATTGCGATTGGATTCTTTTTAGCATTTGCCGTATTTTTTGCCTCTAGATACAACCCAACTTCGTTTATGTTGGCATTCACTGTTGCCGTTATGAGTTCCATTTATGGAAGGCGACTTCTCAAACGAATCGATTTTTTAAAGGCTGGTTTTTTACTTACCTTTGTTCAGATTTTAATTACCACAGCAGGCTATTTATTTGATGGACGAGAGTTTTATGTTTCAACGGGAGTCGGATTTTTTCGGGATCTAACCAATTCAAATCTCTTTCGCATCACGGTAATGTGTTTTGTGAATGGATTTGCCAGTGCAACGGCAGTTCAATTTTTACTTCCAATGTATGAGTATATATTCAATATCCCAACGCGTTTTAAACTGATTGAACTTGCTGATACAGGCCATCCACTTTTACAACAATTATTAACGAAAGCTCCTTCCACTTATACTCATACCTTTATGGTGGCAGCATTGTCTGAACGTGCAGCTCAAAATTTAAATTTGGACAGACTTCTTGTTAGAGTCGGTGTGTATTTCCATGATATCGGGAAAATTCCTAACGCTGGTTTTTTTGTAGAAAACCAACATTTGATTCCTAAACCGGAACATATTGATAAAAACAATCCTGCATTGGCAGCAAAAACAGTCATCGATCACGTGTTAGATGGGATTGAAATGGCAAAAAAAGCAAGATTACCTAGAGAAATTATCAGCTTTATTCCGGAACACCACGGAACTTCCACTATGGCATTTTTTTACCACAAAGCGTTACAGGAAATTTCTCCATCTGCCAGAAAGAATATTAATAAAAAAGATTTCCAGTATCCTGGTCCAAAACCACAAAGTAAAGAGACTGGAATCGTTATGATTGCCGATTCTTTGGAAGCAGCCTCTCGTTCTCTTGAAGAAGTGTCACCGGAAAGTTTGGATGAACTCATCCGAAAGATCATCAATTCAAAATTGGCAGAAAACCAATTGGATGAAAGTGGACTTACTATCGGGGATTTAGAAATCATTAAAGCTAGTTTTAAAGAAGTATTACTCTCAAGTCTTCACCAAAGACCTAAGTATCCAAAACCAGAAGATACAAAAGCTTTAGAAGCTGCTGGAACCAAAAAAAACAAAAAATGAATTCTTCTCTTGTGGTGATTACCCATTGGAATGACCAGTTGGGCGGGAAGTCAGAGGTTAAGTCCGATCTAGTAATCAAAAATGCGGAAATCATTTTAAAATTTTTGAGTCCGAAGTTTTTGCAGTCTCTCGAACTTTCTATTCTTCTTGTGGATGATGGATTGATGAAAGAAATTAATTTGGAAAGAAGGGGCTTAAACAAAACAACCGATGTTTTGTCATTTCCCCTTTATTCGGAATTTCCGCCAATCCCCTATCAGATATTAGGTGAAGTGGTTATTTCTATGGATACCTGCCAAAAACAAGCTAAAGAAATTGGCCATTCGATCATTGATGAGTTTTATCGCCTTCTGGTACATGGAATTTTGCATTTGTTTGGATATGACCATGAAACAAACGAAGAAGATGCCCTTCGAATGCGCGCCAAAGAAGATGAATGTTTGGAATTGGTTTTTGAAAGTTAGATGGCCATTCGCAAAGAAAGAGGGATCGTCATTCAAAGTCGGGACATTGGGGATAGTGATCGAGTGATCAGCCTTGCAGGTGAATCCCAGGTTCGTATGAATTTTTTGAGTAAAGGGATTC
Source organism: Leptospira bandrabouensis (assembly GCF_004770905.1). Lineage (NCBI taxonomy): Bacteria > Pseudomonadati > Spirochaetota > Leptospiria > Leptospirales > Leptospiraceae > Leptospira > Leptospira bandrabouensis. The sequence goes on along the minus strand of NZ_RQHT01000015.1, from coordinate 228,812 downwards.
GTAAGTCCAAACGACGGGCCATCATCACTACGGAACTCGGCTCTCTTGTGGAACTTGATTATTATGACCAAACAGAGAAAGATTGGAAATCCATAAAAGAAGTCCATTTAGTAAAACGTTATGATGAATTAAAGTCAGATTACCTTGGCACTTTGTTTGTATTATACATTACCGAACTTACATCCATGATTTATCCAGAAGGAGAAACACATCCCTTTCTTTACCAACTGCTTTCGGGTAGTTTGGAAACTTCGAATGAAAAAGGATTCCAAAAACAAATTCTCCCTTTTTTTAAACTGAGAGCCCTCTCTCATATGGGCCATTTCCCTACCGAATTTTATTGCCATACTTGTGGGGAAGAGGTTCTTTCCAAACCTGCTGCTTATTTTGCGGTGGCAGAACGTGAATTTTTATGTTCGGACTGCCATCCTATTCCTAAAGATCATTTGCCTGTTTTGAAACTATTTCATACTATGTTATCAAAGAAATTTTCGAACGTATTGAGTCTCTTTCCTAGGGAAACCGAATATAGGGATGGTGATCTAATTCTAAATCAGTTCCTCAGGTCTCTTTTTGGAAAAGAATTAAAATCATACTTCGAGTTTTATAAGTCGATAGGGTATTTATGAATGCGATTACCAAAACAGTTTTACTTTGTATGACTTTTTCTGTTTTTTTTGCTTTGTTCCAACTTTTATTAAAAGGTGAGAACTTTCGTAAAGACAGGAAAAATGTTTTGGTGAAAGAACAATCAAATACCTTCCAGGCGACTCTACGGGAAGAAAAAGAGAGTATCCCTCATTTTATAACCAGATTCAAAGAAAGAAGTTTTGAACTTTGGCAGAACTCAGACAAATTAAAAATGGAAATTAAATTTTAGAAATGAATGTGAATCAATTATTAAAGCAACTTGTGCTTTCCGAATTAGAGAAAGCAGTCGAAACCTATTTAGAAAAAAATAATCTAACCTCTGTTAGAGAGAATTTAAAAATCCGCATTGAATATTCTAGAGATGAAAAATTTGGAGATTACTCTTCTCCTTTTGCATTAGAAAACAAAAATATTCTGAATAAAAATCCAAAAGAAATTGCAGAAGCCGTTTTGGCAGAGATTAAAAATGAATCTTTTTTCGAATTTGTAAGTTTTTCTCCGCCTGGTTTTATTAATTTCAGAATTCAAACGCAGTTTTTAATGAATTACGTAAATTCCGTAATGTCTCCAAACGTAGTTTTTGCAGAGACAAATAAAAAAGAAAAGATCCTGCTTGAATTTGTTTCCGCCAATCCAACGGGACCTATGAATATCGTTTCTGCAAGATCAGCGGCCTACGGAGATGCCTTAGCTAATTTGTTAACAAGTCTTGGGCATACTGTGAAACGAGAATTTTACGTGAATGATTATGGAAACCAAGTATATTTACTTGGGGTAGCTGTTCTTCTTCGAATTTTTGAATTTAAAGGTGAAACCATAAGTTTTCAAGTAGAAGAATCAAATGAACCTGTTATCGATTTAATTAAAAAAAGAGTTCTTCCAAAAGAAAGCTATCGTGGGGAATATATTAAAGACATTGCCATTCATTGTTTAGAAGATGAAAAAAGAGCCAAATATGTGTTAGATTCTGTATTTGCAGAAAAATGGGATGAGGTGATAGATTTCCTTTCTCGTTATGCAGTCGAATACAATCTTAGCCGTCAAAAAGAAGATTTGGCGTTATTCGGTGTAAACTTTGATTTGTTTTTTAGTGAACGTAGCCTTCACGAAGCAGGGGATGTCGAAAAGGTTCCTACTATTTTAAAGAAGGAAGATGTGACCACAATTGATGGAAAACTTCATTTTTTATCCACTCTTTATGGAGATGATAAAGACCGTGTGATCCGAAGGGAAGACGGAAGGCCCACATATTTGATGGCAGACATTGCTTATCATTATAACAAATTCGCACGAGGGTTTGATACACTCATTGATATTTGGGGACCAGACCATTATGGTTACATCGCACGTTTAAAGGGAGCTGTAAAATCATTTGGGAAGTCTGATGAAAGTTTCCGAGTTCTCATTGCCCAACAAGTAAACTTAATCGAAAACAAAGAAAAGGTGAAAATGAGTAAACGTTTGGGAATTTTCCAAACCATGCGCGACCTTTTATCTTATTTAGGAAAACAAGGAAAAGATGTGGGACGTTATTTCTTTTTAATGAGAAGTTCTGATGCTCCCCTTGATTTTGATTTGGATTTAGCCAAAGACGAATCAGATAAAAATCCAGTGTTTTATATTCAATATGCTCATGCTAGGATCTGTTCTATATTTCGTGAATTACAAGTTCCCATGGATTTCAATCACCTGAAGGCTGGAGTATCAGAAGATTTTTTAAAACAAGAAGAACGTACTAGACTTCTTTTCTGGGTAGCAAGACTCCAAGAAGAAGTATACGACACGGCTACTAGTTTTGAACCACATAGACTTACCAACTATTTGCAATCTTTAAGTAAATCCTTTACAAAGTTCTATTCTCAAAAAGACAACAGGATCAAAGATAAAACTGGAAACGAAAGAGATACTCTTCTTTCACTTGTGCTGTATACGAAGTTCGCCTTAGAAAATGGGCTAAAACTTCTTGGAATTTCTGCCCCTGAAAAAATGTCAAAAGAAGAATCCTAATCATAAAAGAATGGAAACACCATACATAGTCATTATTGCCACAGGTTCTGAGATTACCGCAGGTCGTAGTTTAGATACGAACTCGGGTTGGATGGCGAATCAATTGTTTGAATTGGGTTGGAAGGTAAAAAAGTTTATCGCATTACCTGACGATCCAGAAATCATTTTATCGGAACTCCAAACCTTAAAAAAACTAGCAGAATCGCGACCGGTGCTTGTTTTGATGACAGGTGGACTTGGGCCTACAGAGGATGATTATACTTTAGAAACAGTGTTAAAACTCACCGGGAAAAAATCTTATTCGGTGGAAAAGGCAAAGATTCGTTTAACGCGTGTATATGAATCTAGAGGAAAACAATATAGCGATATTTTGCCTACAGTGTTACGCCAAACGTTTGTTCCAGAAGATTGTAAAATTTTAGACAATAACGTTGGAATTGCAGTAGGTTTTGTAGAGCCCATTGGTGTGGATTCTTATTTAGTTTGTATGCCAGGCGTCCCTTCGGAGATGAAGGAAATGTTTACAAGAAGACTCACACCAGAATTAAAAAGATTATACCCTCGAGAGAATTTAGTCCAAAAAACAAAATGGTTATGGAACATTGGTGAATCCCTTTACCAAAAAGATTTTGTAGAAAAATACAGAGAAGACCTATTTTCGGAGGTAGAATGGGGAGTAACAGCAAATAGAGGTTACATTAAATGTATTTTTCAATCGAATGAAGTCACTAAATTGGATAAAATTATAGAAAAATTAGAATTACAATATCCTAAAATTATTTCTGATGATGTATTCTCTTATGTTCATGAAGAATTGGTTTCAAGAAAACATACCATTGCCGTTGGTGAAAGTTGCACCGGCGGACTTCTTGGAAAAAAACTGACAGACTCTCCTGGATCAAGTTCTTATTTTGTGGGTGGTTTTTTAACGTATTCGAATGATCTAAAAGAATCATTGTTAGATGTTCCTAAAAATATATTAGAAGAATTCGGAGCCGTGAGTAAAGAAACTGCTGAAAAAATGGCAAACGGAATTTTTGAAAAAACAAAAGCTGATTATTGTATCTCCATTACAGGGATTGCGGGGCCAGAAGGTGGAACCGATTCAAAACCAGTTGGCACCGTTTGGATTGGTTTAAAAACACCAGATGGTTTGATTCAAACTCACTCCTATATCTTTCCTGGAAATAGGGACGGGATTCGAGAAAACGCAAGTAATACCGCTTTATTTTTATTATACCAGTCTCTCAAACAAAGGAACATTTAACATGTGGCAAACGATTGTTTATTCAATTGGTTTTTTTCTTTTATTCTATTACGGATGGGATGTTGACCTAAACCTTGTTCCAAGTATCAGAGAGACTTGGGTTTGGAACAGTGAAGGCCGATTTGGAACTTCATCCCCAAAACTGGGAGAAGATCCTTTAAAAACAATGAATGGATATAAAGTTGGGGGCAGGTATTATTCGTTTCGCACTGGAAAATTTTTAGAAGCAGATCCCAAATATTTAATTGATTTCCCGTTATTAACGAATGGTTACCTTCTCTATGAAAAAATTGGAGATGAGGTGAATTTTTTCTCGGATGTTGGGGAGTTATTTTGGAAAAAGCCAATTAATTCGTATCCAAGGAGTGGTTATTTTGCCTCTCCCGTATTATATTTATCCGGTGATAATAATACAGTTTTTTTAATGGATGAAAGTGGGAACCGAGTCGGTAAATCAGAGTTAAACGGAAGATTTTTAACCGACTACCAATTTGATTCAAAGAATAAAGGTGTGGTTGTATTGTTTTCCGGTGGAGAAATTTATAGGTTAGATGAAAAAGGCAATTCATTGTTTGAAAGTGATCTTTCCAAGGATAAAAAGGATTCATTTTTTAAATCGGTGGCATTATCTCCTAATGGAAAATTGACAGGTATCCACTATTCTTTGTTAGATAAAGATTTTGTTTTAGTTTTAGATGAGGTCGGTAAAACTATAGAGGAATTTTCATTGCCTAAGTTTTATCCTCACAAACTCTATTTTGTCATAGGAAACGACGGATCTATTCTTTTTAACTTACCTGACAGTTTGTCTTTTTATCAGGAAGGAGAATTGATATGGGAAAAAACAAAATCCAAACAAGGTGGGGTATACCAATCGGTTTTTGTTACTGATTCTATTTACGTAGCTTTGTTTGAATCTGAAATCCAGTTTTACAATACGAAGGGTAGTTTGATCCGAACCAAACGAATTGCACCATCAGAGTTACCTCTACGTTTTTTTCCAGGTAAAACTGATTCTGTTTTTTATATGCAATCCAAATCCGATTTAATGCAGTTTCAAATTTTTTAAATTATTGCTTACATTGGTGGTATGGTATGTATTACCACCTTTGGTTTTGTTGAAATTTATAGATATTTATTGTTTCTGTAAGAGTTATTGATTTGCTTCGGGCTTTGGTTCCACTTCATAGATAGAAAGAGATTTAAAACCAGTGCGTCCTTCTCTGTTGATCATGGCAATTGTTTCTGTACAAACACCTCGTTCAATATTAAAGATGAGTTGGTCTGAAATTTCACGGCAAATATAAAGTCCACGACCATGACTATCTTCTAAACCTTTGGGAAAACCAGTGGATTCATCGATGCTGATATGACGGTCCAGTCTATGTAGAATTTCTTCTTTTCGTAAAGAACCAAATTGGTCTCGAACAACAATAAATATTGTACTTTCTGTGGCACCGTAACCAATTAAAAAATAATCATCGGGCATTAGTTGGATATTGTCTAGTGGAACGACCATATCATGGCTTGGAATTTCAAATTGATATTTGTAATCACCTTCCTGAGTACGAGGGGCACGAATCATGGCATTAGAAGTGAGTTCTTCGAGCACTTGTTGTATGGCTTTAGGTGCTCCCAATTGAATTAAGTTTTTAGAAATTTTTCCACAAAGTATAGATCGATCCTGATCAGATTTAATCTGTTTATAAATGATTCCATTGTTCGGGGCTTCTTCAAATTCACTATTAATATTTTGATTATAAACTTTAAAGTCACTGTTGAAGTATTTTTCAATTCCAAAAATGTCGTTAGATAAAAGTTTCTCTACCATAACTTCGATTAAGTGAATGTCTAAGAAACTATATTTAGGAATGATATTCCAAATATGAAGGTCTTTTGCATATTTAATGTATTCGTTGATATTGTATGCTGTCATAAGTGCATACAATACATGTGGAAATTCTTTTTGGATGAGTTTGACTAAGTCAATACCAGATTTTCCGGGAAGACGAATGTCGGTAATGGTTAAGTCAATTTTTTCATTGGTTAAATACCAAACTGCTTCCTCGAAATGTTCCGCACCAAACACATTAAACTTTGTGCTGAGTAAATCCATGATTGCTTCGCGAATGGAATGGATGTCTTCCACTATTAAAATGGATTTTTTCATGGACTTTGCTCCGTGATATCATTGGTGAGAGGGAAAGATATGGTAAATCGTGTTTTTTGTTCACTCGACTTCACCGAAATATTTCCATCATGTTCTTTGACAATGGAATGGCAGATCGAAAGACCAAGACCAGTTCCTGTTCCTGATTTATTGCTGGTGAAAAATGGATCAAATATCTTTTGAATGATGGAGTCGGGGATTCCACCTGCATTATCTTCCACAATGATATGAATCCAGTTTTTGGTTTTTCTTAGTTCGATTGAAATTTCACCCGGCCTATAATCAAAAGCTTGCAAGGAATTTCGAAATAAATTCATAAACAAACGTTCCATCTTTCCTGGATGAAAAGGGAATTGGTATTCGTGATCGCAGGATATGCGCCAAACGATATTTTTACTTAAATGTGGATACAATCGAATCACTGTATCTTTTGCACGGTTGATGGTTTCCACTATATCCCCTAAGGTAACTTTTACTTTGTCCGTTTTTGCAAAAGATATAATGTCGGAAACAATGATGGCAGCCCGAGAGATATCGTTTTTAATCATATCTAGGCGTTTTTCGATTTGTTCGGGAGGTTGGTTTTGCCAATTGGCCTTTAGATTTTGAAGTGTTAAACTAATGCCTGTTAACGGATTATTTAATTCGTGAGCAATCCCTGAAATCAAGATTCCCAGTGAGGCAAGGTTACGCATTCGAAACGATTCTTCTTCTTTATCTCTTTGTTTGGTAACGTCTGAGATTTTTTCTACCATCCAAAAAAGATCTTCTTGTTTGGGATAAGGATAAAATTCTAAAAAGAGAGTTTGTTTTTTGTCCTCTGATCGAAAAAAAATTTCTCTTGTGATGGGAGTAGAGTAGGTTTGATTTTTGTCTTTTGATTTTACATTAATTTTGGGACAATAAGGACAAATATCAGTTCGTTGGTATAAAACTTCGTAACATTTTCGGTCCAATAACTCATCGTATTTGTTGTTTTTTGCAAATAGAATTGTGGCTAGGTTTGCTCTTTGGATATTAAAATCAGAATCGATAAGAACTAACGGGTCTTGGACGACATCATAAATGGCTTCAAGTTCACGAGCTTTTTCGGCAACTTTTTCTACAGAAGCGGAATCACCATTATTGCTACTACTGGGAGTGTTCGTAGACAAACTAATACCCCAGGGACTGGTTCAATTGTTTGAACATAGACTTTTGGTTTTTGTTTCCACCTGTTTTTTGTAAGGCGACGATCGATGCTAATTGACTATGAAAATCCAAAAGAAATTTAATATAAAAATCCTTTTTAAAATCGTTTCTTTCCTGTTTGATATCATCATTACGAAGAGAAGAAAGTTGAAAACTATCAGAGCCGTCAATTCCAGAAAAACTAATCACCATATCATTTAAGGATGTATCGAGAGGAGAAGTATCTGTTATTTTAGTTTTTGTTTTTTGTTCAATTTCCGTATCTTCTGTGACTACTTGTACTTCCACTTTGGAAAGTACCGAACCATTAAATTCGAGTAAAATTGATTTTTCTTCGGAGTGTTTGATTCGGTTTTTGTTTTGTGGATCAGGATCAACTTTATATTTACGAATACGAATACCAGTTCGGTTGGGGTAGGTTCCAACAAAATTTATGGTGGTATTTGCTGGAAGGGAGGAAAGTGTTTCGTAAGACATAAGATCCCTAGCTTTAGCGATTTCTCGGTAAAGGCTAAGGATTTCTTTATCTAACCTGCTTTCTTTTTCTGAAATCTCGGACTCAGGATAAAGACCGAGATTGACCCAGAAAAAACTAAGGAGTAGTAGGAGCCGGTACTTCGGAAGGTGTTCCATCAGTTTCTACCGGAGCTTCTAAACTTGGTTCAACATCGGGAACCAAAACTTCGTCTTTTTTCGCAAATACAAAGGAAAGAGCAAGGGACAATACGATAAAAAGTATAGCCGCAACTCTTGTTGTTTTTGTCATTACATCCGCTGTGGATGCTCCAAATACAGATTGGCTAGCGGTAGATCCACCGAGCATTCCTGCACTTCCGCCTTTTCCCGTTTGGATCATGACAAGAAGGATGAGAAAAAGTGAGAGTAGAATAAAAAGTGTGAGGATGGTTCCTGCAAAAAATCCCATAATGTTTCCTTATTTTAAAAGTCCTAAAAATGAATCTAATTTTTGACTGGCTCCTCCTACGAGGCCACCGTCTATATTTGGTTTGGCGAGAAGTTCTTTAATATTGTCTGGTTTCACAGAACCACCATAAAGAATTTGAATGTTCTCCGCGATTGAACCCGCTCCCACGAACAAATTTCCAATCTCTTTGCGGATAAAGGCATGTGCTTCTTCTGCTTCGACAGGAGTCGCAACCTTTCCTGTTCCAATGGCCCAAACTGGCTCATAAGCAATGACAAGGTTTTTGAATTGGTCACTGGTAATGTCTTTTAGACCTTTTTTGATTTGGTCTTCTAACACAGAAAAGGTGTTTCCTTTTTCTCTTTCTGCCCAGGTTTCCCCCACACAATAAACAACACGTAGTCCCGCTTTTAAAAAGTAGGAAATCTTAGCATTGTCTAATTCAGAAGTCTCCCCGAGAAATTGACGTCTTTCTGAGTGCCCTACAAGGACAGTGGAGATCCCAAACTCTGCCAGTTGGACAGGGGAAATCTCGCCAGTCATGGCAGTGAGTCCGGATTGGTAAGCGTTCTGCGCACCTACGATCAGTTTGGATCCTTTGGTTAGGGAAGACACGGTTTCCAAATGCAAAGCACTTGGGAAAACCATGACTTCGTAGGAAGAGGAGTTAGTTGCGGAAACCAAACCTTTGGTGATGGCCGAAGCTTCCGCCAAGGTTAAATTCATTTTCCAGTTTCCCGCAATGATCTTCTTTCTCATCTTATTTTCCTTCCTTAGGGAGTAAACATTCCACACCAGGGAGTGTGCGTCCTTCTAAAAATTCTAAGGATGCACCACCACCAGTGGAAATATGAGTGATTTTGTCTGCCACACCAGCTTTGTTCACGGCAGCGATGGAATCACCTCCGCCCACAACGGTTTTGGCTTTGGATTTACTGATGGCTTTGGCAATCTCAATGGTTCCTTTGGAGAATTTGTCCATTTCAAACACACCCATCGGTCCATTCCAAAGAATGGTTTTGGCTTCTTTGATGGCTTTGACATAATTGTCGATGGTTTTTGGACCAATGTCCATTCCCATCCATCCGTCTAAAATTCCCATTTTGTCCACAGACTTGGTTTTGGCATTGGGATCAAAATGATCAGCAATGATATGGTCCACAGGAATTTGGAGGTCCACACCCTGCACACCCGCACGGTCAATCAGTTGGAAGGCTTGGGATTCAAACTCTGGTTCCACAAGGGACTTACCCACAGGAACGGCTCTGGATTTGAGGAAGGTATAAGCCATCCCCCCACCAATGAGGAGGTGGTCCACTTTTTCGAGAAGGTTCTTTAAAATCGCAAATTTGGAACTGACTTTTGAACCACCTACGATCGCCACAAACGGACGTTCTGGTTTGGCAAGGAGTCCACTGAGCACTTCAATTTCTTTGCGCATGAGGAGTCCCGCAAAGGCAGGAAGCAAGTGAGCCACACCTTCTGTGGAGGCGTGGGCACGGTGCGCGGTTCCAAACGCATCGTTGACATAGACATCAGCTAACTTGGCCAGTTCTTTACAGAAACCGGCCTCATTTTCCTCTTCTTCCTTATGGAAACGAAGGTTTTCTAAAAGGAGGATTTCCCCTTCCCCAAGTTCATTCGACATTTTGACCACGTTTGCTCCAATCACAGAGTCAGAAAAACTGACTTTGGTTTTGACGAGTGTAGTTAGAACATCAAACACAGGTTTCATGGAATACTTCGGCTCAGGGCCACCCTTTGGACGACCTAAGTGACTGCCCAAAATGATCTTTGCCCCTTTGGAAATGAGAAGTTCCAAAGTAGGGAGGGTTTTTTCAATTCGAGTTTTGTCCGTGGCTTTTCCGTTTTCCACAGGGACATTGAAGTCCACACGAACAAAGACACGTTTTCCTTTAAGATTTTGTTCTTCAAGAAGAGGTAATTTCATCTTAGCCTTTTTTTGCCATGTAACGTACGAGGTCTAATACTCGGTTAGAGTATCCCATTTCGTTGTCATACCAAGACACGAGTTTGAAAAAAGTAGGACTTAGTTCAATACAAGCATCAGCATCAAAGATAGAAGAACGAATGTCTCCAAGGAAGTCGTTGGAAACTACCATATCTTCTGTGTAACCAAGGATTCCTTTCATAGAACCTTCACTGGCTTCTTTCATTTTCTTTTTGATTTCTGCAAGACTTGTTGGTTTTTCTGTGCGAACGGTTAAGTCCACAACCGAAACATCCGGTGTCGGAACTCGGAAACTCATACCAGTAAGTTTTCCGTTTACTTCTGGGATACAAAGTCCAACCGCTTTGGCAGCTCCTGTGGAAGCCGGGATGATGTTTTGGGCAGCACCACGTCCACCACGGAAGTCTTTTTTAGAAGGTCCGTCGACTGTCGGTTGGGTTGCTGTCATCGCGTGGATGGTGGTCATGAGTCCTTCTACGATTCCAAAGTTGTCAAGTACCACTTTTGTGATCGGAGCCAGGCAGTTTGTAGTACAAGATGCGTTAGAGACAACATTGTCTTTTCCGGCATCATACTTCTCATGGTTTACACCCATGACAAAGGTAGGGATGTCTTTGTCTTTGGCAGGAGCTGAGATCACCACTTTTTTGGCACCAGCTTTGATATGTTTTTCAGCACCCACTCGGTCTGTAAAAAGACCAGTAGATTCAATCACGAAGTCAACTCCGAGTTCTTTCCACGGAAGTTTTTCTGGGTCTCTTTCGGAGAAGGTTTTTACTTTTTTGCCATCGATAATGATTTCATTGTCTGTATGAGAAACTTCACCGTTGAAACGGCCATGAGTAGAGTCGTATTTGAAAAGATAAGAAAGGTTGTCTGGGGTCACTAGGTCGTTGATGGCAACAAATTCTAGATTGGGATCTTTGATTCCGGAACGAAGTACAAGTCGTCCAATGCGACCAAAACCATTGATTGCGATTTTTACCATGAGGTTCTCCTAAAAGGCTCGTATCGAGAGATGAAACGATTTTTTAATTACAGAATTTCGAATTCGGGGTCTCTGTCACTCATTTTAAGGGCAGAAGGTGCGGAATAAGCCTTAAGAAATTCCCTTTTTCCTTTGTTTTCGGCTTGCTTCTGGTTCCTTTTGCTGGTTGTGGCAGGCCGGAAATAAACTGGTTCGGTCAACTCCAGTAAGGCATACTTGTGATCATTGAACCTTATACAAAGAAAACCCTGGGACAAACTAGGACTTTTCTTTTTTTACCATATAGAATATGTAAAAAATCCAGTGAAAACTAAAAAGTTCAGGAAGAGTAAAACTAACCAGTTAGATCTCATCTTCTTTTTCCCAAAGATGAAAATCTTAAAAATAGATAAGCCACAAAAATTAACATAGAAGAGGCGATCATCAGTTTTGCTTTTTCCAAGAGAGTGGTTTCTAAATCATAATAGAATCCGAAATAGAAGAGAAGGAAGCTAACCCAAGCCAGATAAAATAAAACGGAATACCCTCTTGCAAATCCCAAAAGGAAAAGAAATGAGGAGGTGAGGATCCCTGGTGTTTGGATCGTTGGAAAAAAAATCAAAATATAGAAAATAAAAAAAAGTAAAAAGGAAAAATTACTAATTTTTGGAACAAGTTCTTTGTATAATAAATAACTTCCCGCTAACAATAAAACGATGGATTGGGATTTGGAAACCCAAGGGATTTCTTTTAGTTCAGGGAAAAATGAAAAACCTACCAATAAAAGTAAAGAAATGCCGAGTGAGTAGGGAAGGTGATGGAACGGTTCGGGTGCTTTTTTTGGTAGGCTAAAATATAATAACAAACACAAACAAACAGTGGTAAGGAGTGGAAAAAAATAGAGTAATTGATATTCGAAAAGTAAAACACTGGCAAAAACAAAGAAAAGAATCGGGGAAAGAAATCTTTGGATGGGATTGGATACAAAGAAAAAGAAAATCAGTTGGAAAAATAGGAATAGCAAAAGAAAAGAAGTATCTTTGGGTTGAAAGGTTTTCTGTACACCAAAAAGAAATAAACAAAATCCTTGGTTTAAAAAAGAAAATACAACTGGTCCTAATGTTTCTCGTTTCGAAACGTTAAAAACAAAAGAGACTACAAAAACCAAAATCATCAGAAACAAACCTAAATACAAATCGACTTCATAGTGATTTAATAATCCAAGAACAAGTAAACAAAGTAGGAAAAAACCGCCTGCAAGCAGGGACCCAAAAAAACTCAAAATCTCTATGTAAAAGTAAGATTTCAAAAGATTCTCTCTTCCGTAACATTTGTTCTACGCAATCGGTTTAGGTGGGACACAGCCCAGACCGTATAAATGGTAATCAAAAGTGTAAAGAGCAAAAAATTTACCGCAGAACCATAAGCCCAAATTCCAAAGAGATCTGCTGTTTTCAAAAGGACTTGGCCTAACCCAAAGAGTAAAATTAAACTTAAGTTTAAGTGACGAAATCGATACCACCGGTAATACACATAAAGGAATCCATAAAAAAGTAGAGGGAATAGAATATGAAAAAATCCATAAATTAAGGTGGTAGTGAATTCGGAATGAATTCTAAAAAAGTTCCAATGGATTAAATTCAAAAAACTAAGTGCAAAAAATATGCTTAAGGCGGATAAAGAGGATTTTGTTTTTTCCGAATAAAACTCTGTTTTTTGCCAATCCAGTATGGTTCCGAGTAAGCCGAAGAAAAGCGAAGTGGAAGCGAATAGAAAATGATTTTCTTTTTCTGTTGTGACCTGAATCGAATACAAGTAAACAGTGGATGTGAGTAGGACCATCCAGAATCCGGCCACCACACCAGAACGGGAAATGGGAACTAAAAGAAAGGTAAATACCGTCCAACCCAAAAAAAGATCATAAACATCGACCCCCGTTTGATAAATTTGGCCAAACACAAGTAAGGCGGAACCTGTTAGAAAAAATAGAATGGTGAGCCCAATTTCGAAAAGAAGTTCTTTTTTACGGAAAAAAAAAGTAAAAAGATAAAAAACAAAGTTTAGGAAATATATGATTCCTAATTTTGTGAAGTGGTCAAGTAGGTGCCAATTAAAGGCAATTAAGAAAAATACACCAGAAATTAGAAGGGCGGACCCTATGATGAGTAGAGAGGATTCAAAAAAATGAATCCAATCTTCTAAATCTTTTTTACCATAAGGTAGCGATGACATGACTTTCTTGCACGACACCTAAAGTTCTCGAATCCACACCAAGTTCGCGGTTGTCAGCAAGTAAGAAAAAAGATTTTTCGGGAACAGTTACTTTTGGCATATCATCCGATTCTGTTTTTCCGGGTGGGATCATTGGGATTTCGTTCGATGAGGATTCGGGAAAACTGGTAGGATCAAGGAGGGTATCATTACGAAATACCATTCGTTTCTGAACATAAATGGTATCACCAGGTTTTCCCACAATCCTTGCAATGAGAACTGAATTTGGATCTAGGGGAGAACGAACCAAAACAACATCACCAATCCCCAAATGTTTGGACCGAAACAAACGGTTGAAATAAGCAGTGGATCCAATTTTTAAAGTGGGTTCCATAAACTGATTGGGAATGTGTACAGGAGTGAATACATAGTATTTAACAACAACTGCAGCAATAAGGCCTACAAAAAGAGGAATGGCAAATGTTAGGAGTCTTGTTTTGAATGGAACTTTGTTTTTTGCTTTAGACATGGAAGTAGTTGATCTCACTTCTGAGGTTTTCTGAAAGTTGGTTCATGGTTTGGGAACTCGATTTAGTTCCTTCACTAGACATAGCTGTGGTTTGTGCATGGTTATTGATTTCTGCCATGGATCTAGAAATTTCGAGCATTGCCATTTTTTGTTCGTCGGTGGCTTCTTTGATCATTTCTGAAAGTTCACGAATTTGAGTCACACCTTCGTTCACTTCTTCATTCGTTTCAATTTGTTTTCTGACAACAGTACGAATCTCTTTTGTCATTTGGTTGATTGAGTTTACACCAGAGATGGTTTCACTTAATATCACAATGGACTGGTCAATTTTCTCTTGGCCTTGTTTGATCTCACCTTCATTCTGTTTGATGAGTTCTTCGATATCGTAAATGGACTTGGCAGTTTTATCGGCAAGTTTGGAGATTTCGTCCGCAACCACAGCAAATCCTCGTCCACTAGCTCCCGCCCTTGCCGCTTCAATAGCTGCGTTTAATGCGAGTAAGTTGATTTGTTCTGAAATGTTATGTATGATTTCGACAACATTGATCATTTCCGAAGAAGACTGGTATATTTTATCCATAGAGAGTTTCATCTCTCCTAGTGATTTTTCACCTAACTTTGCATCGTTAGTGATTTCTTCTACACGAACATCGGCAATTTGAAATTTTTTGTCAATTTCTGAAACTGCACTGTTTAGCTCCGTCATTTTTTTCATTAGGGATGCTAAGGTAAAGGATTGGGTTTCCGTTCTTTGGGCCACACTTTCAATTCCCGCAGTAATTTCTTCCACAGATGCCGAAATTTCTTCGCTACTAGCCGCTTGGTTTTGGGCCGCATCGGAAAGGGATAACATAGATTCATAAATTTCGGAACTTGTGTTTGTTAGTTCATTGGAAACTGATTGAGTTTGGTTTACGATTTGTCGTAACTTAGTTTGAAAATCAAACATAGCATTTGCCATACTACCAATCTCATCTCTACTTGAGTCATAAAAATCAGATTTTAAATTTCCTTTCACCATTTCTGCAATTCTCACTCGAATCCTTTCTAATGGTTTTAATTTAGATTCGATGACAAATACTGTGATGAATCCTATGAGTAAAACAACGATAATCGAAATTCCAAGAGTTGTGAAAAGACTAGTCAAAGTTTTTTCATACAACTCTGCATTTTCAAAAATACAGAAGATGATGTAATTAAACTCAGGGTTTTTTACATAAAAAATTCTTTTTAGAGTACCATCTTCCGTGGAGTCAGCAAATCCAAGAGCTTCTTCTCTTTGAAAGGGAATATCGAAAACTAACCGTGCTTTGGCGTTAGTTTCAATTTCTTTTTTATTAGTGTAATAAACAATGGTTCCGTCCCCATCAAAGAATCCCACTTTTCCTGAGGTTCCTATTTTGATATTTCCTAATATAAAACTGGATAGTTTTCCAATATTTAAAAAACCACCTACGTAACCTAAAAACTGATCATTTTGATACACAGGTAGTGTATAAGGCGAAACGATATCACCTGATACCCTTGAGCGAATGCTTGTATGGCGAACAGGACCTTGTTTGGCAAGAGGAACGTCTTCAATAAAAAATATGGATCCTGATTTGGAGCGGTCGTATTCATTGGTGGATACAAAAATCCCTTCGTCGGGTTTATAAAAGAAGAGTGCTTCCACCGCATGGTTTGTGCTTTTTAATTGAATTTCATTGAGTACGGCCCGAATTCCTTGTTGGTTATTACGAATGATTTGGTCTTTTAATTTGTTTTCCGCAAAGATAGAAAGCGTAAGCCTATCTCGAAAATCAACTAAGGTGATTCTCATCAAAGTTTCGGAATCCATAACCGATTGTTCCATACTGGAATGCACGAGATCCAGCTCTTGTTTAAAATTCAATCGATAGTTGATGATAAACAAAACAAGGATGGCCGCAAGAAAAGAAAGAACTGTTTGAAAACCTAAATTTCTTGAAAGTTTTCTTGTATTGATTCTTTTGTTATGGTCAAGGCGTATGGAAAGAAGGATTCCCTTGATATTAAATTTGTTTTCTACATAATCAATGAAAATGGATTGGAAGATAACGGTAAAGGCAAGGGTGAGGCAAAGTCCAATGGCCATTTCACTCATCAGAACAAAATTTTTGGAGTGAAGGTAAAAATACAAAGATCCAATAACAAAGAAAAATCCAATCGAGTAGCGAATGATTACATCCAACATAGCTACCTTTGCCAAATGATCTAACCAGAAATAGGCTTTGATTTGGTCGCGTTTGGTGCACTCTGGTTTTCCGATTCGACTGATGGAGGCAAATCGAATCCAATAGAAGGAAATAGCGAAAATGACAATAAAAAAGACGGCAATAAAAGCAGAAATTAGAATAGTTTGAAATTCTTCTCCCGACCATTCTGTGAAAAAGTAAATATAAACAAGCAGAGTGGGGAAGCCTATTCCGTAATTAAAACCCTCTAGACCAAAAATTATAAATTTGATCAATTTACGCATATCCATACCCTAGGGATACAAATCGTCTAAGAATTGTAAACGTAAAATTCCCGCTGAAAACCAATATGAAAGACTCGCTAGTTCTAAAAACGATCCAGGAAAAGATTAAAAACTTAGGAAGTCTTCCCGGATGTTATCTTTGGAAAAATATGAGTGGGGAAGTGATTTATGTAGGAAAGGCATTAAAACTCCAGTCGCGAGTCAGGTCTTATCTAAATCCCAACCAAAAAGACCGAAAAACGCGAGCCCTTTATGTGGAACTATTCGATTTGGATTGGATTGCCACCAGTACAGAAAAGGAAGCCTTACTCCTTGAAGCTACCCTCATTAAAAAATACAATCCCAAGTTTAACGTTAGGTTAAAGGATGATAAAAAATATCCCTTCCTTTGTGTTTCCACAAGTGAAGATTATCCTATGGTATTTTTGACAAGAAAGGTCAAAGACAATGGGGACAGGTATTTTGGTCCATTTACAGATGTAAAAGCTGCTCGGGATAGTTTAGAATTGATCCATAGAATCTTTCCAATTCGCAAAACAAAATTAAAACTCCCGCTGGCAAAACCACAACGTCCATGTCTTAACTTTCATATGGGACGTTGTCTTGGTCCCTGCCAAGGAAATGTTCCCAAGGAAACCTATTCTGAGTTAGTTGATGAGATTCTTAGTTTTTTAGAGGGAAAAAAGGAACGATTGGTTTCTGGATTAAAAACAGCGATGGTCCAAGCATCCGAAAAAATGGAATACGAACGTGCTGGATTTCTAAAAACTCGCATTGAAAAAATTATCCAAATTCGAGAAAAACAAACTGTTGTTAGTATGGATGGTGGAGACGAAGATATTCTTGGAATTAGTAAAAGGGATGATGAAGGTCAAATGATCATCCTTGAAGTGCGAGGGGGAAGGTTGGAAGGCAAAAAAACTTTTCCTCTCAAAGGGCTTTCCTTTTCCGATGACGATGAAGTGTTTGCTTCTTTTTTACGTGATTATTATTTAAACGCCACTCTACTCCCCAATACCGTTTTTTTACCACCTTCTGCGAAAGGAAACTATGATGTGTTTTTGGAAGCCATCACTGAAAAATTTGGAACTTCCATCAAACTTAAATTTCCAGAAATGGGACCTAAAAAATCACTCCTTCGTTTGGCAGAAAAAAATGCCGATCTTAGTTTGACCGAAAGAATTCTTGCAACGAAACTTCGTGACCAAACGGTAGCGATGAAAGAACTGCAAGAAAAACTAAATTTGCCAGTTTTACCAAGAACAATCGAATGTTACGATATTTCTCATTTCCAAGGTTCTTCCCCTGTGGCAAGTGGGGTGATGTTTGTGGATGGAAAACCGTATAAGGCAGGTTATAGGCATTATAAAATGCGTGGATATGAAGGGATCAATGATCCTGGGATGATCCATGAAGTCATTGCAAGAAGGCTTAGTCACTTGGTGAATGAAGAGGAACCTCTTCCCGATCTCATTGTCATCGACGGAGGTTTAACTCAATTGTCTCGTGCTGCCGAAGCAGCGAATGCCTTGGACCTTGGTCACATACCTATGGTAGGCCTTGCTAAAAAAAGAGAGGAAATTTATTTTCCAGGGGAAAAACATCCATATAGTTTTGATATTCATTCTCCTATGATGCGCCTTCTTCGTAATTTACGAGATGAGGCCCACCGTTTTGGAGTTACCTTCCAACGTGTTCAAAGAAAGAAAAAAGCCTTAAAAACGATTTTAGATGATTTACCTGAGATTGGTGCTAGCAGAAGAAAAAGTATTTTATCCTATTTCCAATCCAAAAAAAAGGTAACCGATGCAACGATAGAAGAATTAAAAGAGGTTCCAGGCATAGGTCCTGTCCTTGCGGAAAAAATTCATTCAGGCATACGAAGTTTAAAAAAAATAGAACCATAAATTTTATTTCCCCACCTAAATCCGTCGAGGTGGGAGATGCAAAAACTGGGTTTTGTCTTTTTATTCGTTTTTCTCGGTTCCTGTCACAATAAAGAAAAATCTCCCTTTTTACTGTATGGTGATGGATACAGTGAATCACCAAAATTTGAATTTCAATATGGAATGGCTGAAGAGGAGGGAAACTTAATTGAAAATACAAGTTATACTCAGTTTGATTCAGGTGTAATTTGTCTTTTTTCCCTTCCTATTTCATTATATTTACGAGAGTTAGGTGCAAAATTCAGGATTTGTTGGAAAACAGATGAAGAGGGTGCAAACAAGTGGAAACAAGGGTTTTCACTCCTGACGGGAGATAAAAACGAATATCCTTCTTGGAATTGGAAAGGAAAAGGGGGAGATGCTGTACTCACAGAATATGGAAAATGGAAAAAGGAATCTGACAAAGAAGGATATCTTTTAGAATGGGAAACCCAAATTTGGTCCAGTGGTCTTACCACCTATCAGACGTTTGCCCTACCTCATCCATTATTTTTACAAAGAACAAAAGACGTTTGTGAGGTTGTATTTTTTAAACCAAGTATCGATGGAACTCGAAACCAACTACCCGTTCTTTCCTTTGATTTTCCTTGTCCTGATTTAAATGAAATTTCAGACCAAATCCAAACACAAAATGACAAGTGGTTCCGAGAGTGTGTTCCAGGAGAACCGAAAGTATCAGAACTTTTTCGACACTCTGAGTCTTCCTTCCAAAGATTTTTAGAATGGGAAAACCCGAATGAGTTTGTGATCTGTCCTAGTTCCGATTCTTTGGACCTGGAAAAAGAGGGTGTTCATAAAACTTTTTTTTCCGATCTTTTTTCCAAACGAACCAAATTAATCTTACCTCATGCGACTACAGTTTTCTCTGATGAAACTGGCTATTTTAGCATACCCATTCCCAAAGAATTCCTTGCTGATTTAGGAAC
Organism: Leptospira bandrabouensis; assembly: GCF_004770905.1. NCBI lineage: Bacteria > Pseudomonadati > Spirochaetota > Leptospiria > Leptospirales > Leptospiraceae > Leptospira > Leptospira bandrabouensis. The sequence continues at coordinate 209,553 of NZ_RQHT01000015.1, read as the reverse complement.
AGAGACGTCTGTTCGTTGGGGAAATTCAGAATACCAAGATTCCGAATTTATCTTCCGCCAGGGAAATGAATTTTTTTCCAACCAAACAAATCCCACCTCTTGTCGTAACCAATATAAGTTTTGGAATTCTAAAGATCTTTTTTGTGGGAATCCGGGACTCCCCAACCGATTGGAGAAAAAACTCAAAGAAGGTAGTCCGCCTGCTTGCCTGGCAAACCAAATCCAAATCACTGAATTTTACCCAGGCAATCATTATGACTCCCAACTTCCATTACCTGCTTTTTTTGAATTTCAAAATATGGGAGCTACTTGTGATGGATCTTCCCTCCAATGGATTTTCGAAAATACCGTTTATCCCTTGTCAGCGGATGAGTGGATTTTAGAGAAAGGTGCTGTCTTTCTTATCACAAGAAAACTTTGGTCTGGATGGAATCTATTAGAAAAAGAAAAACCATTTTCTATCCCCAAAGTGGTTTTTCAAATTCCCAGTTTCCTTTGGGAAAATCGAAAAGAGAAAGAACAAGTATCTTTTATTTCTAATATATCGCTTTATCATTTGCTTAGGTTTCAATCTCAAAACCGATTCTCCATTCAACTCAATGCACTTGGTGCGCAGTTTCCTCATGTTAGGTCAGAAGCCTCACTGAATTTTTTACCTTATGGATTTCAAATCAGTCCTGGATCGGTAAACAATACTTTGGTGGATAATTTATATACAGATTTACTTGAATATAACCCAAACCAATCTCCTTTTTTAGATTTTGGATTTACTGGTTTTGAGGAAGGAGTGGTTTCTTTCCAAAGAGAAAATGGTAATACTTATCAATTTTGGAAACCCAAGGGAATTCAGTTCCAAACTCTGGCAACTCTTCCTTCCACATGTAATGGTGAGGATTTTTACCAACTGCCCGATGGATTTTTTTCTGAGAATTTCCATTCCCTTCGTTATCTAAGCAAGGAGAAAGGTGAATCGGTTACCTTTTCTTGGGATCCCCTGTCTATCAAGGAATGGACAATCGGTGGGACACGTTCCTTACATCCAGAGCCAAGTCCCATTCTTTTTTCCAGATCGACTATTTCATCGAACCATTGTTTATCTGACTTTCGAAGTCCTGGAAGTTCGAAACTTCGCAGTTTGGAAATTAGAAAAGGGGAGGGTGAGTTTCATTATTTTACCAATGGTTCCCTTGGTAATCCAACAGAGGTTAAATTAGGAAATGGAAATGGCACAATTCCTCTTTTATTACAGCCAACAGGTGTAAATACATATTCTGTAAATTCACAAGGTCCTTTCCCATTTTCACCAGAAGAACAACTTTATTCTTATTTTACCGATCCTTCCTTGATCCAACCCAATAGTTTTTTAGAACGTAAGGGGCCAGTTCAAATCGAAGCCATTTTTCCTAATCCTAAAGATTCACAAAACGAGTGGATCTATCTATGTAATCGTTCTGCAAATTCCGAAGATTTAAGTTTTTATCTAGTCGAAGACGAAACGAGCACAGATGATCTCGTATCGTATCAATCTCGGTTTCCGAACCTTATTCCCTCTACAATCGGAGGAAAAACTTTTGTATTAAACACAACCGTTTTGCATCCGGGGCATTGTGCTTGGATTGTAGATCCGGACGGTAAGGATTGGTTTTTCCCCATTTTCCAAAAGGATTCTGACTTACTTCTTACAGTTAAAACCACACAAACCATAGGCAATGGAATAGCTTCAGGTGAATCCATCCAAATTAGAAAAAAAATAGGACAAAGTTCTAAGTTAATTTCTTCTTTCGGTCATAAAGAAAGTTTTTCTCCCTTTCGCATCTCTGTGGCTACCGGTGAGTTTCTTTGGCTGAAAACAGGATCTGAAAGTATGTCTACTTCTGATTTTGAAATTTACCGTGAGGAATTTTGAATCGGTCGTCGGCTCATCTTATTTTCATGATTTCTTTGTTAGTGGGAAGTTCTCCCAGGTTCGGAGTAGGAGTTGAGGTTGGAATTTTAGGTTATGAATTATTTTTAAAAGAAACTGTAAGTAACAAAAAAAATCAGACTCCTGGTTGGGATTTTCAAACATCCCAAGTTGGTTTAGATTTTCAAAATGTTTCTTATTTAAACAGGATATCCGGCAAATCAATGTTTGTCGGCCTTAAGGATAAAAACAAAAGAGAACAAGTTGTTTGGGATTTAGACATCCAATTGACTACGGGAAAGGAAACGGGACTCAGGCCATTCTATTTAGGTAAAAACAATTATATTGGGTATGAAACCTCCAAATTTCTCTTCGGAGTAGGTCGTCGGGAACATAAGTTTCGGCCCATGAGTTTTCAAACAAGTTTTGATGGCGGTGATGGAGTTTTTTTAGAATTCCAACCTCAATCAAATTTGACCTTACAGTTTTTTCTCTGGGACCAATATTCAGGTTCTTTGTTATTTCAGAAAGATAGGTTCCATTCTCTACTTGCCCATTCCCCAAAGGAAAAGTCCGATCATTGGGAAGAGTTAGAATCAAAGGAAGAAAAACAAAGCCATCATCGGAGGCATTCCTTTGGATTTGTGTATGGAAATGATTTAAATTTACGATTGGGAATTCAGTATATAGAATTAGGAAGTTGGGGACGACATGTAAAAGATAGTCCAAGAGAAACGAAAAGTTCTGGTGCAGATGGTGATTCAATCATCAATGGAAATGTGGGTTTCGGCTGGGATCTTTATTTTGTGGATGTTCAATTTGATTTTTTATGGGCCAAGGGTAATGACAGATCCAATTCCAAAATCACAAATTCCCCAGGATCGATTCCGATTTCAGGAGAAGCCATCCAATGGGGGGCCGAACTTCAGTTTGGTGGATTTTTATTCAGAAGTTCTCACTTTTTATCGGACAGAGAAGAAAGAAATTCTAAAAACCAAATCATCCGCGAAGGTTATGTATCCTTGGGATCCCATCCTGGACAAACCCCTTACATATCCCAAATATTCAGGATTTTTCCTTCTGCTGCGGTTACGGATACTGGGTATGATAAAAACTTTGCCTTAATTGATGGTAAGTGTTTTGGATATTTGACCGAACTCGTTTTGCAATTCACCTATCAAAAGTTTGTTGGTAAGTTTGTAGGTAATTATTTTTTACCTTACAAGGTTGGCGGTTCTTCCGACGGAAGGATTAGTTTTCAAAAAAGAGATTTTGAAGTGTTTTCTATTGCGGAAGGGTTATTGGAACTATCTTTAAAGGAAGATTCATCTTTTGAACTGGGAATCGGATTCTCTCAGGTTATTTTACCTGAATCCATTGGCATTAAATCAAATTTTGGGTATGTGTTTGGAAGATTGGAACTATGAAGAAACACAAACGGATTCGATTTTTGTTATTCGCATTGTTGTTTCTTTTTTGTCATAAACCAAAACAAAAAATAGATCTTTCCTGGTTACTTCTTCCGACTTCTCCTATTTCAGATTTATACTTTTCCTACCCTGGTCGGCATGTAGCGGAAGATAAAAAACGAATTGTAAAAGAGGCTCTGATCTCTGAGATTCGGAAAGCTAAAGTGTCAATCCATGCCTATTTGTATTCGATCGATGATTATGAAATTCTTTCGGAACTATATTTAAAAAAAAGGATGGGTTTGGACATTCAACTGTATGGTGATAAAGAGGAAGAATATTCAGAACTCCAGTCTTTCGGACTTGAAATCAAAAGATGGTCTGGATCAGGGATACATCATACAAAGATTTGGATTTTTGACGGAGCTCGTTTATTTACTGGAACTGGAAATTTTACCACTCACGGTTTGTATACGGATCATAATGTTTTTTGGGCGCAGAATATTTCGAAAGAAGAAGTTGAATTCATTCATTCCACACTTCTTGGAACCAATCCAAGAGGTTTTTTTCGGATTGGTTCCTTATTTTACTGGGTTTCCCCGGAAGCGGGTTTGGAAATCCAACAAGAGTTAATCGATGCCGTGGTATCGGCAAAACATTCGATTAAATATTTGATCTATTCTCATTATGATCCTGTCCTCAGTTTAAAGTTAATAGAAGCAAGTAAACGGGGAGTGCGAGTGGAAGGAATTTATAATGCACCTATCAAGAGCTCCAATCCGGAAGGTGTTTTTCTTAGCCAAAACTTAGAACCTCCTTCACAAATTTATGAAGATGGGAATGTTGATTTTATTTATAAAAATGATCGTTATTTAGGGGGACTATTACACCACAAAACAATGATCGTTGACGACCGGATCGTTTATACTGGTTCTTATAACTATTCAGTTTCAGCAAGAGATAAAAATAAAGAGATCTTTGTTAAAATGGACCATCCTTCCATAGCAGAAGAATTCCTCGGGGAATGGAAAAGGGTTTTATGGGAAGCACAACCAATTTCTAAATCTTTGGGAAGTTCTAATGACGCGGATGGAGAGAATGAAAATAGTTTGCGTATGTACTCTCTTCGGCAGTATCAAAATTCTCTATTTCAAACTAACATTCTTTTTAATAGCGAAGGTATTTTTGATACGAATTCGAATGCTTTGTCAAATGCGTATAAACAATCTTTGGGACTTGTCGGTGTGACACGACCAAAATGGGGAAATCGTTTTGAATCTACTTTTATTGGCGAAGATCCCATCTGGGAAGAGAGTGAAGGGGAAAACCTCCACCTCTATTTCCAAAATTATTTTTTGGGAACTAAGGTGAGTCTTTCTAGTGGAGAAAAGATTCTTTCATTTTCAATTTGGGACGGATCTCATTCCAAAGAGAATTTTGTTTTAGATTCAAATTCGACATTAATCGGGAAAACTGACTTTTGGAAGGGAAAAAATTTATGGATATGGATTCAGACAGAAAACCGAAAGATTTCGTTTTGTCAGGTAAAAGGGAAAACAAGTCCTCCCGAATGGATGGTCTTTTTAAAAAATCGACTAGAAACTTTAGGGAAAATTGTGCCGATTTGTACCAGTGGTTAGGTGGTCATTCCATTTTGTCTTCAATCACTGGGACAAGAATCTTAGCTATTTCATCTTGGAGTTTCATATAATTATTGATACCTAAATGAGTGATTTGTTTATTCACATCGTTTAACATCGTTTGTATGAGAAGGATGAGAGTGTGTTTTTTATCTGCAGGAATTTTTGAATCATGGATCAGGTCTGACATGGCTTGTCCAGTATTCCCGAGAAAAGAGATTTTCCAAGCATTTTTAGACCCAATTTTTCAGTTCTAACTCTTTTAACTTAGGAGAGAACCGAAAGGTAAAAAATACTATGAGTAGGGTCATGGTAGCGCCAAAAACAACGGAACCCACTGGCCCTAGGATTTTTGCGGAAAGTCCTGATTCAAAGGCTCCAATTTCATTGGAGGAACCAATAAATACCTTATTGATAGCGCTTACTCTTCCTCTCATTTCTTCTGGAGTCATAGTTTGCATAATGGTGGAACGAACCACAACGGAAACACTATCAAATACTCCTGATAAAAATAAAGCAAATAGAGATAATACAAAGGATTCAGAAAGTCCAAATATCAACATACAAATCCCAAATCCAAAAACACAAAGTAACAAAACCCTTCCCGATTTTTCTAGAGGAGGTTTGTATGTGAGATAGTATGCCATAAGAAGTGCACCAAGTGATGGGGCTGCTCGCAAATATCCGAGTCCTTCTGAGCCAACAAAAAGAATGTCTTTTGCATATACTGGTAGAAGAGCCACCGCTCCACCGAAAAGAACCGCAAACATATCTAGTGCCATCGCACCTAACATGATTTCATTTTTTAAAACAAAACGAAGACCTTTGAGCAGGCTATCTTTTAGAGCTTCTTTTTCTTTTCGTTCGGGAAGACTACGTTTTGTTATCCAGAAAAAAAGTAAAAAGGGGAGTCCGATACAAAATGAATCCAGTGCATAAGCCGCTTGCATTCCAAAACTACCATAAACAATCCCACCGAGTGCCGGGCCAATGACTGCTCCTGCTTGGAAAGAAGTTCCCATCCAAGCTGCCGAATGAGGGTAATGTTCTCTCGGAACCAGTTGGGTCACAAAACTAAAGATAGCTGGTGAAATAAAACCTCTGGCAATTCCAGAAACTAAAATTACTAAAAAAATTGGATAGGCTTTGTATTGCACAAGTAAAAACCCAAGTGGGCCTGTAAAAGCATATAAAGTTAATGAACAGAGAAGTAAAAAGAATAAACAGATAACAATGATATTGCGTCGATCTCTAAGATCCGCTAAATGTCCTGCATACAGAGAAACTACAATGGAGGGAACGGCCTCAAAAAGACCAACGAGTCCTAAGTCTAAAACACTTCCCGTAAGTTCATATACTTGCCAGCCAACGATCGTGGCTTGTATATTGATCGCAAGGACCATAAAAAACCTGGCAACGATAAAAAAACGAAAATCGCGGTGTTTGAAAATGGCCAAAGAAAGGTTTTTCTTCATCTCTTTGGCCAATGTTTCTATGTCTTAATTTTGGGGCAATTCACAATCAATGAATCTTTTATTTCGATTCACTCCCCAATTGAAAATTTAAAGTTTTGACTGCTTCTTCATTTCCCACTTGGTCGACAGCATAATAAAAAAGTTGAAAAGAACCCTTACAAACTGACTTTAAATCGGTTACTGATATTTCTGCAGTGTAAGGTTTAAACTCTGTTTGTGTACCCGACTGACAAGTGTAAGCAACGAGTATATCTTTTGTTCCACTCAAGCGGTCTTTTGCACTTAACTTGATTTTGGTTTCTTGTGAAATATATTGTGCTCTACCTTTACCTACAGAACTTGGGCCTACCCATTCCAATTTAGTTTCCGGTGGGGTAATATCTTTAATAAAATCCAATACTTGCATTGGTTCTTTATTGCCCGCTTGGTCTAGAGAAAAATATAATAATTGGTAACTACCTTCTTCATTCACAGGAATCGATGTGAGGGTTTTTGCAGAATTCCAATGTCCATTTCTGAGCTTGTATCGCACTTCCGCAACACCTGAAGCATCATCTGAAGGATTCAGTGTTAACTGGTTCTTGATCAAATACCTGACAGACTCTTCCTTTTCTTTTACGATGATAAAACTATCTGTGCTAACCACTGACACAACTTTTTTCGGTTGCTCTTTGGGGACAAAAGTCTTTTTGGCTACGAATTCTTTCGGAACTGAAAGCGGAGATCCTGGATCAACATTTGTAGAATAAACTTGAGTCCAAAATCCTTTGGCACCATATTCGCCTAACCTCCGAACACGAAAGTATTCAAAGTCATCTTTAGGTGTGACGGTGATTCTGTTTCCTCTAAACTGGATGGTTTCAGGAGGTTTTGGAGCAATAGAATCCCCTGATTCATTTGGTTTTTCTTGCCAAAGTTCTAGTTCAAAATTTGCATCTGCCTCTGCATCAATGACAATACGAAGTTCTCTCGTTGGTTTGGAAACAAGAGATCCAAATGTTAGAAAAACGATTCCAAGGATGAGTATTAAATTTCGATTCATATTCCTACTATTCTTCTTTTAGGCGAGGTGCTTCTGGAATTTTATAAGGTTGTACAGGAGACTTTCCTTTTTCCACAAATGTCGCCATCCCTTGTTTCAACTCGACAGTTTTTCCTTGTGCCGCAACATCAACCACTCCCTCAAAACAGGAAATGGTGGAACTTAGTTTATCATCTAACTCTACACGAAACTCGGTTCCCCTAACACCCGCAGTGGAAGAGGGGCTAACTATATTGAACTTATGTTCGGTGGTAGGTGGATTGGATTTATTGACTTTTGCATCCAAACTTCCTTTAAAAAGTGCTACGGTGACCGGGCCACCTTTTTTTTCTTCACCCTTCACTTCAAAGTGGCTATCGTGCAAAATCCTAACCATACCCACATTATTAATATGGACATCAGTTTTTCCTTTGCCTGCAGTTTTGATTTGGTCATTGGGATGGAGTTCTTGTCCCAGTTTCAATGGAACCCAAGGTCCTTTTCCACCAGTTCCATTCCATTCCACTTGTCCCATTACAAATTCAGTGACACCAACAACAGCCTTACGTAGAAACACCGGAACCACTAGAGAAAGACCAGGTTTGATTAAGTTTGGATTGGGAATTTTATTGTGTTTTAAAAGTTCAGGCCAGCGTTTAGGATCAGAAAGATGTCTTTCTGAGATCAAAGAGAGTGTTTCACCCTTTTGGACTGTAATCGTGATAGGCTCTAAGGTCTCCCCACTTTCTGCAAAGAGGGAAAACGAACAGAATGTTATGATAAGTACTAAGGTTGAATGTAGAATGGACTTTCTCATATACATACTCTCTCAAACTTATGTTAAAATTTCCAGCGATTTCGAAAATCTTGGGGATTTTTCTAAGGAAAGTTTTTTTCATTTTTTTAGAATTCGCTAAAGAATGAATGTGATTCTCCGAAGGTCCTTTAGCAAAAAACTCTACAATCGTTAGGTTATCACTGGTTTTGCAAAAAATAAATTCCTAGAGCGGCAGCCATTTGTGGATGATGGATGGTTCCTTCAATTAACAGGCGTTTTACTTCCTCTGGTTTTTTTATAACAATTTCAATATCTTCCCCTTCATCAAATTCTACTTCATGGATTGGTTCTACATCGTAGGCAACATATGAATAGGACCAATTAGTGAACATAGCTGGATTACCAGAAAACTTAGCGAGTAATTTGTATTTTGCCGGATCTGTGGCATAACCTGTTTCTTCTCTTAATTCTCTTATGGCAGAAATCAGTTCGGATGCGGGTTCATCCTCGTCCACAATCCCTCCTGGAAGTTCCAAGCTGTCTTCGCCAATCCCGTACCTATATTGTTTGATGAGTAAAATTTCTCCTGTTTTGGTGACAGGCACTACGTTGACCCAGTTTTTCGATTTTAATACATAGTAGGTTTTTTCTTCCGTTGAGCGGGGGAGTTGGATTTCAAAACTTGCGAGAGTATAGACAGGTGTGGGGTAGAGGTCTTTCCAGTTTTTTCTTTCTTTCACTTTTATACCAAGGGTCACAGGAATTTTTGTTTCTAAAGACTATATAGAGAATTTCCTTCTTTTTTGGAATTATAAAAAACTTACTCTTGAAGGATGGAAGCATAGATAAAACTATCTACTTATGAAATTATATGGTAGCATCACTTCACCTTTTGTAAGAAGGATTCGATTCATCTGTTCGGAAATGGGTATTCCCTTTACCTTAGTCGACACGATGACGGAAGCCGGTCAAAAAGAACTTCGGGATAAAAACCCTCTCTGGAAAGTTCCCTATGTGGAAATCGACGATGTAAAAATTTGGGATAGCCATACCATCATCGATTATCTTTTTGAAACCAAAGGGTCAGGCAATTTTAGACCAAAATCGGGTCCTCACCACTACCGGGAAGCTAATTTACAGACAGCCATTGACCAAGCCTTAGATAATGCCATTTTGATTTTTTATTTAAATAAAGAAGGAATCAAACCGGATGCTGCACCGTATCTCACAAAAAATGCCCTTAGAATCAGTTCCATTTTGAATTACATTAAACAGGAGTTAAATGGTAATTTTTTCTTTACCGATGGCAAAGTAGGACTTTCTGAAATTGCTCTGTATACAACTCTCGATTGGATTCGGTTCCGTTCTGTTTTACCAGTCGAGGAGGACCCCATTTTTGCCGGTTTTCTCAACTTCCACGGGCAAAACAAATCTTGGAAGGAAACCGCTCCTAAGTAATAAAGAACAGCCGTTTTTCACTCGACCGGATCGGATTTCCTTGGATTATGTCCCTTACTGGTCACCCTATGAAATTAAATGCGGCACAAATGGAAGCAGTTTCTACCATCCAAGGTCCACTTCTGGTCTTTGCCGGTGCCGGTTCGGGAAAAACCAGGGTCATCACCAACCGAATCGCCCATATGGTGGAAGGGGTAAAAATCCCTGCCGGCAAAATTGTAGCTCTATCATTTACCAATAAAAGTGCTAAAGAGATGGCAGAACGCCTTAGGAAAATGGTTCCCCGGGAAAAACTCAAAGGGATCACCCTTTCCACCTTTCATTCGTTAGGTTTAAAGATTTTAAAAGAACATATTACCAAACTTGGTTATAACGAAACTTTTTTATTATTCAATGGAACCGACCAAGAAGCCTTTGTTTCGGATCTTTTAAAGTCCAAACGTCTGGATCCGAAAAAAGTTCCTCCAAAAGAAATCCTTCGCCGCATTTCCTATGCTAAAAATACCCAAGTGCATCCAAAGGACAATGGGCTTACAGGTGAGTTTGATCTTGTTGCCGCAGAAGTTTTTTCTATGTATGAAGAAGGCCTTAAAGAAAAAAATGCCATCGATTTTGATGATCTGATTCTTCTTCCCAAACGTCTGTTAGCTGAATTTCCTGAAATTGCTGCTTATTACCAAAGAAAACACGAATACTTTCTTGTGGATGAATTCCAAGACACAAACCAACTCCAATATGAGTTTTTATCATTATTTCGTGGGAAAAGTGACAACCTTTGTGTGGTAGGGGATGATGACCAAAGTATTTATGCTTTCCGTGGCTCCAATGTCCAACTCATCCTTAACTTCGAAAGAGAATTCCCTCACGCCAAAGTGGTGAGACTTCTCGAAAACTACCGTTCTACATCACTCATCATCCAAGCCGCAAACTCTCTCATCCAAAACAACAAAGGCCGTAAAGAAAAAACCCTCTATAGCCGGATCCCTTCTGCAGAACGAGTGGAATATTATGAAACTGCTGATGAAAGGGAAGAGGCAATTTTTGTCGCAGGAAGGATCCAATCCTTACTCATCAAAAATGAATTTAAGGGAAAAGAAATTGCCATCCTTTTTCGCACCAATTTCCAATCCCGGCCTTTTGAAGAGGAACTCCGAAACCGCAGTATCCCTTATAAAGTCGTGGGTGGATATAATTTCTTTGATCGGAAAGAAATTAGAGATTGTATTTCTTATTTGCGGTATGTAGCCAATCCTAAGGATGATTATTCACTTCTTCGCATCATCAATTACCCAAAACGGGGGATTGGTCCAGGCACCATGCAAAAACTCCAAGAGGAAGCCTTCACTCACAAACTTTCACTCTACGAGATCTTTCATAAAATGATTGAGAGTCCTGACTATTTACCCGAAATAAAAGCTAAGGTCAGACAAGAAATCTACCAATTCGTAGAAATGGTGGACGCTTTTAAAAAGAAATTTGCCATGTCACCGAAATTGGCCCCAGTGCTTAGGGAAATGATCACCCAAATCGGTTTTGAGAGGGAAATCTCTCTAGAAGAAACCGAAGAGAAAGTGGTCAAAGCCCGGATCTACAACCTAAGTGAACTTGTGAACATGTTGTCCTTTTTTGAAGACGAAGAGGGCCGTGAGGGCAAGGCTACGATTTTTGACTTTTTACAGAGGCTTGTCCTCCTCATGGAAGATGAACCCAAAGAGGACGAAGAAGATCGTCGTGTGCAACTTTTGACCATGCACCAGTCCAAAGGGTTGGAATACGATTTAGTTTTTTTAGTGGGACTGGAAGAGGGAATTTTACCGAACTCACGTGTTATAGAAGAAGAAGGGGAAGTAGTCGATGAAGAAAGACGGCTTCTCTACGTGGGTATGACTCGCCCAAGACGAAAATTGTACTTGACTTCGGCTCGTACAAGACGCAAATTTGGGGAGCAAATCGAGAGTGCCCCCTCTCGGTTTTTAAATGAGCTGTCTCAGGACGCTGTTCTTTTTTTCCCTATGGAAACGAAGGATAGAGACACGGAAACTAAGAATTTCTTAGAGGAATTAGACAAACTAAAGGTAGGCTAATGAAATCGATTCTCCCACTAACCCTCATTTTGGCGTTGGTAGTGGCATTTGAAAATTGTGCATCAAATCAAGGAAACCAAAAACTAGGAGTTTCCAAAGTAAATACCGGGTCTCATTTGGCCCAAATCGAATCTATCGATGCTGATCTCAAATCCCTCTCCCTATCTGACGAATCCCGAGACAAATTAATCATCCGAAAAGGAAAACTATTACTCGATCTTGGAAAATATGATGAGACCATTGCCACTCTCAACCAAGTAAACCAAGCAAAATCGAATCCAGTCCAACTCTCTGAGTGGAATCTCACTATGGGGAAGGCCTATGTGGGAAAAAACGAATACTCAAAAGCCATTCAATTCTTAAACCAATCAGAGCGTTTGGATAAAAACACAAATCTGATGGAACGTAAAAAACTAGTGGTGCAGTCCCTAGTGGCAGAAAGGGAATATTATCCAGCACTTGCTACCCTTACAAAAACTTATACCAAAGGGAACCAAAAGAAAGATGAATTCTATTTTGAAACTGCTGCGAAAACTTATTTAAAGATGGGTTTCGAGTATAAGAATACAGGATTTTACCAAAAAGGTTTGCAAGTTGCCAATTTAGGATTAGAAGAATTTCCAAACAATGAAACTCTGAAGTCCATTCAGAAAGAATGTTTGGAAGTGTTGCAGCCGGAGGGCAAACTCTAAGTTCTTTTGGAACGGATTTTTTCATTACAACGCCTATTCGTTTATAGGCAATCCTTGATGAACCTACTATATAGAATCCGTGAAAACAAGCGGGTTCTATTTTCATTTTTGGCCCTAGGTTTCATTTTTTTTGTTTTTCTACTTGGTTATTATGGTTTGGAGTATTACCTCCGAAACTACCGCATTCCACTTGTACAACTACGGAAAGTAGTTTCCTATACGATCAACAAAGAACTTGGTAAAGCGGTTGATATTGGGGTTCTTGATTTTTCACTCCGTGAAGGGCTTATCATTGAAGACCTCGTGGTTTCCAATGAAGAGGACTTTTCCTTTAACGACCATATGTTGAAGGTAAAAAAGGTTACCTTTCGACTCTCGAGTTACTTTAAAGAATCTCCTACTGTAGAACAAATTGATTTTTATAGTCCTCATTTGGTTTTAAATGAGAATGTGAGTTTACGAAACCAACTCATTGAATATGCACAAAAGAGCAAACTAAAAGACATTCGATTTCATGATGCAAGACTTACAGTCAAACAAAACGATTCCACTTTGGTGGATTGGAAAGAAGGTTGGGATATTGTTTTAAAACGAAAGAATAAAAAACTATATCTTTCATATAACAATGGTTGGTTTTGGATTCCCAATACAACTCGCATTAAAGGTGAAGGTGAGTTTTCAGAAGCCAGTTTGGATGAATTCCAATTTGAGTTTAAATGGAAAAACTATCCATCAGAAGAAGCCATTATCCTTACCAATTACTTATTTGGTTCCAATGTCCATTCTGCAGTTCTTTCGGGGGAAGGAAAAATATTTCGGGATTCAGTCTCTGGTTTTACAGCCAGAGGGGATGTGGAATTTGAAAATTCCTTTATACCCATTCCTTTTTTTGAAAATTACATTTTAGATGGATTTCGATTTCGCGAAATATTTTTGTTCACACCAAACAAAGAAGAACGGGAATTTTTAGGAACTGACTTCCGAATCAAAACCACTGTAAAAACAGAAAATATCAAAGAACCTTTATTAGACCGTCATTTTGAATTCCAAATCGAATCTCTTGAAAATATTGCAGAAAGGATTTCCGATTTGTCGGGTAATTTTTCTCTTCCATTGTCCGGTGTTTTAAAAGGAAATTTAGATCTTTTAGAATCCGGGGACAAAAACAAATGGTTTCAACTTCGAGGAGAAATTTTGGGATCAGAAATTCAGTGGGATTCCAAACTTTTACAGTTAGATAAAGGTTCTTTATCTTTGAAACTAACCGAAGGAAACGAATGGAGTTTTAACTTTGATTCTTTACTTTTTGGCAAACCTTCTCATCTTTCTGGTTTTGGATCGAGTGTTTGGGGACGTTCCAAAAAAGCAGATGGATCTTTTTATTATCCTATGACTTCCAAAACAAAACTAGTTTTTCAAACACCTGACCTAACTGGAAGTGAATGGAAACCTTTGTATGAGGATTGGAAAAAGGAAACCTTAGAAGAAATTAGGGAACGCCAAGAGAAGTTGATTCCAGAGGAGTATTTTTACCAAAAAAAGATTTATAAATACTTTTTAGAGTCTATGAATTTAGATTTTGGAATTCAGATTTCTAATTTTTATCCTTTTGACGGATCGAAATCTCTAGGTGAATCGAAAGGTAACCTTGTGGTTAAGGATGGTAGGATGAATCTTAATTTGAACCTCGGAACAACAGGTTCGAAGGTTTCCATGGTTTCCTATTTCGCTAGTAAAACTCCAAATTTTGGTTTTAGTTTGGTTTTGAATGAATACCCTTGGTCCGATCCTTGGATGAATTTTTGTGGTACGGAACTTAGGCCAACCCATGTTGGTTTAGATTATAGTTTTAATAGTATTGGAAGCGATTATTATAGTTTGCATAAGGATGCTCGAACTTCTTATACATTGAAGTTATTTGGAGTTCACTTAAAAGAGGCGGATTTGGTTTCCAAATTAGAAATGAATTTGGACCCTTTGAAAAAACCATTCCAAATGGAATTTGATTTAAGTCGTTATTCGGATATGGATTATATTTCCAATTTAGTGGTTTCTAGTGATTTGTTGGACTTGAAGGGTTATGGAAATAATAAAAATGGAAACTATGCCTTTACAACTTATGGAGTTGTTGGGGAATCTAGAGGAAGTTTTAGTTTCATTGAAGAGGAAAATAAATGCGTTATCAAATAGTTTTTGTTAGTGTTTTTGCAGTTCTATTTTTCTTTTTCCAATGTAAAGAATCCAAAAATCCTGCAGATATTGCTCCGGAGATATCCAAATTACCTGCGTTTGGCGGTGAGTGGATTTTGGAATGGGAAAATCAAACTCATTCTTTAGACATTTTACCTGAAGAAAACAAGGTTCTTTGGAATGGGACAAACGATCTAAGTTTAGAATTGGATTCTGTGGGAATTCGTTTAAAACCGAATGATGAAGAAACCATCAAAGGTTATTTTTTGTATTCGGATTTAAAACCCAAGTCCTGGATTGGGACTTGGGAAAATCGAGTCGTGCGTTTAATTCGGAAGGGATCTAAGGAGTGATTGGATTTCCTTTGCTGCCTTTTTGGAAGCATTGGTAGTTCCTAGTTCTCTTTCTTTTGTTTCTCTTAAAATCCCTTTTATTTTATTCTTTAGTTTCGAATTAGAAAGGATCTTCCATGCTTCTTGAAAGATATACTTTGGTTGGCATTCGTTTTGAGTGATTTCACGACAAACTTCTTCACCTGCAAGTATATTGGCAAGACCAATGAATTTGGATTTTATCAGTAAAGATCCCAAAAAATAAGTAAATAAACTTACTTTATAAAGGATCACCATTGGAGTTTCAAAATAAAGTCCCTCTAAGGTTGCCGTACCCGAAGCAATGAGTAGGAGGTCACTTGTTTCCATCACACGAAGAGAGGCATTCCATAGATAATGAATTTGGATGTCGGGATGGATTTGTTTCAATGTTTTGATTTTTTCTAAAAGAAAGGTTTCTTCTTTGGCATTGATATTCGGGAGAAGAAATACAATTTTCTTTTTTTCCAGTTTACACTGTTCGTGGAGAAGGGCAGCCGTACCGAGGAGGGGATCAATTAACCTATGGATTTCGCCCTTTCTGGAACCAGGAAGAAGTCCGACTGTATATCCATGGTGGGCATCAGGAAGTTTCTCCGTGATGACTGGTTCTTTTTTTAGTTTTTCTGGAATTCGTTTGGTGATGGGATGACCCACAAACTTAGCATTTACACCGTATTCAGTATAAATTTCCTCTTCAAATCGGAAGAGGGTAAGCATTAATGCAATCTGTTCTTTGATAAAATAAATCCGATTGAATTTCCATGCCCAGATTTGTGGGGAAACATAAAATACAGTAGGGATCCCTCTTTGTTTTAATTCCTTCGCCAAACGTAAGTTAAAACCTGGATAGTCTATTAAAATAGCAAGTTTTGTTGGTCGAAAATTGGTTTCTTCTAAAACCCGATAAAACACTTTCTTTAAAAAACTATATTTTTTGATAGCTTCTGAAAATCCGATGACACTCAAGTTCTCCAACTCTTCTAATGAATCGAGGCCTTGTTCCATCATTCCTTCTCCACCAATTCCGTAGAATTTGTAATCAGGTTCTAATATTGATAATTCATGTAATAGATCTGCTCCTAGTAAATCACCGGAATGTTCACCAGCGATGACCAAGAAATTTTTGTCAGACTCATGTAGATGGGATTTTTTTTTGGTTACCATTGAGAACCTTACTTCCGTTTTTTCCTACAACACAAAAGTTAAGTTTGTGTTTGGTGGCAAATTCGATCACTGCTTTGGGATCCACCACTAAGGTTTCCCCTTCACGAATGCAGAGTGTTTTACATCCACTCTCAAGCATTACCTGAAAGGTGTGTATTCCAATGGTAGGGAGGTCAAAACGATTGTCTTGTTTGGCTTTGGGACTTTTACAAACAACGGCATCACCTTTCTTTTTGGTATAGGCCCCGCCTCGTTTGATGGTTTCGTCAGTTCCTTCTACCGCTTCGACAGCAATCACTGATTCGTCACAAACCACAACCATTTGTCCGATATCTAAATCGGCCATTTTTTCTGCATAAAACATCCCAAAGTCGATGTCTTTTAATTCTTGGGTATTGAATTTTTTTGGAGTGTATCTGCCTTCGGGAAGAAGGAGGGATTGTAAATAGATTTTCTGAGAAATGACCTTGACTCCCATCGCTTCGAACTCATCGGCAATGGCTAAAAAAATCGGATAATCATTTCGATTGATAGTACGGGCAAGGATGGCAAGTGCTTTGAGATCAAATTTCAATTTTTGAAAGAGGAGATCTTTACGCACTTTCCCAAGCATCAAAATTCTTGTGATCTTTTCTTTTTGGATCGTTTTTAGAATTTTGCCAATTTGAGTGATGTGGACTGGGATCGTGCGGGCACTATGTTCTCTAGGTGAAAAGTCAGATTCAATGAGACCAAGAAATAGGGGATCCTCACCGGCAGCTAATGCTTCCTTCATTCCAATATGAGGTAACTCCCCACCCCCAGCTATAATGGCTAATCGGCCTTTCGGTGCCAAAGAAAAACCTTACGTAGTACCTGAATCCGTATTTCCAGAAGACGGAGCAGAACTATCTTTTTTATAATCGGTTACATAAAACCCAGAACCTTTAAAGATGATTCCTGCACTGGCAGAAATTCGTCTTTCGACAGATCCATTTTTACCACAAAGGCAATGGGTGAGTGCATCCTCTTTCATTGACTGAACGTGTTCAAAGTCTTTTCCACATGTATTACAATGGTAGTCATAGGTAGCCATAGTTTCCTCCTCTAATGGATTCCTGTTCTAATTTCAAAGAGTAGTACTTTTTCTCTGCTCGGTTCTTTCGCCAAAGGTAAACAAATCTCCCAGGAGAATCTTCTCGAGTTCAGTGCCGATTCATCCAAGGGAAGGGAACGAATCGATTGAATGAGTCCTGTGTTTCGCCGCCAAAGGCTTGCGTTCCATTTGTCCCCCTCTTGGGATTCAATATGTAAGGACAGGTTTTCTCTTCTTTTTTCTCCGTCGAGGACATATCGATTTTTATTTACCCAAATGGATTCTTTATCTAGGGAAAGGGAATAAGCAAGATGTTCTTTGTTATCGTAATTTAGATGTAATTCCAAAATGGGAATCGGTTTTTCTGCCTCGGTTGGTTGGAAGGAAAACTCAAAATAGTTTTTGTCACCTGATAGTTTTTTACAGATTCTCTCGAACGATTTAGTGTTTTTTGAAAAACCATAAATGGGAAATCCGGTTTCTCCAGAAATGCGGATCGAATCACGAGCGATATAGTTACCAAAAAAAGTAGAGGGAATTTGGTTTCCGTTCCAACCTTCAAAATCGATTCGAATTTCATTGTCTACAGACTTAAATCTTTTTTCAAACTCTGCTATGAGATTTGAATCCGGTGGAACTTCCGTCAAAAATCCAGAAAAAATCCATGCCGATTTTTGAAGATTAGGAAAGTAACAACGTTTCCAGTGCCCTATATTTCCAACGATGGTCTCCGATGTTGGATCTTCTTCCAAACAAAAGGTTCTTTCTGGTTCGCTGATCTTTCCAACTTCAGCATTTTCGCGCCCAGGGCCACTGCGAAGATTTACATTTTTCCCTCGTAGTATGGCTGTTTGGTGATATAAGTTGGTGTTGGATTGATTCGATAAAAAATGTAAGGTCTGCACAAGAAAATCTGATTCAATTTCACCAATGGATTCAAAAGGAAAACTGAGTAAATTGGATAAGGCTCGACTATACTTTTCCTCGATACCCCTTGGATCTTCCAAAATGAGTTTTAAGAGTAGGTTTTTGACTTCCGATTTTGGAATGGGTTTCGAGATCGTAATGATTTTTGTGATTAAAGCTCTTTTGTAACCGTCCCCATGTTTTTTCAAATTGGGAAGATAAGGATCTTCCACATGGTAATAGGTTCCTCTTGTGGTTTCCCATTCTACAAGTTTTGTTCCCGAACGTTTTTGGAAAAAGATAAGAAGGTCTTTCGTTGTTTCCTTTTCGTTTAATTTTTTTTCTAACTGGGAAATGGACTCTGAAAGAAGGGTAAGTTCAAGTTCACTTGCAGGAATTTCGTTTTCCTGATAGAGGCCAAGTACTTTGAGATAAGCCTCAGACTTATAAAGATCATAAGCTTTGTCTTCTCTCTCGCGAAAGTCAACAAAGGCATAAGTAATTAGGACAACAAAAAGAAAAAGGAAACTTACTGCGAGAAATACACGGGAGCGTATCAAATGGAATCTCCCGTTTTTTTCTTAAAGATTTTCAGGTAGGAGTTTGGATCTTTCCACTCCGTATTCTTCAAATAAAGCATTTTTAGCAACATAGTATCTATGTAAGTTAATGTTGAAATCTACTTTGGCACGAACAAGAGACAATTGGTCCTGGACATGAGTGTCCAAGGCATTTTTTACAGCAAGTGCGTTGAAACGTCCTTGTTGGAAGGATCGTAAAACACCGTTATAGTATTTTTTAGATTCTTCTTCGGTTCGTTTTGCATTTTCCATTACTTGGAAAGATGCTTTTAAGATATCAATTCTTGTTTTAACATCATCAGCAACTGCTTTGACAAGGTCTGATTCTTCCAAGGAAACCTGACGTTTTTGGATTTCTGCATCGCGAATTCCTGCTTTCACCCCTTTGTCCATGATTGGATAAGAAAGATCCAAGGAACCTTGCATCACAGGGTATTGGTAAGAAAATACACCAGCCCGATTGTCCGAATAGTTGTTTTGAGGACTAATGGTATTTTGCGCTTGGTATCCGTAAGTTCCCGCCGCTTTCAAAGAAGGAAGGGCTTCATTTTTTGCTGTTTTCATAGAGAGCTCTGCGTTTTCTTTTTTTCGCGCAATGGCTTTAAAATCTGCTCTATGTTTGTAAGCATAATCGATATCAGCTTGGTAATCCAATTTTGTTGGAAGTGTCTCCGAAAGAGGACTTGTCTTTTGGAAGATTGTGTCTTCCGGAAGATTAAGAGAACGAATGAGTTTACGACGAGCTTCTTCTTTTTCAGCGGCTGCCTGAGCCATTTGTCCTTCTACTTGGGAGAGAAGGGCGTTCCATTGGTTAACTTCAAAACTTTCAGAAAGTCCAAGACCTTGTTTACGGATGGTTAGATCCCTGACGTTTTTTGTGTTTTTCAAAAGTTGTTCGAAAGTTTGGTATCCTGATTCTTTGACAGAGTAATTCCAATAGTCAACAAGAGTGGCTACTACTTTGTTTGCCACTTGGTCTTCCATTTGCTCACGCATGATCTCTGTTTGGTTCTCGAGGATTTTTTCCATATTCCTTTCGTTGGCACCAAAGGCATTTTTTAATAAATCCTGAGCAATAGTAATGGAAAGAGTATCTGTATATAAGGGAGGAAGTCCGAGAGCGGAAAATCCTGCAGGAGTTTTATTCGGATCTTCAAAAGCGTTCGAATCAAAACGTTGTGACTTAGCTTCTAATTTGAAATAAGTTCCTGTTGTAAAAAGTTTTTCGAGACCCGCACTATAAGTATTGGTTTGGGTTTTGGTTCCCGTAAAGATATTGTTTTGGTTGAAAGGGAATTTTTTCTCATCTATTTCCGCTTTAGAAAGTGCGCGCCAAGAATACTTACTCTCAAACTTCATTAAGTTTGAATCTGCTTTGACTAATTCCAAACGGGCCTGCATGACCTCGCGATTGTTATCAATGGCATACTTGACTGCATCTTGTAAGCTAAGTGTAAAACCCTTATCTCCAGAATCCGCAGCCAAGAGGCCGACGGAAACGAGGAGGATCAATGTACTTGAAACCCATGAACGTTGTTCCATACTGTTAATTCAGACTCCCCATTTCCTTTGAATAGCCGTTTTTTTTGAAAGATCCCTTATTTTTTAATGGCAACTTTCATTTTTTCGCCCACTTCACCAATATGTGCACAGATGCTGACACCAGCGTCTTTCATGGCAGCAATTTTAGAAGTGGCAGTTCCCATTCCACCGGAAATGATCGCACCGGCATGGCCCATACGTTTTCCTGGAGGAGCAGTTTGCCCTGCGATAAAACCTACCACTGGTTTTTTGACATGGGCTTTGATGTAAGCGGCCGCTTCTTCTTCCGAAGTTCCACCGATTTCACCAATCATGACAATACCTTCTGTATCTGGATCTTCATTCAAAAGACGGACTGCTTCTGTATGGTTCATTCCAGGAACTGGGTCTCCCCCGATTCCGATACAAGTAGATTGACCAAGACCGGCTGCCGTAAGAGCCGCCACTGATTCATAGGTTAATGTTCCAGAGCGGGAAACGATTCCGATATTTCCTGGAGTGTGGATAAAGCCAGGCATAATTCCCATCTTTACATTGTAACGAGGGTTAATGACTCCTGGGCAGTTTGGTCCCACTAGTTTTGTTTTAGAATTACGGAGTACACTATATACTTTTAGCATATCGTGAGTAGGAATTCCTTCTGTGATACAAACCACAAGTGGGATTTCCGCAAAAATTCCTTCCAAAATAGCATCAGCAGCAAATGGAGGCGGAACAAAGATTACAGCAGCATTGGCACCGTCTTCTTTCATCGCATCTTTAATGGTATTGCGAACGGGTGCTGTTTTTCCGGTTTCTGAGGTCCAGATTTGGCCCCCTTTGCCTGGAGTCACTCCAGCAACTACTTTTGTACCATATTCCAACATTTGAGTCGCATGAAAGGATCCTTCCTTTCCGGTGATCCCTTGGACGACTACTCTTGTGTTTTCATCAACTAATACAGCCATGTTTTATAGTTCCTATTTTTTGATTAGGGAGACAATTTTGTCTGCCGCGTCACGGAGTCCTTCTACTCCAACAATGTTCATACCGGATTCGTTAAGGATTTTTTTCCCTTCTTCTGCATTGGTTCCTTTCAATCGAACCACTACTGGTACAGTTACGTTTACCTTTTTAGTAGCTTCGATAATTCCGACAGCCACTCGGTCACAGCGAACGATCCCACCGAATACGTTTACAAAGATACCTTTTACGTTTGGATCAGAAAGGATGAGTCGAAAGCCGTTTTCAACGGTAGTAGGGTTTGCCCCACCTCCGACGTCCAAAAAGTTAGCAGGTTCAGCACCAGCCAACTTAACGATGTCCATAGTTGCCATGGCAAGTCCGGCACCGTTCACCATACAGCCAATGTTACCATCTAACTTAACATAGTTTAGGTTGTATTCTTTTGCTTTTACTTCATACGGATCTTCTTCTGTGATATCACGAAGAGCTTCGTTCTCTGGATGACGGTAAAGAGCGTTTTCATCTAAGTCCATCTTGCAGTCACCCGCAACGATTTCGTTTTGTTTTGTGAGAATCAGTGGGTTAATTTCAAGAAGAGCTGCATCTTCTTTGATGTATGCGTTGTAAACTGAATTTACAAGAGCTGTAAAAGACTTTTGTGCTTCTGCTGGGATTCCTAAAGCAAATGCGAGTTCACGCACTTGAGAACCTTGGATTCCAATACCCGGATCAATCTGAATTTTGATGATTTTTTCTGGGTGAGTTTCTGCTACTTCTTCGATTTCCATTCCACCTTCAGTGGATGCCATAATGATGGTTTTGCGAAATGCACGATCGAGTAAGATGGAAAGGTAGTATTCTTTTGCAATTTCAAGACCTTGTTCCAAATACACTTTCAGGACTTTTTTTCCTTCTGGACCGGTCTGAGGAGTGATGAGTTGCATTCCGAGAATTTTCTCTGCTGCTGCTTTGGCGTCATCTTTTGTCTTTGCGACTTTGACCCCGCCACCTTTTCCTCGTCCACCAGCGTGGATTTGGGCTTTTACCACCACAACGGGTGATTTTTGGACAACTTCGCTATATGCCTTTTCGAACTCACCGACAGTGTCGATGACCTTTCCGAAGGGAACGTTGGCATTGTGTCTACGTAGGATTTCTTTGGCCTGGTATTCGTGGACTTTCATGGATTTCCTTATGTCATTGGTACGTCCGTAGGCTAGGCCCACGGATCACTAGGATAAGGCTCGTGTGGTAGGGGAGATTGTCAAGACCGAATGCTACGATAGGACACTTGCCTTGGGTAAGATTCGAAATTGCTTAATTTTTTAGCAAAGTTGGAGTTAGAAGGGAACCACCAGGTTGGGATTTTCGGGAAAGAATACTGTAAATTTAGAACCAATCCCTTCCTTACTCTCCACAGATATGGTTCCGCCAAGAACTTCCACTTGAGATTTGGTGATAAAAAGCCCAATCCCTCGAGCGTCTTCGTTTTTATGAAATGTCTTAAACATTCCAAAAATTTTGTTACCGTGTTTCTCTAAATTGATTCCAAGCCCATTATCCTCGACAGTCAACTGCACTTGGCCTGGTAACTTTTTGGAACTAATTTTAATGAAGGCTCCTTTCTTTAAACGCACATACTTAACCGCGTTGGAAACCAAGTTTAAGAGAATACTTTCCAAATAAGCAGGAATGATTTTAAGTTCTAAGTGATCTTCCAAATCCAAAAACACTTCTATGTTTCGTGATTCAATAGATCCCTTTAGTATGTTTAAGGTTTTTTGAATTTCCTCTTCCATGGAACAAAGTTCCACTGGTTTGTTTAACATTTGGTTAATCGAAATAATGTCGTTTAGGTGAGTGATGGTTTCATTTAGTTTCTCTGAAGATGCATGTAACATTTTGACAATGTTCTTTCTTTCTTCCTCTGTTGGACTCTCTTCTAATAAGTCGATTAAAGAGGTAAAGTTGGATGAATGTTGGCGTATGTTATGAGATACAATATAAGCAAAGTTTTGTAATTTACTATTTTGGATTCCAGTAAAATGTAACATCCGATTTGTATTTTCTAGTGCTTCCACTTCTTCAGTGATATTAAACCGTATCGATAAAAAAGATTCTATTGAATTATTGGAATCGTACAAGGGATGGATGAATGTTTGTAACCAGAAAAAATTACCGTCTTTGGACTTGTTACGAATGACTCCTTCCCAAGGAATACCAGATAGAATGTCTTTCCACATTTTTTCCCAAAACTCTTTGGGATGAAATTGTGAATTGAGTTTTCTATGGTCGAAACCTACAAGTTCCTTTTCTGTATAACCGGAGATTTGTATAAACTTTTGGTTTACTCTTTGTATGATACCTTTTGTGTCAGTAACACTGACTATCGCAGACCTTTCTATGGCATCGAGGATGGCTTTTAGTTTTTTATTTTTGGATTGGATCCTATGTTCCGTGTTTTTTAATTCTGTGATATCAAGAAAACTCGCTGTAGCCCCTTCTAAATTTCCTATTTCGTCAAAAAGAGGAGCTGCATTGATACTTAACCATTTGATCTTTTCTCCATCGGAGACAAGTCCGTGTTCGAAATTATATACTGTTTTCTGTTTTCCTAGTGCCTCGGCTAATGGTAGTTCTTCCTTTGGCAAAGGAGAACCGTCATCACGAATTTGACGCCATTCTTTACCTGAAAAATATTTGTTTTGAATATTATCGATACTTAGGGATAAAATATTAGCCGCACTTTCATTGGCATAAATGATTTGTCCTTCCAAGTTTGTTACAACAACTCCATTGATCATTGTTTTTAAAACATGGTTTAACCTAAATTCGTTTTCATAAAAAGATTTTTCAGCAAACGATCGTTCTGTGACTTCTTGTATGATAAGATGAAAATGGTTTTCTGAAAGTTCTTCTGCAAAAAGTGAGTAGAGTTTTTTGTTTTCGAATTTTTTGTTCGTTAATAGTTCCGCATTCAAATATATTTTTGAATTATTCTTTTTGGATAGGCCAGAGAGAATTTGGGAAAGGAATCCTTCTTTTTGTAAGTTTGGGAAAATTTCCTTTATCGAAGGTTGGATTTGGTTCACTTTGGGAAGTGCAAAGAAGGTTTTTGCGATTGGGTTTGTATAAACTAACTTACTTTCTAACGAAAACTCGGAAGTCGGAGAATGGAAGACAAGGATACCAAAAGGTAGTTTATCAGCAAATTGTGCAAAAGATAAACTACTGTTTTGAGTGAACGATTCCATTGATTGTTTTGTCCGCCGTAGAAAAACTACAGTTTATCGGACGAATGGAATCTGAAAATTATGGGACAAAATTTAGCTTAGAGTTTGTTCCAATAGGGCGAGAGCCGTAGCGATTGACAGAACCTTCCCAGGGAACCCGTTTGGATTAAATCAAATCGATCGGTTGTATGGGGTGCTAAATAAATTTCCCCTTCGGGACCCAGGGCCCCCCCACGATAAGAGCCTGTGGGTTTAGGAAAGAGTGTGCTTATCGTATGGTCTTTGGTATCAAAGGAAATAAAATTTGGATAGTCCTCTGGGATGGGATAAATTTTCCCATTGGGCGCAAGGACGGCTCCATTAAACATACTAGAGCCTGGCGAGGGAATATTGCCTGCTAAAACAATTTCATTCGATGATATGTCTAGATAAAGAACTTGTGTAGCGGAATGAGGTATCATATAGATTCTCTCATTGGGAGTGAGAATACCTGAAATATAAGCACTTCCTCCTGGATATACATAGGGATGAATGGTGACAGAATCATCTTTTGTATCTAAGATATACATCCTTGTGCTTGTAAGAGGAATGAAATAAATTTTTCCCTGTGGGGTGAGAACCCCCGTGGAAAATCCACCGCTTGTGGGTGTAGTTACCTGACCAATGGTTTTTGTGTTCGTATCATAATAACGAATGATGGTTTCTGAGCTTGGTACATAGTAAATTTTTCCATTCGGAGCATAGATAGCTCCGTTATATGCAGCTGTTGCCAAAGATTCATTCCCAAGTATTGATATGGAATTGTTGTTTGTATTGAATGCGTAAAAATCCGCCACTAAGTGTGGTGCAAAATATAGGATACCCGCAGGGCCAAGAGCTCCTCCAATCCTTTCCACTGATTCAGAAAAAGACCCCATAATAGAATAGGATTTAGAGATCGGATTCACTTCTAATATTTTAGGTGAATAATAAGGAACAATATAAACATTCCCATTCGGAGCGTTTAAGGCTCCTTGGAAGGCAGGAAAACTTGAACTGATGACAGCTCCAATAGACTCTGGACGATATTGGATTAAGGATTCTGAGGCACCAGATCCCAAGAGAAACTGGGATTCCATTTCTTTTTGGATGGCTGGCCAATTCACATCCAAATGAGTTTCTTCATAATTGAGTTCACAGGCAGGTGGATTTGAATTCACTTTGTACCCGCATTGGTCACTTTTATCTTTGATAAGAAAGCGAAATAACAAATTCGAAATGAATTTTGAATTTTCTGTGTCACAAAGATTTTCTGATTTGGGAGTGGAGCAGGAAATGAAGAAAACAAATGCCAATAGCGAAATAAAAAAATGATACATAAAACTTTCTGTTTGGATGTTACAAAAAACGGGAGGACAAAAGCAAGTCCAAACTAAACAGAAGTTGATTCGTAATTGTCTGTAGCAAAAATTAGGATGTGGGTTTTATCCTTTACAATAGATGTCAGTCTTATGAATCAGAATTTACTCGTTGTTAGGGTAAGATAAAAATTCTGGTCTGGTTAAGATTTTTTTTCCACTCGTGGTGATGACCGGGAAAAAATGGGGATCTCGATTGGGGTCTGACAGAAGAAGTTTCACATTTCTAATTCTTTCATAACATTCTTTCATAAAAAGTTGGTGGCCACATCCTAGAAGATGATATCCTTCATGGATGAGGGTGGAATTAGGGCTAGTGAATAACATTTGTATGGTGGAAATATACTTGGCTTTGATATATCCTCTCGTGTTTGTTTGACCTTCTACTGCACCTTGGACTTCTAACTTTAAACCCACTCCCACAAAAATTCCCAGGGTCAAAATTTCAAAACTAATATCCCCCCAGGTCCTTCCTTTTAAATACAATAACCGATCACAATCTTTTGTTAATTGGCGATCCATCAAATAACCTAAAATATCTGTACCCCAAAATCCTGGCCTTTCTACTACTTCTAATAAAATTGGTTCTGCTTTGAGTTTATAGTATAAGAGTTCTTCGTTCCAAGCAGTAAATAAATCGGAGATTTCTTCTTTTGTGATATCGGGTTCCGTGACTAGACAAACTCGAAACTTGCTTTCTATTCCAAAATCCATAGTTTCTCTGATTTTTTTTTCATGAAATCCAGTGGTAGTACATTGTAAAACAACGGTTAGGAAAAAGGTAATATAGAAAAAGCGAGCAAACATTAGTGACTTATGAAATCTATTTTATGATTTTAGGTATTTTTCGCCAAACGTTAAAATCAGAAACAAAAGCGTTACGGTAATTTTTTTAGTGTTTCTTTTTGTCGGAAATCCTGCTAACTTGGAATCCATTTAATGAATCACTTTCTTTCGCAAGGTTTCAATTTCTGATTTTAAACTAACCAGTCTTTTGGAATCAGCTGCGAGAAGGGAGGCCAGGTTTAAGGTTTTTTCTGCTTTTGATACATTTCCCACTAAAAGATAAAGTTGTACTAGACGAAGTAAATTTGCAAGGTGACCTGGATTTCGTAATCGAATCCTCTCACCCATATCAATGGCCTTTCCGTATTCTTTGGTTTGTTTGTAGGTGAAGGATGCTAAATAAATTAGGTCTGTATCTCCTGGAAATTCTTCTATATATGTATTAAATTTTTCAGAAGCTAATTTGTAATCTTTTATCCGCACTAAAAGACGAATGAGTGCTCTGAGTATTTCTTGGTTTTCGGGATTAATTTTGTTTGCTTCGATTAAGTAATCTTTCGCATTTTCAAAATGATTTTCTTTAATACTAGATCTTGCTTTTCTCATGAGTTCATAAGATTCTTTCCTGATGGACCTAGGTGGAAGTGAAATATGTTCTTTAAAGGAAATCCTCATTAAACTTAAATCATCTGTTAGTTCTCCCATATCTAGAATTGATTTGTAAATTTTTTCTAAATCTCCTTTTCCATTTTCCACATGATGTAAAAATAATTCTTCGTCATGATTGATTTTTCTGTATTCTGCTTGTGAAACAAATTCAATATCATCGCGGCCGTCAGAACCAAGAATGAGGATATCACCGGGAATCAATTGTAAGGTGGAAATCTCTAAAGCATTTTCTTTAAAGGGAGTTCCTAATTTTCTAAGTTCTGAGTTTGTTTTGATAAATTCTGATTTTTCGTTACGATATAATACGGACCAAGGATGTTCTGCGTTTATATAATATACCAAGCCTGTTTCGTCGTCAATAAGTCCCATTACCATAGAAACTAACATCGAACAGTCGAAACTTTCAAAAATATGGTGAAGTTCTTGGAATGAGTTTTTAATCCATCGTTCTGCATACAATTGTTTTACTGACTCTACGGCTAAAGACCTTTCTAAAATGGACTGAACAGCAGCACCGAGGACAAGAACCCCTCCAGCACCCTGCAGAGACTTCCCCATTGCGTCTGCATTTAAAAAAAATGTATAATCTTTGCCACGAAGTGAAACAGTTCTTGTTATACAAATATCTCCACCAATTTCGTTTTCTCTTCCATGGAAGGTGAAAGTTTTCTTTTGTTTGATAAAAAAATCAGTTTTTACATTGGTTCCTAGAGTTTTGTTTAAACTTAAAGGTTTAATTAATAAAGAAGTTAAAAAATAATCCCCGTCTTGTTGTTTTTTTAAAAACTCAACAGTTTCTAAACTGTTTCTTAGTTCGGATGTTTTTGCCTCGACTAATTCCTGTAAGTTCTCCCTGATTCTTCCTACCTCTCTTGTGGCTTTTTCAAAATTTTCTGCAAATTGGATGAATTCTTTATCGATCGATAAAATAGGCAGAGATCCGCTTCCACCGCTAGCCAAACTATTGGCTGATTCATTGATTTGTTCTAACGTTAAATTGATGGATTGAAAAAACATAAAGATAAGGATGACGGCTTCAAAAAATGTCATAGTAATGAAGGCTGAAATTTTGATAAGGCTTGCGTTACCAAAGGAAATAAATACAGCAAGAACACTAAGGGAAAGTAAAATTAGAATTAATAAGAAAATGAATTTTCCTTTTAAACTCATGATTCCATAATTTTTATGAATGGTAACATCGCGAAACGATAGAATTTTTTTAATCTCTACTCGTTTGGCTCCCGTAAAATAATCGGAGATGATATAGGAAAATCCTCCATAAACAAATGCTGCCGTTAGCCAACCTACAAAAATAAGAGCAAGTTCGTATAATGGATGTTTGTAGATGAAATGAGTAATAGAAACTGAAATAAAAATAAAGAGTGCGTATCGAAAGGCTGCATACATATTTTCTTTGGGGAAATTGATGATTGTATTTAGTAAACTTTCCAAAACTAAAATATCTTTGTGCCGAATCGTTTCGTTAGGTTTTAAGATGGTATTAAGTTTCTTTGTATCAGAACGGAAACCGAAAAACCCAAGAGGGCTAAGAATTCCAAATTCGACACTATGGCCAATTGCTGCAATTCCAGTTGTGATTAAAAAAACCCAAACCACTTGGGGATGGTTTTCTGTGGTAAAGTCGGGAATGAGGGCGGAACCAAAAAAATAGGCGTAAAACGCTCCAAAAAAGGCACCCAAAAGAGAAAAGAATACGATCGCAAAACTATAGGAGATATACTTATAGATGAATTTGAAAATACGATCAAAAATCATGGCCATATGGATTCCTCAGGGAAACAAAGACTACCCGCCAAAAATGCGCAGTAAAGATATTTTATGGAATGGTTCCAAAAAAAGTTAGATGTCTTATTAAAAAGAACTTTATTCAATATCTCTTTGTTTTATGTTTCGCCAATGGAACTAAAAAACAAAAGAATCGTGATCACTGGCGCAGGGTCTGGAATTGGCAAAGAAACCGTTTTGCAGATGTTAAAGTATGATGGCGTCAAGATTCTTGCCTGTGATTTAAACGAAAAAAATATACCGGTCCATCCAAATGTAATTCCTTACCAAGGTGACGTTTCCCAAAAAGAAAGTTTAGACCAACTCTTGACAACGGCAGATAAAAAAATTGGTGGAATTGATATTTTTTATGCGAATGCAGGTTTTGCTTATTATGAGGTCATAAAAAATGCGGATTGGGATCGAATTGATCGTATCTATCGAACAAACGTTTTCTCACCACTATATACATTGGTTACATTAAACTTAACGAGAAAAGAACCATTTTTCTTTATTGTAACCGCCTCGGCAATGAGTCATTTGGCCTTACCAGGTTATGCTACGTATTCTTCCACAAAAGCTGCGGTACGTTCTTTTATCGACGCCTACCGTTTTGAATTAAAACCAGGAAATCGGGTGATGGTTGTGTATCCCATAGCAACAAGAACGAAGTTCTTTGATTCAGCTGGCAAACAAGTTCCCGTTCCTTTTCCTAGCCAATCAGCGGAAACTGTGGCCAAAAAGGTGGTGAAAGGGATCAGGTGCAATGCGAAAGAAGTATATCCTTCCTTTTTATTCCGATTCATCCAGATCTTAGATCGTTTTTTGTTTTTGATCCTTCCGATTTACCAAAAAATCGAGGCAGGTAAATTGGATTCCCTAAAAAAATAAGTCTATTTGTGCGTGGAATCTAAGTTTACAAAGGGAGAGTCAAAAGAAATCGGAAAGCCGGTAGAACGCCATTTGTCTGAGGAGGAAACCTTTTTCGAAGTCGAGCTACTGACAACCATCATGAATGTCAGTTCTACTGCTATGATCGTTCTCAATCCTCTAGGGCAGATTCGGTATGCCAATCCTGCTTCAGAATCGGTCCTTGGGATTAAATTAAATGATATTCTTTCCAGGACCTATGATGCCCCTGAATGGAAAAATACTTCTTTGGATGGAGGGCCTTGGAGAGAGGAAGACCAACCTTTTAATGTTGTATTAAAGACCAAAAAGCCTGTCACAGACATTCGCCATGCGATAGAAGATGCCTCCGGTAACAAAAAATACTTATCTATTAATGGTTCTCCTGTTTTTGACAAATCAGGAGAAATTTCCCTTCTTGTTTTTTTAATAACAGACATTACAGAAAATGTTGTAAAACAAAAAAAAATAGAATATGACGAATCCAAATACAGGACCATCACCGAACTTTCGTTAAGTATGGTATATGATATGGATGTGCAGACTGGAGAGAATATTTGGGGTGGGGCGATCCAAGAAATCACAGGTTATTCAGAAGATGAATACCAAAAATTCGGATATAAAGAATGGTTAGATTGCATTCATCAGGATGATAGGGAGACAACTTTACAAGCCTTCGAGGAAGCTTTATCTAACCACAAAAAATTCACAGTAGAATATCGTTATAAGACTAAAACTGGAAAATATATTTATATAGAAGATAATGGTATTTTTCTCTATAATGAGAAAGGGGAAGCCTATCGCATGTTTGGTGCCATGATTGATAGAACCAAACAAATAGAAGCAAATATTGCCTTAAAAGAATCAGAGTCTAGACTTGTGATGGCGCTCGATGCTGCCAAAATGGGAATTTGGAGTTGGGACATAAAAGCAAAAACGATTTATTGGTCACCTCAAACCTATCGTATCTATGGATTTCCTGGCGAAAATTTTGAGGTTACAGAGAACCTATTTTTAGAACTTACTCACAAAGATGATTTGGAGTTATTAGCCAAAGAAACATCACTTCTCATGGAAGATTTAGATCGTACTGCTTATCGTTTGCGAAATAGAATCAATCATCCTGATGGGAAAGTACATTGGGTGGAAGCCCTTGGAAAAATTACTAGATCCGAAGATGGTACACCTATCAATATGAGAGGTACTGTTCTCGACATAACAGAGATAAAATTAAATGAAGAGGCGCTACGAATTTCGGATGAAAGGTTTGAAGCTTTTTATCAGTTTTCTACAGAAGCATTTTTGATTTTTGATGAAAATGGACTAATCGCAAAGGATTCAAATTTTGCATTCCAAAAGTTATTTGGTTATGACTTGGAAGACACATCTAAATTAAAAATTCGAAATCTTTTGTCGATCTCCTCTCTTCGCAAAATTCGTGAAATGATTGCAGCTAACCGAACCGGCTCCATTGAAATTGTTTGTCGTAAGAAAAATGGAGATTTTTTTCCAGCTCTGGTTTCTATCAAAAGGTTTCTGTATAAAAATAGTAATTCAATTGCTTATAGTATTTTTGATTTGAGTCCATTGAAAGAGGTGGAGGAACTACGCCTCATCAATTCGGAAATAAGAGATAAAAACGATTTAATCGAAAAACAAAAACTAGAATTAGAATCCGCTTTTGAAAATTTAAAAAGAACACAAGAACAGCTCATCCAATCAGAAAAACTTGCAGCTTTAGGTCAGCTCATTGCAGGGATAGCCCACGAAATAAATAATCCTATCGGTGCAGTAAAAGCCTCGAATCAAAATATGTTGGATTGGCAAAAACGTTATGGTCTTGCCTCCCAATTGTTTCGGGAAGCCATACTTTCTGTGCCCCAAACAGAACAAAAAATTGTTAAATCGATACTTGCCAATCTGGATCAACCGATTGAATTTTATACGGGTAGAGAAGAACGTTTACGTAAAAAAAGAAACAAAGAAATATTTTTGGCAGATGGTTTTGATTTGCGAAGTGCGGAAGAATTTGCAGAAAATTGGGTGGAACTTGGAATCGGAGAAATTGATCCGAGTTATTTACCTCTATTTCGATCTCATTATATAAAAGTATTTTTAGATTATTTATCACTGGAAATTCAATTTAGAAGAAACACAAGATCCATTCAATTGGCAGTGGATCGAGTTTCTAAAATTATGTATGCTTTGAA
The DNA here is from genome assembly GCF_004770905.1 of Leptospira bandrabouensis. Taxonomy (NCBI): domain Bacteria; kingdom Pseudomonadati; phylum Spirochaetota; class Leptospiria; order Leptospirales; family Leptospiraceae; genus Leptospira; species Leptospira bandrabouensis. The sequence continues at coordinate 177,327 of NZ_RQHT01000015.1, read as the reverse complement.
AAATTTTTCACATTTTGATACAACAGGAAAAAAGAATCTAGCATCCATTCCGGATACCATTGAAACTGTACTCACGATATACCAAAACCAATTAAAACGAGGAATCAATTTAGTTAAAGATTTTGATCCAGTAGCACCTATTGAATGTTATCCGGATGATTTATTACATGTATGGACTAATTTGATTTATAATGCCTTACAAGCAATGTCATTTGATGGTAATTTAGAAATTGCCGTGAAAGATCGAGGTTCGGAAATTTTAGTATCATTAAAGGATTCGGGGCCAGGAATTCCGAAAGAAATCCAATCAAAAATATTTGAACCTTTTTTTACTACCAAAGCGCCTGGGGAAGGAAGTGGACTTGGACTTGACATTGTGAATAAAATAGTCAAACGCCATGCTGGGAGGATTGAGCTAACATCCGTTCCAGGTGAAACTATATTTTTTATATATCTGCCTAAACAGAGTTAGTCATGCATCGCGTGGGAGATGGTTGAAATTAACTCCTCTTCATCCCAGGGTTTTTTCAAACAAGAAATAGGACCAATTTCTGAGTTCAAATCTTCAATCGATTTTTGGTCTGCAAATCCGGTGATGATGACTTTTTCGATCTGTGGATAAGTTTTGTGAACCTTTCTTAAAAACTCATCGCCATTCATCCCAGGCATGGACCAGTCAGAAATAATGATCGAAACTGATTTGCCTTCTCCTTCCAACTCCTGAAGCAATTCCCAAGCCTCATTTGCGTTTTCGGCAGTTAGATATTTATATCTTTCTCCGAAATGTTGTTTTACTTGAGACTTCATACTTAGTAATATTATGGATTCATCATCTACAAAGAGAATCGCATTTTTTTTATTTTTAGTTCCAGTCTCAATTACCACAGGAGATTGTTTTACCTGTTCTTCTTTGAATTGCAAGTAAATCTTGCCAAATTCTTCCATTTTCTATTCTTGTACGATATGACATCTTATCCCAATCTTTTGTCCCCTTTATCGCTTGGATTCACGACGTTACGAAATAGGACCATCATGGGTTCTATGCACACGGGTCTTGAGGAAGCTCCCAACGGTTATGAACGAATGGCTGCCTTTTACGGAGAGAGGGCCAAGGGAGGAGTTGCACTGATCGTCACTGGTGGAATTGCTCCCAATGAAGCGGGCCGAGTTTCCCGTGGTGGAGGGGTGATGGATACGGAAGAAGAGGCAAAACACCATAGAGTGGTGACAGATGCTGTCCACAAAGAAGGTGGCAAAATTGCCTTGCAGATCCTTCACACAGGCCGTTATGGTTATCATGATAAAATTGTAGGGGCTTCCAACTTAAGGGCTCCTATCAATATGTTCAAACCTCACCCCTTAACAGAAGAGGAGATTTTTCAAACCATAGAAGATTTTGCCCGATGCTCCGAATTGGCTAAGTTAGCTGGTTATGATGGAGTAGAGATTATGGGGAGTGAGGGTTACCTCATCAACCAATTCATCGCAAAACGAACCAATAACCGCACTGATGGATGGGGGGGAAGTTTTGAAAATAGAATTAAGTTCCCTATTGAAATTATAAAGGCAGTTCGTAAACGTGTAGGGACTGATTTTATTATTATATATCGTTTGTCTATGTTAGATCTAGTTGAAGAAGGTGGTAATATCGACGAAGTTCTTTTTTTAGCGAAGGAAATCGAAAAAGCAGGAGCAACGATTATCAATACAGGAATTGGCTGGCATGAAGCTCGGATTCCTACCATTGCTATGATGGTTCCTCGTGCGGCATTTACATGGGTAACTGCTAAAGTCAAAGGCCATGTGAACATTCCTTTAGTTACTTCAAACCGAATTAACACTCCTGAAGTTGCGGAATCTGTTTTATCTCGTGGAGATGCAGATTTGGTTTCTATGGCAAGGCCATTCCTTGCGGATGCTTTTTTTGTTAATAAAGCTGCCGCAGGAAAAGCTGCCGAGATTAATACCTGTATTGCTTGTAACCAAGCTTGTCTCGATCATATTTTCCAAGGAAAAATCTGCAGTTGTTTGGTGAACCCAAGAGCCTGTCATGAAACGGAACTGGTGATTGAGAAAACCTCCCATCCTAAAAAGATTGCGGTAGTGGGAGCAGGTCCTGGAGGAATGGCTTGTTCTACAACACTTGCAGAACGTGGACATTCTGTAACTTTGTATGATGCCGGTGAGGAACTTGGTGGTCAATTGAATATCGCTCGTCGAATCCCAGGTAAAGAAGAGTTTAAAGAAACCATCCGTTATTTTGGTGAAATGGTAAAAAAACATGGAGTGCAACTGAAACTAAATACTTACGTTTCTGCGGAAGACCTCATTAAACAAGGGTTTGATGAAGTTGTTCTTGCCACTGGTGTTATTCCAAGAACTCCTGAAATTCCAGGAATTAAGGGAGAAAATGTTTTAAGTTATGTGGATGTGGTTCTGAAAGGTAAACCGGTAGGAAAAAAAGCTGTCGTTATGGGAGCTGGTGGTATTGGTTACGATGTAAGTTTATTACTAACTGATGCAGGCCATCCCTTTACTAAAGAAAATTATTTAAAAGAATGGGGTATTAACCAAGAGATCACAAAGGACGGGGGGCTCGGTACGAAAGAAACTCCACGTTCAGACCGTGAAGTGACAATGTTGAAAAGGTCCAATAGTAAATTTGGTTCCACTCTTGGCAAAACGACTGGTTGGATTCATAAAACCACTCTAGAAGATCGTAAGGTAACCCAAATTTCTGGTGTCAGTTATAAATCAATAGAAGCAGATGGAATTGTCATCGAAGTAAAAGGTGAAACCAAAAAAATTCCATGTGATACAGTTGTGGTTTGTGCGGGACAAGATCCAAACCGAACCCTTTTGGAACCACTGCAAAAAGCCAATATCCCCGTCCATTTAATAGGTGGAGCGGATTTAGCTTCCGAACTTGATGCGAAACGTGCCATTGACCAGGGAACAAGGCTTGCTGTTACCATTTAACCATTGTTATGAGTGGTAAACGACCTATTAAAATCAGCGTCAGAAATGCTGAATTTCAGGTTCTATCAGCTTTACGAACCAATCGTTCCAAACGAAGCCAAGAAAAAGAAGTTTTTGTTGAAGGAACGGAAGGCATAAAACAGCTGATAGAGGCTGGTTGGGAAATCACTCGTATTTTATTTAGCGATGGTATGAAGTTATCCCATTGGGGAGAATCAGTGTTACAGAAATTTTCTTTTGCCAAACAAATCGAAATATCTCCCGATTTGTTTGGAGAACTTTCTGAAAAAGAAAACCCATCGGAGTTGATGGTGACTGCAAAAATCAGACAGTATGATTTTTCTGATTTAAAATTTGAAAAAAAGGATAAACCTTTTTATCTACTTTTTGATAGGCCTAGCGACTTGGGTAACTTTGGTTCCATTTTACGTTCTGCCGATGCTTTCCAAGTGGATGCTGTTTTTGTTTTAGGACATTCCATTGATGTTTATGACCCCAAGGTAGTTCGTGCAAGCCTAGGGAGTTTGTTTCACACAAAATTAATTTTTGTGGAATCACTTTCCAGATGGGAGACTTTTCTCAAAACAGAAAAAGAAAGGTGTGGTCTTCAGGTTGTTGGAACCGATTCCTTGGGATCTCAATCTTTAGGAAATCAAAATTTAAAACCACCGATTCTTATCATTTTAGGAAATGAGGCCAAAGGAATGAGCGTTCACTTAAAATCTTTATGTGACACAATTGTCAACATACCTATGTTTGGTGTAGTGAATTCGCTCAATGTCTCTTGTGCAGGTTCTATTTTACTTTGGGAAGTAAGAAAAAACGCCAAAAGTCTTCAGTAAAGGAAAAGATATCTATTTTGTATATTAACGACAAGTGGCCACCGTGCCATTGGGATTGTATTTTACGCTGGCTCCTGAAGTAAACTGGATATATTTCACGCCATCCACACATACTTCATCGTAACCGAAATACTTGGCACAACCTCTCGAAATTGTCCCGCATCCAACAAAAAACAAACTAAGAAATAAAACGAAACGGATAGGCTTCATGGATTTCATTGGAAACTCCTTGGTTCTAAAAAAAGACCCTCCCAAACTTGTTCTAAATGATTAAGATGGGCTGTTAGCTGATTTCTGTGATACAAGACAATATTTGTCTTTTTTAAATTATGATTTGATTTTGGAAAATGATACAAAATTTCTTTTGTTTGTACTGAATCTTCTTCCCAATCAACAAGTTTAAACTTTTTTAGTTTGGTAAATAAAGATTCAAGTTGTGTATGAAAACTTTCTTTTTTTAATTCGGAAGCTACAGTGATTTCGGGAAACTTAGATTCTATCTGTTTTTTGATTTTAATCAGTAGATCGATCAATTGGTCCTTTTTGATTTTGGTTTCTTTACCGAACTTCAGTAGTATAAAGGAAGTTAGGTTCCCAAGTGTAACTGTGTAATTTTTTCCAAGTTTTTCACCTACAAGTCGGACCACTTGGTCTGCCGTCTGGTTTGATTCAATATGGAAGGGTTTACCATATTTAATGTATAGTTTTGTCTTTTGATAGGAGAGGTGGTCATAAGTCAATGTGAAACTATTAAAATGCAAACTATCTATTTTTGATCTGATGTAGTAGGCACCACGTTTGATTTGGTTTAAAAAACCGTCATGGCTATAGGTACCCTCAGGAAACATAAATAAATTGCGGCCCCTTTTGATATTTGCGACTAGATCTGTCCATTCGCTGTCTACCTTATCCCTTAGCTCTCCAGATTTTAAAAGTGCTCGGGCATTATCTCGGAAAGGACGTTTGATCGGTACAGCACCAATGTATCGTAATAAAAAAGGAATGATTTTGGATGTATCTATCAGTCGCAAAATCCATTTTAAAATTCCTTTGGATCGAAATTCTTTTTGCAGAAATCCAGGTTGTAAGATGTCTTCTCTTGCGGGAATGATCATTTTGATTTTGGGTTCGAGTCTACGATAAACCATAGAAAGAGACACAACGTCCGCTTCAGAAACATGGTTGCAAAGTAATGCAGACGGGTAGGGTGTTTCAAAATGTTCCACATTGTCTGAAAAATTTTCTTCTACAGAATGGAAAACCACCCCTTTTCCTAAACTTACTAATCTGATAAGGAAATCATAAGGAACCGTATGTTTTTTTGGTTTCATTGCGAATGGTATCTCTTTTGCCTACCGAAAAGTCAATTGCAATCTGATTGGAATCACTGCCGATTTGTAGTCAAAGGAATCGGTAAATCCGAAATTTGTAGTTTTCGAAAATGAGAACAAAGATTAAAAAACCTAATGGAAGTTTTGTGTGAAAAACGTTTCCGTCCAAGGGTGATCGATTTACAATTTGTAAATTTGGTAAGTGAATAGAGGAAACAGTTTTGAACTGTGGACCAAAGTTTTGTTTCTATATCTATCTTAGTTGGTGTTCCAATGGTAATCTGATTGGTATTTCAGTGAAGAGGAATGTTTCCTTGAAGAGAGGGGCTCTCGAAGGCATCTACGTTGGCATTTTTGGTTCAAATTCTGAACAAAAAAATTTCTTTACTTTGTTCAAATACTGAACACATTTTGTAAAAACAATGGGACTCAGGGGGCGAAGCTATGCCTAGGGTTCCCTTTTCGTAAGTGCCATTCCCTTTTAGGGAATCCCCAAAGGGCACAAACCACCTCCATGAAAGAAAATTACGAATACAGCGACCACCACCTCAAATTACTTCAGTTACTTGAGGAGAATCCGCATTTGTCCCAAAGAGACGCATCGGATGTTTTGGGCCTTAGTTTGGGAAAGGTGAACTATATTTTGAAGGCATTTTTAGATAAGGGCCTAATCAAAATGAATAATTTTCGTAATAATAAAAATAAACTTTCTTACACCTATTTACTGACGCCGCGAGGAATCGAAGAAAAGGCTCATATGACTCTCCATTTTTATGAAATTAAAAAAAGAGAATACGAAGCCCTTCGTAGCGAAGTAGAAAAGTTAGGTGGCAACTTAGAAAGTTTGGAAGCATAATGCTCGTATCAATGAGAAAGTTAATTATTTTTAAGGCAGGGTCAATTGAATCAAGATTCCAAAATATATATAGCTGGGCATAAGGGTTTAGTCGGATCTGCACTGGTTCGACTACTCAAACAACAAGGATTTAAGAACATCATTGGTAGGACTCATGCAGAGATGGACCTGGCAGATCAAACGCAAGTGTACGATTTTTTTGCAAAGGAAAAACCTGAATATGTTTTTTTAGCAGCTGCTAAAGTAGGCGGGATTCATGCAAATAACACTTATCCTGCAGAGTTTATATTTTCAAACCTACAAATTCAAAATAATATCATTGATGCCGCGTATAGAAACGGTGTGAAAAAATTATGTTTTTTAGGTTCCTCCTGTATTTATCCAAAATTTGCCAAACAACCTATGGATGAAGGGCAATTAATGGATGGTAAGCTAGAACCAACGAATGAACCTTATGCGGTAGCAAAAATTGCCGGTATCGTTATGTGTCAATCCTACAATCGTCAGTATGGAACAAATTACATATCCGTAATGCCTACAAATTTATATGGTCCAGGAGATAATTATCATCCAGAAAATTCTCATGTATTACCTGCTCTCCTTCGTCGTTTCCACGAAGCAAAGATTCAAAAATTACCAGAAGTTGTAATTTGGGGAACAGGCAAACCATTACGTGAGTTTTTGTATTCTGATGATATGGCTAGGGCCTGTATTTTTCTGATGCAAAATTATGATGTAACCACAGATCCGAAAGGTGGGGAACATGTAAATGTTGGTTCTGGAATTGAAGTAAGCATTAAAGAATTAGCAGAAACTGTCAAAAGTGTAGTTGGTTACGAAGGCAATTTGACTTTTGATCTAACGAAACCAGATGGAACTCCTAGAAAACTATTGGATGTTTCTAAACTTCACAAGATGGGTTGGAAACATGAAGTGGAATTAAAAGACGGAGTTCGAGCAGCCTACAATGACTTTCTAGAAAACGGAAAATAAACATTGGCTAAAGTTTTTGTTTCTACATTTCCATTTTGTCGCACAAGTAAAGTAGCTCTCGATATTTTAGTATCTAATGGGCATGAGGTTATGGTAAACCCGCTTGGCAGAAAGATGAAACCCATTGAAGTATCTGAGTCTGCCCGTGACTTTGATGCATTGATTGCTGGTACAGAGGATCTAACGGATCTCGTCACCAATTCGAAATCTATAAAATTGATTTCACGAGTCGGTGTGGGTCTCGATAGTGTTCCTCTTGGTCTTTGTAAAGAAAAGGGAATTGCCGTTGCTTATACTCCCGATGCAGTTTCACCAGCAGTATCGGAACTAGCAGTTTGCCTGATCGTAGATGCCATGCGAAAGGTTACGTATGCAGATAGGGAAATCCGAAAAGGTGAGTGGACAAGACCATACGGCGAGCGAATCGGTGGAGCTACGGTTGGGATCTTGGGATTTGGAAGGATTGGAAAGCGAGTTGCTTCTCATCTTTTAGGTTATTTACCAAAAGAAATTCTAGTTTGTGATTTAATCGAAATGAAAGATTCGATTCGTTTGCTTAGTGATGTCGCTTCTAACCTTTATCAGGTGAACCGTGATTTAGGAAAAAATTGGGACGCAACTACTATTAAACAAGTTGATTTAGATAGTTTGTTAAAAATGTCTGACGCGATTACGATTCATGTGCCTTTGACTGCACAAACAAAAAACCTACTCAATTATAAAAAGATGTCACTCATGAAGTCGAGTGCCGTTTTAATCAACACCGCAAGAGGTGGAATCGTAAATGAAAACGATTTATATAAAGTTTTACAAGAGAATTTAATTTCCGCTGCTGCTATGGATGTATTTGAAGAGGAACCATATAAAGGGCCGTTATCTACTTTAGAAAATGTGATTTTGACCCAACATATGGGTTCTTGTTCCAACGATTGTAGAGAAGATATGGAAAGAGAAGCATCAGAAAATGTTGTTGGGTTTTTTAATGGTGGGCGTTGGGAGAGAGTGGTTTAGGGGATGGTGATTGTTGTTGGTTCTGGAATCATCGGTTCATGGATCGCTTATCTTTTTGCAAAAGCTGGTTTCGAAGTTTATGTATTTGAAAAATCGGAAAATGCAGGTGATGGCATTAGTGGTCGCAATTCAGGAGTGTTACATTCCGGTATATATTACGATTCAACCTCATTAAAATCAAAGTTATGTTTTCGCGGTTATGAACTTGCTGTTCCTTTTTTTGAAAAAAATAAGATACCTTTTTCCATTTGTGGGAAAGTCATTACCACTGGAATATCAGATACATTAACAGAAGAGAAAGACAAACAAAATGAAATTGAAAAACTCTTTGCCAATGGAAAAAGCCTCGGAATCCCAAATTTAGAACTAAAGTCAAATCCCGGAAATTATTGGAAACATGTATTGGGAAAATCTGCACTTTGGATTCCAAAAACAGGAATTGTGGATGTCCCTTCTTACTTAAAAGTATTGTGGCAATTGGGAGAAGAGGCCGGCGTTAAAGTCTTGAAAAACAAGAAGGTAGTTAGAGAAAACGATGAAGTTTTTGCATTGGACTTACAATCAAATGTAAAAGAAGAAATTGAAGCTGATATATTTGTAAATGCATGCGGCTTATATTCGGATGAATTATTAATATCTGATTCAAAAGGAAACGACTATGAAATCCGTCCCAATAAAGGTGAATATTTCCGATTAAACAAACAACTTCCCTATGAAACTTTAGTTTATCCTTTGCCCATGAAGACTTCTACAGCATTGGGTGTTCATTATACTTTCCATTTGGGGGGAGATGCATACGCAGGCCCCAATTCAAATTGGGCTTCTTCAAAAGAAGATTATTCGATCAATACTCAAAGAAGTGTTTATTATGAGTCTTTGCGAAAGACCATAGATTTTTATAAAGAAGAAGATTTGAGTGAGGGATACGTAGGGTTACGGCCTCGATTGTTTTTGAATGGGGACGCAGTGAAAGATTTTGTGATTCATAAAGAATCTAATTGGATCCATTTATTAGGGATTGAAAGCCCTGGGCTTACTTCTTCTCCTGCGATTGCAGAGGAAGTAGTAAGGATGGTAGGTTAGGATAGGTTTGTGAAATTCTCTAGGTTGATTTTAGATGAACTATATCTTAGTTTTTGGAGTTCAATTAAGCCTCGCAGAAAACATCAATTATTTTTATTGTTCGTATTAATCATATTCACATCTTTTGCAGAAATTTTTAGTATAGGTGCAGTCGTACCTTTTTTAGCTGCTCTTACCAATCCCACTCAGATTTTTAAATTGGAAGAACTTCAGTTTTTGTGGAGGGTATTGGAAGTAAATGACGCTTCTACTGTATTAGTTTATGTGACTGCTGGGTTTATACTTGCTTCTTTGGTTTCTGGAGCAATGAGACTTTTATTAATTTACGCCACCACTAGATTGTCTTTTGGGATTGGTGCAGACATCAGTTACGAAATATACAAAAGAACACTTTTTCAACCTTATTATGTGCATATTAACCGTAATAGTGCAGAGGTGATCACAGGAATTACGTCAAAGGCCAGTAGCGTCGTTACTCAGATTGTTACTCCCATTCTGACTCTGCTTTCTTCGGTAGTTATTTTATTATTTATCATTGTTGGATTGTTGGTGATAGATACAAAGACTACTTTGATTTCTTTTTCGTTTTTTATAATACTCTATATTTTTGTTGCATTGTATTCAAAAACAAAACTCCAAAAAAATGGAGAAATTTTAACAAAAAATTTAACAACTGTTCAAAAATCTCTCCAGGAAGGTATGGGTGGGATCCGCGATATTTTGTTAGATGGAACACAAAGTTATTTTTTGAACACCTACCGTGTTTCAGATTCACTTTATAGAAAAGCTTCTGCGGAAAATTATTATTATAGTGCCAGTCCTCGGTATGTAGTGGAATCATTGGGAATGGCTTTGATTGGAATATTTGCATATCATTTCGGAAGATCAAATGATTCACTAATGTCTGCACTTCCGATTTTGGGATCACTAGCCATTGCTGCGCAAAGGGTTTTACCTATATTACAACAAAGTTATTATTCTTGGTCAAATCTTAGGTCTGGTCGGGAAAATTTGTCGAATGTGGTAGAGCTTTTGAATCAACCGATCAAGACGGCGAATTCAAATCGACCAATTGGAAAATTAGCTTTCAAACAAAATATAAAAATTGATAACATAAGTTTCGCGTATGAGGAATCTAAGAAAGATGTAATTTCAAATGTGAGTTTAACAATTCCTAAAGGAAGTAGGGTTGGAATTGTTGGACAAACGGGAAGTGGAAAAAGTACACTTATGGATTTACTGATGGGGCTTCTTGTACCTTCCAAAGGTAATATTCATGTAGATGGAATTGAGTTGAATGAAGAAAATCTAAGACTCTGGCAAAACAACCTAGCACATGTTCCACAAAATATCTTTTTGTCAGATTCTTCCATTGCCGAAAATATCGCCTTTGGTTATAGAAAAGAAGAAATCGATTTTGAAAAATTAAAAATTGCAGCGAAGAAAGCGCAAATTTCTGAGCACATCGAGCAGTTACCAGATGGTTATGATACGTTTGTCGGAGAGAGAGGTGTAAAACTATCCGGTGGACAAAGGCAACGAATAGGGATCGCAAGAGCATTATACAAAGATGCGGAAGTGATTTTTTTAGACGAAGCAACAAGTGCATTAGATAACGACACGGAAAAAGCAGTTATGGAATCAATTGATTCGTTAGATAAATCGATTACGATATTTATAATTGCACATCGGTTGTCTACGATAGATGGATGCGACCAAAAAATTGAATTATCCGAAGGGAAAGTGATCCAACAAACATGAAAAACCAAATACCTTATGGAAGACATAGTATTGATCAGTCAGATATCGATGCAGTAGTATCGGTTCTAAAATCTGATTTTCTCACGCAAGGACCACTTGTGCCGTTGTTTGAAAAGATGGTATGCGAATACGTAGGTGTAAAAAATGGAATTGCCGTTAATAGTGCCACCTCAGCCCTTCATCTGGCTTGTTTAGCACTGAATGTTGGCCCTGGTGATATTGTATGGACTAGTCCCATTTCCTTTGTTGCCAGTTCCAACTGTGCCTTGTATTGCGGCGCAGATGTTGACTTTGTCGATATTGATCCTGTTTCCTATAATATGTCTGCTGATGCACTTTCTTTGAAATTAGAAAAAGCTAAGTTAGAAAACAAACTACCTAAAGTGGTAATCCCAGTTCATTTTTCTGGTCAAAGTTGCGACATGGAGAAAATTTTCGCATTAAGTAAAGAATTTGGATTCCGTATTATCGAAGATGCTTCCCATGCAATTGGTAGTAATTACAAAAATCATAAAGTAGGTTCCTGTGAGTTCAGTGACATTACTGTGTTTAGTTTTCATCCTGTGAAGATTATTACCACTGGGGAAGGTGGTATGTGTACAACAAGTGATGACGAATTGGCAAATACCATTTACCGACTGAGAAGTCATGGAATCACAAGAAACCCTAAAGAAATGACAGAGCCACCCGATGGTCCTTGGTATTACCAACAAATCGATTTGGGTTATAATTACCGAATGAATGACCTGCAAGCAGCTTTAGGTGTTTCGCAATTAAAAAGGTTAGATTCGATAGTTCAGAGAAGGCAAGAAATTAAAAAATATTATGATAAGATATTAAATGATCTGCCTTTGATTTTACCAAAGCAAATGGAATACAATCATTCCTCCTTACATTTATACGTGATTCAGGTAAAAGAAAAAGAAATGTTAGCCGATCGCAAAGTAGTATTTGAAAGATTGAGAGCAGGGGGGATCCTTGTAAACGTACATTACATTCCGATTTATCGCCAACCTTACTATCAGAAAAAATATTCGTTTCTGCCTTCTTCTTTTCCGAATGCAGAATCTTATTATAATCAATGTATCAGCCTTCCCATATATCCAGAGTTAACGAATGAAGACATGGACCGAGTGAAAGAAACTTTGATTACTCCCATTGGGCATCAGGTATTGTTTTGACGAATATCTGTATCATTCCTGCGCGTGGCGGGAGTAAAAGAATCCCTCGCAAAAATATCAAATTGTTTCATGGAAAACCCATGATTGCCTATTCGATAGAAACTGCCATCCAATCGAAGTTATTTGATAGGGTGATTGTATCAACAGATGATTTAGAAATTGCAGAAGTATCCAGGCACTACGGTGCTGAAGTTCCATTTATGAGACCGAGTGAGTTGTCTGACGATCAGACAGCAACGATTCCTGTGATTGCTCATGGCATTCAATGGATGATAAGGGAAGGCATAACCACCGATTGTGTCGCTTGTATCTACGCAACTGCCCCATTTATTTTGAAAAATGATTTGATCAATGCTGAAAAGAGTTTCCGTGAAGGGGGATGGGAGTATGTATTTTCTGCCACCTCCTTTGGATTTCCTATCTTTCGAGGATTTAAAAAAGATACAGATGGAAATATAGAAATGTTTTTTCCGGAACATTTTGGTACTCGGTCTCAGGATTTGCCAGAAGCCTTCCATGATGCCGGTCAGTTTTATTTTGGAAAGCCAAGTGCTTGGCTTGAAGGCAAAAGGATATTTGACAATTGGTCTTCCATTGTTGAACTTCCGAGATGGAGAGTACAAGATATAGACACACAGGACGACTGGGAAAGAGCAGAAGTTTTATATAAGATGATTAGCTGTATGAACTAACTTTTGCATTGATCATTCAAAATATATCACAATGGCTACTTTGATTTTCACGGAAGCACTCCTTACCACGGGACTTGGTCATTTGGGAAGGTGTACGGCACTTGCCGAAAAACTTTTGGAAGAGGGTGAGTCTTCCATTCAAATGATCTTACATACAGATCATACATCTTCAAATTGGAGTTTTCCATGCCAGGTCCAGTCCATCAATTGGAAAGAAAAAAATCAGTTAAAAGAATTTCTGGATGAGTATAACCAAACAACAGATCTAAGTGGTTTCATTTTTTACGTCGATTCTTATTTAGCGGAATTAGAAATTTATAATACATTAAAGGATTATTGCTCTGAACTGATTTGTATTGATGACGACTGCCGTCTTAAGTATCCCGTCGGATCCACAATTTTAAATCCCGGTTATCCTGGCCTTTATTTAGAATACAATACTGAAAAATACAAAATTTTAACAGGTAAAGACAGGGTTTTACTGAGAAAACCATTTCGAGAGAAATTTGAAATACCAAAGAGAAATATTCCCCCCCAGAAGATTTTGGTGACACTTGGTGGGAGCGACCCACATTTATTTTCCGAAGAGATTCTTTCTCTTTTCGTGAAAAACTTTCCCGCACTAGAGAAACATTTGGTTGTTGGACCTGGTTTTACGAACGAAATGAAACTAAAAGAGTTATCTGATAAAAATACATTCTTTTATAAAAATCTTTCTGCCATTCAAATGCGGGACTTAATGGTTCAAATGGATTTTGCGATCACCGCAGGTGGGCAAACCACTTATGAATTGGATCGATGTAAAGTTCCGATGGTGATGATTAAAACCGCAGAGAATCAAGAAGGAAATATTCGTGGTTTTGTGGAGTTTCAAAAAGGCCAAGTCATAAGAGAACCAAATGAACTCTTAGAGATACTGAAAAACAACTTCTTTCACACAACGGATATCGATTAGGTATAAAAATTGGACCTTCACCTTCGACCTGTTTCCACTAGTGACAGCGAACTTCTATTTGGTTGGGTTAACGAACCTGAAGTTAGAAAAAATTCGTTTGATTCGAAGCCGATCGAATGGAAGAATCATCTAGTTTGGTTTGAAAATAAAATTAAAGATAAAAATTCAATAATACTTATTTTAGAATTTGAAAAAAAGCCAATCGGTCAGATCCGATTTGATAAAGAGAATAAAACAAAAACTTATAGAATTGACTTTTCAGTAGATGCAAGATACCGGGGCAAAGGATTGGGAAAGCATATAATTAAATTAGGATGCGAGTATTTAGAAAATCAGTTATTGAAGAACAAAATCTCTTTAATTGGAGAGGTTAAAACAGAGAATATTGCATCTCAAAAGAGCTTCCTTTCAAATGGGTTTAAAATTAACTCTAAAGGCTCGAATAAGATAGTATTTGAAAAAAATATTTAAAGCGGAAGAATACAGATATGAAGAAGACTATACTTACAATAGCCGCACACCCTGATGATGAGATTTTGGGCTGCGGTGGTACAATGGCTAGGCTCTCGGAGGAAGGTCACAACGTTCATATTTTAATTTTGGCAGAAGGATTGACTAGTAGGCAAGTAATTCGTGATAGAAATTCCAAAGTTACGGAGTTAGGTGATTTAGCTATTTCAGCAAAAAAATCTGCGGAAGTCGTAGGAGCAAAATCAATTGAATTGTTGGATTTTCCCGATAATCGAATGGATTCAATTGATAGATTGGATGTTATAAAGGTTATCGAAGAAAAATTAGATGAATTGAATCCATCGATCGTTTTTACCCACTTTGGAAATGACTTAAATATTGATCATAGAGTTGTTAACGAAGCTGTCGTTACAGCTTGCAGACCAATTCCAGGTCATTCGGTAAGAGAACTCTATTTTTTTGAAGTTCCTTCTAGTACTGAGTGGCAAATTCAGAATGGTATATATTTTCAACCTAATGTATTTTTTGAGCTAGGAAATTCACATTTTAAAAAGAAAAAAGAGGCACTTTTGTCTTACGATTCCGAAATGCGGAATTTTCCACACGCTCGTTCAATTGAAGCTGTTGAGGCTCTGGCAAAGTGGCGAGGAGCTTCAATTGGAGCAAATTTTGCCGAAGCGTTTATTGCAGGAAGAGTTATTAAGTAAACTATGTCATCATATTTGGTAGCAAGTGTTGGGAGCTGGAACAGGGAGCTTTACGAAAAATATTCTTCTAACATAGATGGAAATTGGCGATTTGTAGACACACCAGATAAATTAGTAACCGAACTTAAGGATTTCAGTCCAAAATTCATTTTCTTTCCCCATTGGCGCTGGATTGTCCCTGAGGATATTATAAATAATTATGAATGTGTTTGTTTCCATATGACTGATGTTCCATACGGTAGAGGAGGTTCTCCTCTTCAAAATTTGATCTTAGCAGGAAATCAAAATACTGTTTTAACAGCATTGAGGATGGAGAAAGGTTTAGATTCAGGACCAGTGTATCTCAAACTGCCACTGAGTCTAGATGGTTCTGCTCGGCAAATATACTTAAGAGCATCAGAGCTAAGTTGGGAAATTATTAAAAAATTAGTGACAGAATCACATCAGCCTTTTCCTCAAAAAGGTGAACCTACATTTTTTAAGAGAAGAAAGCCAGAAGAAAGCGAGTTACCTAGTGACTTAGATATTGGTAGACTTTATAACTTTATCAGAATGCTTGATGCAGATGATTATCCTTATGCATTTATTAACTATGGTAATTATAAGTTGTGCTTCAATGAAGCCGACTTTTCGAATGGCAAACTAACCGCAAAAGTAGAATTTGTTTTAAAAGGTAGTAACGATAAATGAGTCAATTTTCAATAGGGAAACATATCATAGGAAGTAACGTAAAACCATTTGTCATTGCAGAAATGTCGGGAAATCATAATCATTCAATTGAACGAGCATTTGAAATCGTTGATGCTGCCGCAGAAGCTGGTGCCCATGCGTTAAAAATTCAAACTTATACATCTGATACTATGACGATTGAGAAATCGGATGGAGATTTTTTTATTTCTGATCCAAAGAGCTTATGGAGGGGGAGTTCGCTATATGATTTATATAAAATAGCATATACTCCGTGGGAATGGCACAAGCCGATTATGGATAGATGTAAAGAGAAAGGAATTCTCTGTTTTAGTAGTCCCTTTGATTTTACCGCAGTTGATTTTTTGGAAGAATTAAATGTGCCTGCTTACAAAATTGCTTCTTTCGAAAACGTGGATCTTCCTCTCATCAAAAAGGTAGCAAACACCGGTAAACCGATTATCGTTTCTACTGGAATGGCAACTGTGCAGGAAATTGCTGATGCAGTGGAAACTATTAGAAGCACTGGGAACGAACAAATTATTCTTTTAAAATGTACGAGTACGTATCCTGCAACTCCTGAGACTACGAATATACTTACAATCCCGCACTTACGTGAATTATTCGGATGTGAAGTTGGTCTTTCCGATCATACAATGGGGATTGGTGTTTCTGTTGCAAGTGTTGCCTTAGGTGCGGTTGTGATCGAAAAACATTTTACCATAAGAAGAGAGGATGGAGGAGTCGATTCTACGTTTTCGATGGAACCAGCAGAGTTGAAAGCCCTCGTCATTGAGACGGAAAGAGCCTGGCAGGCAATGGGTAAAATTAATTACGGACCTACCGAAAAAGAGAAAGCATCCTTAGTGTTTCGAAGGTCTTTGTATGTCGTGGAAGATATAAAAGCTGGCGACGTGATCACTGAAAAAAATGTGAGGAGCATACGTCCAGGTTATGGATTGCCACCAAAATTTTTTGATGTCGTGATGGGTAAGAGAGTGAACCAAGATGTAAAGAGGGGAACTGGTTTAAGTTGGGAGATGTTGGGGTGACAAGAAATTTATTGAATGCGAGCTTAAACTAATATGAAGATAAAGATTCTAAATTTTATAGATAACTACTTTCGGAAAAAAGATACCAACCTTTTTTATGGAGATTTTTTAGCGGGTGCTGGAAATAAACTGGAAATCTTTCTTTTGGATTTACTAAAGAAAGAATTCTATAAAATCCATCTAAAATATTCCAGAAGAAAAACCTTTAAGAAAGTTGCACTAAATTCTAAACTTTCTAAGAAAGAATACGATTCCTATTTAAATGAATTTAAATCTAACGGTATTGTCGTTATAAAATCATATTTCTCACAGGAGGCCGAAGAAATCCTGAAAAACTATGATTATTTCTTCAAAAAGATTGAAAAAGACGATAAGGACTATAAGCGGATCTTTTCACTTTCGATTAAGGAACCTTTATTTCAAAGTGTGCTTGATTCAAATATTTTGCAAATGTTATGTGAATATACTGGCACCCAACAATATCTAAGGGCATCACCAGCATTAAATATTACTTATCCAGGGTTTTCTGACATTACATCTAAAAATATTGGAGAAACTAAATATAAAGATGGAGGTTTTGCAAACTTTTATCATCTAGATACTCCAAACTTAAGACAGTATCATATTTTGCTAAAAGATGTGGGAATGGATGATCCACACATGTTATTTGCAAGAAAGTCCAACAAAAAATATTTTGGACTTCATTACCGAATAGCTAGTGAAGAATATGTGAATGCAAATTATGAGATAACACATTGTATCGGTCCCAAGGGAACTGTTTATGTTTTTGATGGTGGCAGTGGGCTTCATCGAATGTATGCAACTGAAAAGAACTATAGAATGACTATGGATATAATGTTTACACCGGGTAATTCTATATTAAAGGATTCCTGCCCGATTGTCAATCTTGGTGAAATGAAGTTTGAAGGCTTCGATGATTTACAGAAAGAATCTCTTAGGTTTCTAAAATAAGTTTTGTGAAATTAGTTTTTTTTGATACAGAATTTACCGGGGAGAGAGCCGACACTACTTTGGTTTCTATTGGATTGGTCACTCTTTCAGGAGAAAGTGCATACTTTACTCTGAATGATTATGACCAATCCCAGGTTAGTGATTGGCTAAAAGAAAATGTCCTCTCGATGATCGATAGTTCTAAAAGCGTATCAAGTAAGGAAACCGCCGAAGGTATTCGTGTGTGGTTAGAGAAACAAGCTGGCGATGATAAAATATCCCTAGTTTCTTTCGGTAAAACAAACGATATTATTTTATTGTTTAATCTTTGGAAAAATTTCAAAGAGGATCCTTCTCAATTCCATTTCCTTTATGATCTTCCACCTTATCTAAATCATGCTGAACATATTGATTTTTGTACTCTACTTGTGGCAGCCGGAGTATCTTTGTCATCCTTTGATAAGGAAAAATATGCAATGTTAGATAAAGTAGGGAAAAAGCATAATGCGTTATATGACGCAGAATTGTTGAGAAGTTGTTTTTTAAGGTTAGTTTTAGAAAGCGATATTCTTTATCAATTTAGGAAACGAATCGGTTTGGCTTTGTTTGACGGAATTATTTTTTCTGAAGAAACGAACTTAATTTTCACCGCAAGTCACGTGGAGAATGAACCGCAGTTTTCTAATGCCATAGAAAACTTTTTATCGAATGATCCATTTTCTATTAAACAAATTTCCAAACAGAACCAACAAAGCTCTGTTTATATTGTAGAGCAGAAAAATCAAAAATACATTCTTAGGTCATTTCCTTTAGCTGAATCAAGAATAGTAGAAACTCAATCAGAATTGTTGAATTTCCTTCCGGAAGATATTATGATTCGGCCACTATCAGTATCAGGAGAGAAACATTATGTTTTTAATACTTCTGATCTTAGTTTTATAATGTATCCGTATCTGGACGGTCAGCCATTTAATGGACGGCCTGAAAAATTAACAAATATTATCGATTCAGCGATGAATCTATTTGAGTTACTTAATAGTATGCATTTGGATTCCAAATTGGTTACTTTAGACTATTCGGTATGGAATGTAGATGTTCTTAAACTCTGGAAAGATAAGGCCTTTTTTCTCGATATGATTGTAAGTGAAGTATCAGCTCCCATCGGAAATTATATAAAAACCTATTATGATGAAATCATCTTTGAATTGGAGAAGGTCATTGAAAATAGTGATAAATTCTCTTCGAATGCTTTTGTTCATGCTGACTTAAACCATTCTAATGTGATTGTTGATGATTCAAAAGTTAGGTTTATTGATCTTGAAGATCTTTGTTTTTCGAATGTAGGGATTTCTGTAATTCACTGTGTCTTTAAAATTTGTCGTCATAGTATTTTTACGAAACAAATGAATTTAAGTGAATTTAAGCGAAAGTTTGAAAGTGAGATTAGACCAATTTTAGAAAAAAGGAAAATATCGCAAGATATTCTGCTCGATTTTAATCTTTATGGTATTGCTAGGATTTATTTCGATTTATTTACAATTACCGAATATTTTTTCCTTAGAAGAGATAGAAGATATATGTATGATTTAAATAAGAAATTTTCGAATCTAATTGAGTTTAAAAGGATGTTTTATTAATGGATCTTGGTTTGAAAAATAAAAAGTGTTTTGTAATGTCCTCAAGTAAGGGAATTGGAAAGGGGATTGCAACTGCTTTAGCAGCAGAAGGAGCAAATGTTACAATTTCTTCTTCCAATAAGGCAAATTTAGAAATTGCATCTAGTGAAATTTATTCAATAACAAATATCAGGCCTAGTATACTAGAAGCTGATGCCAAAAATATAACTGAATATTTAAAGAAAGTATCGGATTTGTTCAATTCCTTAGACGGAGTAGATATCCTGATCACCAATTCACCGGGTCCTTCTCCGATTCCTTGTGAACAAATGACTGAGGAAAACCTGCAAGGCTCGTTGGATGTAAATTTGAAGATCCAGATTTTAACTTCACAATTGGCCTTACCCTTTATGGTCAAAAAAAAGTGGGGCAGGTTGATACACTTAACTTCTACTACCGCAAGAGAACCAGAAGAAGGTATGATTCTTTCCAATTTAACTAGGGCTGCTGTTGGTGCCTATAGTAAGACAGTTTCACGCGAGTATGGAAAACACGGAATCACCAGTAATTCTATACTAACTGGTGGTGTTTTAACTGATCGCACATATGAATTATCAAAGAGGGAGGCAATCGAGAAAAATGTATCAGTTGATGAAATTATCAATAATTCAAATCAGCTTTTCCCAACGGGTTATTTCCCGAAGCCATTAGAGTTTGGAGAAATTATTGCATTTTTATGTTCACCAAATGCCGGCTTTTTAAATGGTTTAAGTCTTCCTGTTGATGGGGGGCTTTTGAGGAGCCACTGATGACGTCTATGGTCGATCAAAGAAATAGCTTTTTCCAGTTTCGTCCTTTTGATGAAGAGATAGAATATAAATTTCATTCTGCTGGTTTCGATACGAATGAGTATTTTAGGACGTTGAAAAATGAAATTGTTCGGTTTGGGTTAACACAAGTAGATACTTTAGATGAGTTGCTTCATTCCATTGATAAGAAGCTAACTGATGAACCATACCAGAATTATATGAATCATCCGATTCGTGTGACAATGTCTTATGTTTCTCTAATATCAGAGCCTACGATTCAAGACGTTTTGTTTGGGTTAAGCCATAATGTAATTGAGTTACAAATCCAAGATGGCCTAAACATTAGTTCAGAAAATTTGAAAAAAATTCAAACTATTTCAATAGATAGGAAACGGGAAAAAGATAAAGAATATCGAAAAGAATTCTACGATCAAATTGAGTTTTATTCCCCTGAACTGCTATTGTTTAAAGCACTCGATAAATTAGATAATACATTGAGTTGGGTTTTCCTCGATCTTGAACAATATCATATAGATGTTGTGATAGATGAAGTATGTCCTAGACTACATAAGTATAATGAAAAGGTTTCAAGTTATTTAGAAAAACTAGTGTATTATACAATAGATGAGAAAAATAAAAAAAGGTTTAGATTGAAGTATGATAAATAATAAATCAGTTGTTTGTATCATCACAGCGAGAGGTGGGTCGAAGGAAGTTCCAGGTAAAAATATAAAATCGATACAAGGAAAACCTTTAATTGCTTGGACAATACTGGCTGCTATGAAATCGAATTACATTGATAGAGTGGTTGTAACTACGGATTCTGAGGAAATTATAAAAGTTTCGAAGGAGTTCGGTGCTGATGTACCTTTTAAGCGGCCAGATAATATTTCCGGTGATAAAGCAAAACAAGAAGATGCAATTTTCCATGCAATGGAATATTTCGAAAAACAAGAGGGGGTTAAATACGATTATATTGTTATTCTCACACCTACCCATCCATTACGGGATGAAATCGAAATTGATTTAGTGATTGAGGCTTTGTCTAATAATCCAAAAGCAAAAGCTTATGTAACAATGATGGAAGCAAAAGCAAATCCTCTTCATTGCAATACGATTCCTGAAAATAAGTCTTTGGCTGGTTTTTTATCCGAGGACGTAAAGTTAAAGAACCGTCAAGAATTACCGACATATTATCAACCTAGTGGTTCAACGTCGGTGATTGAATGGGATTGTTTTGCAAAGAATGGATCTATATTTACAGATGATTCCTATGCTTATCTTACGGATTCTATTTCGGGACATGATATTAATTCGGTGATTGATTTCAAAGTTGCTGAAGTTCTTATGAAAGAAAAATTTCACACATTATGAAATTTTGTAAATCTTGCCTACAACCAGATACAAGACCAAATTCTGTCTTTCATAGTGATGGGATCTGTCCTGCATGTAAATACCATGAATCGTTAAAAGACGTAGATTGGGAAGACCGTAAAAGTGAGTTGGAAGCGATTGTCAGCTTTGGTAAGGCAAATAATCATTCTGGATATGATTGTATCATTGGTGTTAGTGGTGGGAAAGACAGTCTAAGGCAAGCACTCTTTGTTAAAGAAACCTTAAAAATGAAGCCACTCCTGGTTTCGCTAGGTTATCCTCCGGAACAGGTCACACAGCGAGGAGTCGAAAATATATCCAATATGATTTCTCATGGTTTTGATTGTGTTACTATCAATCCTGCACCTGGGATTTGGAGAGACCTAAAGCGAAAAGGTTTTCGGCAGTATACCAATAGTTTTCGATCTACGGAATTAGCTTTATTTAGCAGTGTTCCCAAATTTGCGATAGCCTACCAGATCCCACTTATCTGGTGGGGGGAGAATTCTGCCTTACAATTGGGTGAAACAGCAATCTTAGGAAAAAGCGGAAGTGATGGTAACAACCTTCGAAAAATGAATACATTGAATGGCGGTGATATAACTTGGATTATTTCAGAGGAAATCAAAAAAAATCAAATCCTCCAGTATTGTTATCCGAGTCCTGAAGAAATGGAACAAGCTAACTTACGAATTACTTTTCTAGGTTATTTTTGGAAGGATTGGTCACTTGTCAATAATGGAATATTTTCAATGTTACGCGGTTTAGAAATAAGAGATGATAAACCTTGGGAAATTGGAGATCCGTATGGAGTTACCGCTTTAGATGACGATTTTGTGACTTTTAACCAAATGATAAAATATCTAAAATATGGTTTTGGTAGAGTGACTGATTACGTGAACGAAGAAATACGAAATGGATTAATGACTCGGGAAGAAGGCATTTCATTGGTTCAAAAATATGATGGAACCTGTTCTCCTTATTATATTGAAAAGTTTGCAAATTACATTGGCATCACTGTTAGGGAATTTTGGGAACAGCTGGATCAATCAGTGAATAGGGATCTATTTGAAAAAGTATCACTGGGTGAATACAAACCTAAATTTACGGTAGGTGTGGGACTTTGAATACCAAATTAAAAATTGGTATCATTGACTACGGAGTCGGCAATACCTGCTCCATTTTCAATGCACTTTCTTACTTAAATTATTCGAAAATATCGATCACAGACAAGGAAAGTGAGATTGAGGCAATGGATGCTCTCATCTTTCCTGGAGTTGGTGCTTTTGATGAGGCGTGCAAACAGCTTGCAAAGAGGCAATTAGCACCGGTTTTGAATGAACAAGTATTGGTGAAGAAAAAACCAATTCTTGGAATTTGTCTCGGTATGCAACTCTTTGCAACAAGTTCAGAAGAAAATGGACTTCATGAAGGTCTTAACTGGATTCCAGGACAAGTGAAAAAAATAGATACAAACAATCAATTTCCAATTCCACACGTAGGTTGGAATGATATAAATATCGCAAAGGAAGAGCCAATATTTAAAAATAATTCCGATCATGTTCACTTTTATTTTGATCACAGTTATCATTTCGAATGCGAATCGAAATTTATTTCTTCCTGGTGTGATTACGGAGCCAAGATCACAGCATCTGTTCAAAAGGATAATATATTTGGTGTACAATTCCATCCTGAAAAAAGCCATATCAGTGGTTTGAAACTTTTTAGAAGTTTTTTATCTTCCATATAAAACATGCTTAAAAAACGAATCATAGCAGTAGTCATCGTGAAGGACGATATCGTAGTACAGAGTATCGGCTTTCGTAAATATTTGCCTATAGGCAAACCAGAGATAACATTAGAATTTCTAACCTCATGGGGTATTGACGAAATCGTTTATCTCGATATTTCAGCAACAAAGAATCAAAAACTGCCGAATTACGAAATGATCCGGAGGGCAGCAAAAAAATGTTATGTTCCACTTACTGTTGGCGGTGGGATCAGGCGAATGGATCAAGTTCATGAGTTGATGAGTGCTGGTGCCGATAAAGTTTCCTTGAATCAGATTGCTTGGAGTGAGATTTCCTTCGTTAAGGAAGTTGCCTTAGCTTATGGAAATCAATGCGTAGTGGCATCAGTTGATGTCCTTAAAACTTCAAATGGCTATAAGGTTTACGATTACACAAAAAAACAAGCCACTGGAATGGATCCTACTGATTACGCAAAGAAACTTGCAGACTATGGTGCTGGTGAAATTTTTATAAACTCAGTGGATCGAGATGGAACTTATCTAGGTTATGATTTAGATTTGATTCAGTCGGTTACAAATTCAGTCCATATACCGGTAATTTGTTGCGGTGGTGCGAGAAATGCAGCAGATATGGTTCAAGTTTTTTCAAAAACAAATGTTTCTGCTGCAGCTGCTGCTAACTTTTTTCATTTTACCGAGCACAGCGTTAATGTTTCAAAATCTATTGTTTACAAAAATGAAAATATTCGTTTAGAAACTCATGCAAATTATTCAGAGAATACATTTGATTCTGATATGAGACTCACTAAAAAAGATGATAAGATTTTGGAGGAAATGCTTTTTCTCCGAATTGAAAAAGAGACTATATGAAGATTTGCAGTCGTTGTTTATATTCGGAGCTTCATCCACTCAACATTACATTTGATGAAGAGGGAGTCTGCAGTGGGTGCCGAATCCATGAAGAAAAAGACTTACTCGATTGGAATGCGAGATTTCAAAAATTAAAGCAGATAACAGAGAATTACCGTAACCAATCTGGAAATAACTATGATTGTATTGTTCCGGTTAGCGGGGCAAGGGATTCTTATTTTATCGTACACACTGTAAAAAATGTACTAGGTCTTAATCCTTTATTAGTTACATACAACAAACACTACAATACGGATCTGGGAATTCGCAACTTAGCCAATCTTCGAATCAAATTTAACCTTGATATCATGACACTTACTGTAAGTCCAGAGACGGTAAAAAAGATTACTCGTGGCACACTTCGAAAAATGGGAAGTATCTATTGGCATTGTATTGCGGGCCAAACTGTTTATCCAGTGCAGGTCGCAGTAAAATTTAAAATCCCACTGATCATTTGGGGTGCCCACCAAGGTATCGATCAAGTGGGGATGTTTTCTCATCTTAATGAAGTCGAGATGACTCGAAAATACCGAAAAGAACATGATCTAATGGGTTTCGAAGCGGAAGATCTAATTGATGAATTTGATGGAATTGAAGAATCAGATATTGTTCAGTTTCGATATCCACATGATAAAGAAATTGAGCGAATCGGGGTTCGTGGAATTTATCTAAACAACTATATCCGCTGGGACAGCAAAGCGCAACATGAGAAAATGATTGAGCTTTATGATTATGAAACTGGTGAACAAACACGAACCTTTGATACGTACAATGATGTTGATTGTTTTAATTATTCTGATGTTCACGATTATATAAAGTTTATCAAACATGGATATGGAAAGGTGACAGACCATGTTTGTCGTGAAATACGACTTCGCAGGCTAAGCAGGGAAGACGGAATTAAGTTAATAAAAGAATACTCAATAAAAGAACCTAAAAATCTGAATCAATTTTTAAATTGGATTGGAATGACTAAAAATGGTTTCAAATTCATTTTAGACCAACACCGAAGTCCTAAAATATGGTTTAGGAATGAAAATTGGGAATGGGAACTAAAGAATCCAGATCCATTTCAAAATGAAAATAGGAGAAAATCTGAAGTAGATCAGGTTAGATTGGCTCTCGTTGAAAACGAATGTAAGTTCCGGCATACTCCTAATAAAAGAACAGATTTTCAAGATGAAAAATACATTCTTATTGGAAAAGGATACTATCAGTAATTGTTCCATTTCTCATACGATATTATTTTTTCGGAACTGACCTATGTTAGTTCTTTCTTTGCAATACTAATCAGAGTTTTTTTTCAAAAGGTTTACTATGTAAAACTTACTAGTGGAAAAAGAGAAACCTTTGCAATTTTTCTGAGAAACGTTGGAATAAATCCCTTACCGGTTGCAGATTTAAAAACGATTTCAACTTTCGCAGATGCAGATAGTGACCCCAAAGGATACTCCTGGACCTGGTTAGATAAAAAAATAAAACACTTTCAATTTGATAAGTTGGGAAATTTATTTCCTGGTGTAAAAAATCTAGATGAAAAGGTATGTATATATCTCTTGGATTTTGTTGCATTAAAGCTTACTTCTTTAGGTAGTAAGTTGATTTTTTGGCATGAAAACTTTCCCGATAGAAAAATCATTTTTATTAGTTTCTCTGTTGATGATCTGTCGATTCCTAAACTTCCTGATAACTGTTTAAGGCTAGTGATACCAATTCCAGGTATTCTCGATTTTTTTCGTTTAGTTTTTAAAGTTGTCGTTCGTATCTTTTTAAAAGTTCGAAGTTTGGTTTCATTTAAACCAAAGTTACAAGAAAAATTACGTTCGGAACCTCATTTTGACTGGGGAAAATATGAACATGCTTATGTGACTCATTCTGGTTTAAAATATGGGAGTTTGTATGAAAAGAGTTTATACTATAGTGGAACAGATTCCTTTTTTGAGCCAAAAAATTTAGTTCATTTTGACTATTCTGGATGTAATTCACCTTCGGAAGAACTACCTTGGTTTCAGCTGACACCTGCGAAGAAATTAAGTTTAAAAGATGTGGTTTCCATTAGTCTTAAGTTGGTATTCGCACTAAATTTTCTATCAATAGAATTATCTTCTCTTCCTTTAAAGATTCGAATATTGATTCTTAGTTTAAAATTTCACGCGCATAGAAAAGATCTCTCCCATTTTAAACAACTGAAAAGAGCTTATATTGATTATGATATAGTTTGTCCAAAATCATTAATTTTGGCTTTTGAGTCGTATGGTGTTCTTACGATCGGAGTACAAGAGAGGTTTGTTTATACATATTATAAGTCAGCGACTGTTGTTTTAGACCATTATCTCGTATCCTCTAACGAGAGTCGATTGGTTATGGAACAATCAAGGAATTATTGGTTCACAAACTCTTTACCGGTTGGGCAATACAGAACAGATGAGTTTTTTAGAAAATTTCCCAAGATTACGAATGAAGATTCTGTAGGTGTTTATAATAAAAGAGTTCTGGTGTTAGGTTATCATAGCGACATGACTTGGGTAGAAAGCCAAGTTAACCCTCTTTTGAACTGGCAAGCCCAGGAGCATTTTTTAAATGAGATTATGGAACTTGCAGGTGAATTTAAGGATTCGCTTTTTACTTTAAGATATAAAATGATAGATTGGTTGGAGTTACCATATTTTTCAAAATTGAAATATAGGTTAAAGGAATTTCCTAATATCCAAATATCCCACGAATATGGAATCTCATTTTATAGTTACTATTTAGTGCAGAATTCAGATATAATCATAGGGAAACACACTTCGCTTTTGGATGAAGCGATTTCTATTGGAAAACCTGCATTAGTTCATGACTATTCTCATAACATTAAGTCGATTATTGGTGATACCTTTGATTATTTCGGATCGCGAGTTATTTGTAAAAACTTTGATAGTTTTAAAGAGCGGTTTAAACTTTTGTTAAACGGAGACTTGGATCTAGAACTTGAGATAAAGGAAGTATCCACAAAACTTTACGGTGACTTATCTGATGGTAAAGTGAAAGAGCGGGTTCATTCAGCTATCAAATCTATAAATTAGCCAAACTATGAATATTTTAGCTTTTATACCAGCAAGAGGTGGATCCAAGGGGATACCAGGAAAGAACTTATACCCAATAGCAGGGAATCCATTACTTTTTTATACCATTGATTTGGCAAAAAAATTAGATAAAAATGTCATTCCGTTTTTATCAACGGATGATAGCGATATTAAAGCTTATGGAAGATCCTTAGGTTTGAACGACGATTATCTTAGGCCAAAGGAATTAGCAAGTGATTCCTCCGCTACGATTGATGCGGTGATGCATGCTTTAGAGTGGTTTCAGAAATCGAATGAGGTGCAAATTGATTCTGTCTTACTATTACAACCTACGTCACCCATTCGAATTTTATCAGAAGTGCAAAGTGCTATCCTTAGGTTCAAAGAAAAAAAAATGGAGAGTCTTGTTAGTGTGACTTTAATGCGAGAACATCCATTTGAATGTATTAAGGCAGGTGAGGATTCCTGGTCTTTTTTAGAGAAACCTAGTGGAAAAGTTACGGGAAGACAGGGTTATACAGGAAATTATTACTTTCTGGATGGTTCTTTTTACTTAGCTTCCGTTGATTTTTTAAAAAACAATAAAGCTTTTGTAGTGGAAGGAAAAACCAAACTGTTTGAATCAGAGCTACGTTATTCGATAGATATTGATGAATTAGAAGATATGAAAATTGCCGAAAGCATTTTAGAAAGGAAACTAAAACTATGAAAAATATACTGTTAATTGGTGGAGCAGGGTACGTTGGATCAGTGATTACTGATTTTTTGCTTAGAAATGGCTATAAGGTTACTTGTTTTGACGGATTTTTGTATGATAACCAACGAACTGTACTTCCTTACATTTTGAATGAAAACTACAAATTTATTTGTGGTGACCTCTGTGATGAAGATGCAGTGAAGCAAGCATTAGTTGGTGTTGATTCTGTTGTATTACTAGCCGGATTAGTTGGTGATCCAATTACCAAAAAATATCCCGATTTATCTAAAAAAATAAATGATGATGGGATAATGAATCTTTTCCAAATTATGAATGGAAAGGGAATTGAAAGACTTATTTTCATTTCAACTTGTTCTAATTATGGACTGATTCAAAACGATGAGCTTGCAGATGAAAACTTTGAACTTTCTCCGCTTTCTTTATATGCAAAAGCGAAAGTTGCCGCTGAGAAAGAACTATTGAGTGAAAAAAATAATTTTGATTTTTCTACTGTCGTTTTGCGATTTGCAACTGCCTTTGGATTATCTCCAAGGATGAGATTTGATCTTACCGTTAGTGAGTTTACTAAGGATTTAATTTTAGGAAAAGAATTACTTGTATACGATGCTCATACATGGAGACCATATTGCCACGTAAAAGATTTCGCAAGATTAATTGACATCGTTTTGAAATCCCCTAAAGAAAAAACTCATAAAGAAGTTTTTAATGCAGGTGGCGAAATCAATAATTTTACAAAACAAGGAATTTTGGATATTATCTTAAAGTATCTTCCCAATTCAAAAGTTAGTTTTAAAGAACATGGAAGTGATCCGCGTAATTATAAAGTTAATTTTTCAAAAGTGAAGTCAGTTCTCGGTTTTGAACCTAAATACACAGTGGAAGATGGTGTAAAAGAATTAATTGAAGCGTTTCAATTGAACCTTTTTAAAAATTTAGAACAAGATATCAACTTTCATGGGAATTATACAATAAACTATCCATGATAAAATCGTTTTTAGATCTAGTTAGAGTTCATTACAATTCAGCTGATGAATTCATTCCCCTCCATGCGCCTGTATTTCGTGGGAATGAAATCAATTATGTGACTGAAACCATTAAGTCCACCTTTGTTTCTTCCGTTGGTGCTTATGTAGACCAGTTTGAAGTGATGATGAAATCGATCACTGGTGCGAAATATGCCATTGCAACAGTAAATGGAACAGCCGCACTTCACATTGCACTTCATAGTCTAGGAGTCAGTTCAGGTGATGAGGTCATTACCCAAGCTTTGAGTTTTGTGGCAACGGCTAATGCCATCAGGTATACAGGAGCAGATCCTGTTTTTCTTGATGTTGATTTAGATTCCATGAGCCTTTCACCAGTGGCTTTGTTAGCTTTTTTAGAATCTGAATGCGAATTTAAAGACCAAATTGTAACAAACAAACGAACAGGAAAACGAATCAAGGCCATTGTTCCTATGCACACATTTGGAAATCCTGGTAGGATCGAAGAAATTTGTAAAATAGCAGAAAAGTTCCGATTAGATGTTGTGGAAGACTCAGCAGAATCTCTGGGAAGTTATGTGAATGGTAAACATACTGGATCTTTTGGTCGTTTAGGTGTTTTCAGTTTTAATGGCAATAAAACCGTAACTTGTGGTGGTGGTGGCGCTGTGGTTACTGATGACGAAAGTTTAGGAAAAAGATTAAAACATATTACCACAACTGCAAAAGTTCCACATCCTTGGGAATATTCTCATGATGAATTGGGATTCAATTATAGGATGCCCAATCTAAATGCTGCACTTGCATGTGCACAGTTGGAGCAGTTAGATGATTTTTTAAAAGAGAAAAGAGAACTTTCTTTAAAGTATATTCAGTTTTTTGAAAATACAATGGTAACTTTCAAAAAAGAATTAAAAAATTCTGTTTCGAACTACTGGTTAAATACAATTGAATTTCAATCAAAATCAGATAGAGACAAGTTCCTAGCTGAAACCAATGGGGCAAAGGTTATGACACGTCCCTCCTGGAATCCACTGAACACATTACCCATGTACCAAAACTGTTTTTCTGATTCGTTAAAAAATACGAATCACATTGCAGATCGCTTAGTGAATATTCCCAGTGGAGTGAAATGGAAGGAATCATACTAATCGGAGGAGGCGGTCACTGCAAATCAGTGATTGATGTCATTCGAAAAGAGGGTAAGTTTGAAATTTTAGGAATTGTTGATTCCAATTTACCAGTTGGTCAATTGGTTTTGGATGTGAAAGTATTGGGAAAAGATTCCGATTTAAGTGAATTATCTAAAAAATGCAAAAACTTCCATATAACAGTGGGACAAATCCAATCAAACATAGTTAGGAAAAAAATAGCCAATGAATTAATGGCATTGGGCGCAGAACTCCCTAATATTATCTCTCCCAGTGCTATCGTTTCCTCCTATTCAAAGTTAGGTCAAGGAATCACAGTTATGCACCAGGCAACGATCCAAGCAGATGCTATGATAGGAGATTTTTGTATTATCAATGATCATGCACTCATTGAACATGAAGTTCATATAGGTAAGTTTTCTCATATTGCCACTGGGGCCATTGTTAATGGTAATGTGGAAATCGGAGAGAACGTCTTTATCGGAAGTGGTGCCGTCATTGTGCAAGGTTCGAAAATCCCAGATGGAACTTTTATAAAAGCAAACCAATTAGTCAAATGAAACAAAAAACAATAATTATAGCAGAAGCTGGCGTAAATCACAATGGTGATCTTAAAATTGCCGAAGAACTCATTCAAGTGGCCGCAAAAGCGGGTGCCGATTTTGTAAAATTTCAAACCTTCCAGTCAAATTCGATTTCTTCGAAACTTGCAGGCAGAGCGGAATACCAAAAGGCAAACATGAAAGAAGATGGTTCACAAATCTCTATGTTAAAGAAACTAGAGTTGAATTTTGAGATGCACCAACATTTAATTCAAGTTTGTAAACAAAATAAGATTCAATTTTTATCTACTGCGTTTGATTTACCTAGCATAGATTTACTCATCCAACTAGGAATCAAACTTTGGAAAATTCCTAGTGGCGAAATTACAAATTATCCTTATTTGAAAAAAATCGGCTCACTTAACGGGGAAGTGATCCTTTCTACAGGAATGTCTAATCTCGGTGAAATAGAAGCTGCTCTATCGGTTTTAGAAAATGCCGGAACTCAAAGAGAAAACATAACTGTCTTACATTGCACTACAGAGTATCCTGCTCCAATGAATGAGGTCAATTTGCGGGCGATGTTTGCGATTCAAAACGCATTTGGAGTTAAGGTTGGTTATTCAGATCATACGGTTGGAATAGAGATATCTTTAGCAGCAGTGGCTCTTGGGGCAAATATGATAGAAAAACATTTTACCCTCGATCGAAATTTGCCAGGTCCAGACCACAAGGCAAGTTTAGAACCAAATGAATTGAATGCATTGGTTAGCGGTATCAGAAATATTGAGCTAGCGTTAGGTGACGGTGTGAAAAAACCTTTTCCATCCGAAATAAGAAATATGACAATTGCACGTAAATCACTCATTGCTAAAGAGAACATTCGGAAAGGTGAAATTTTTACTGAACAAAATGTAACAACCAAAAGACCTGGAAATGGAATTTCTCCAATGAGGTGGGATGAGGTAATGGGAAAAACAGCGTTCAAAGACTTTTTAGAAGATGAATTGATTGAGATCTAAACTAAAGATTTTTTCCCATTTTAAATTTTTCAATTTAAAGAGTCATCTGCAATGAATAAAAAAATTTGCTTTATCACTGGAACTAGAGCAGAGTACGGCTTACTCAAAAGATTAATGAAATTAGTTTATGATGCGCCGAATTTTGAAATACAAATCATTGTAACAGGTATGCATTTATCCCCGGAATTTGGACTTACCTATAAGGAAATTGAAGGTGATGGTTTTCAAATCGATAGAAAAGTTGAAATTTTATTAAGCTCTGATTCTTCTGTAGCCATTGGAAAGTCTATAGGTCTAGCTTTAATATCTATAACAGAAGCACTAGAGCAGATGAATCCAGACCTGGTATTTCTAGTGGGAGATAGATATGAAACCTTGGCATGTGCTATAGCTGCAATGGTAACAAGGATTCCTATTGCGCATATACACGGTGGCGAAAGAACAGAAGGTTTGATTGATGAGGCAATTCGTCATTCAGTGACGAAAATGTCTTATTTGCATTTTGTGGCGAATGAGGAATATCGTAAACGAGTCATTCAGCTAGGTGAAAGTCCAGAGCGGGTAAAAGTATGCGGTGGTTTAGGTGTCGATATAATACAAAACACAAAATTATTCTCACTTCAAGAGTTGGAAAATTCTCTTAAGTTCCAATTCAAAGATAAAAATTTGATGGTTACCTTTCATCCTACCACATTGGAAAATGATACATCGGAGGTTCAATTCAAAGAGCTTTTGGAAGTGCTAAAGGAGTATGTTGGAGAGGGGAATGGGCTTATTTTTACAAAGGCTAACTCCGATACCAATGGTCGAATCATCAATCAACTGATCGATGATTTTGTGAGAGCGTATCCAGATTATGCGATTGCCCATACTTCACTTGGTATCCAACGGTATTTATCAGTTCTGAACTTTGTTGATGGAGTCATTGGAAATTCTTCTAGCGGTTTATTGGAAGTGCCAAGTTTTAAAAAGGGAACTATCAACCTTGGTGATCGTCAAAGAGGGAGAATTATGGCGACAAGCGTAATTCAATCAGATTGTGATTATACATCGATTCGGTCAGCTTTGGAAAAATTGTATAGTAACGAATTTCAAGAAAGTTTGAAAAATACAATTAATCCATATGGAGAAGGTGGTGCTTCGGAAAAAATATTCGAATATCTAAAGGAATTAAATTTCGACAACTTGGATGTTAAAAAACCATTTTTTGATGTTAGGTATCAGCTGTGAGAATTCTTTTTATAGGTTGTGTTATTTATTCAAAAAACATCTTAGAATTGTTAGTCGAAAATAAATATAATGTTGTGGGAGTTATTTCCAAGGACGATACAGGGTTCAATTCTGATTATTATGATACTTCTATCATTGCAAAGCAGTACAATATACCTTTTATTAAAACGAAAAATGTAAATGAATTACCTATTCTTGAATGGGTAAGGGAACTGAAACCGGATATCGTTTATTGTTTTGGTTGGAATAGTTTACTTGGAAATGATTTCATTCAAATCCCAAAGAAAGGGGTTGTTGGATATCATCCAGCTTCTCTTCCACAAAATAGAGGAAGGCATCCCGTTATCTGGGCATTAATATTAGGACTGACAGAGACAGCCTCAACATTCTTCTTTATGGGTGAGGGTGCCGATGATGGAGATATAGTCTCTCAGAAAAAGATAATGATAGAAAAAGAAGATACTGCAAGCACACTATATGAGAAGTTAATTCAGGAGTCTCGGACACAGGTGATTGAATTTACGAATCTACTTATAAATAACCAATTAATTGCAAAAAAACAAGACCATAGTCTGGCAAATTCCTGGAGAAAACGTTCCAAAGTTGATGGGGTTATTGATTTTAGAATGTCCGGAGAAAGTATTTATAATTTAGTCAGAGCATTAACTAAACCGTACCCCGGTGCTTTAATCCTTTATAAGGGTGAGGAGTATCCTGTTTGGCAAACAAAGATAGCAGAAACTCCTTATACTAACTTTGAACCAGGGAAAGTTTTAAAAATTTCTGAATCTTCTATTTTAGTAAAATGTGGTTTATCAACAGACGCGATATTACTTGAAAATCATGAATTGCCAGAGACAATACAAGTAGGTGATTATCTTTGAATAAAAAATCAATTATAGTTTTTACACCTCATCCCGACGATGAAACGTTAGGTGCAGGTGGGTTTTTATTATCGAAGAAAAAAGCTGGATATGATCTTATTTGGCTAATAATGACTCATATGAAAGAGGAGTTTGGTTGGACCAAAGACCAAATCAATCGGCGTGAAGCGGAAATTCAAAACGTATCACGAATGTATCCATTTGACTATGTGTATAACTTAGGTTTGGAGCCGACCGGGCTTGATAAATACTCATTTTCTGAATTAATAAGTCCAGTATTGGATATCGTTAAAAAACATCAGCCAGAGATTGTTCTATTACCATCGGCTCAGGATCCGCATACGGATCATAAGATCACTCATCAGATAGGGATTTCTGTTACCAAAAAATTTAGAAACTTAAATATAAAATCTATCCTTGAGATGGAGATATTATCAGAAACAAATTTTGGTGAAATTGATTCTATCGCTGCAAATTTATATGTAGATATTTCTGATTTTTTCGAAAGAAAAGTGGAGATTTTAAAAGAGTATGAAGGTGAATTGGGAGAGCATCCTTTTCCTAGAAGTTTAGATTCTGTGAAAGCATTAGCAATCTTGCGAGGATCACAGAGAGGCACAATGTATGCTGAAGCGTTCCGGATTCTTAAATCTTACGAGTAAGAGTAATAAATAAATGTCCAACCAATGGCATAAAGCACTACTTCGATCAAGTGATTCCATAGAAAAAGCGATACAAAATCTTGAATTAACAGCACTACAGGTTGTATTGGTTGTTGATGAAGGAAATTGTTTACTTGGAACCATCACCGATGGTGACATTCGCAGGGGACTCTTGAAAGGAATGGATATGAATACCCCTGTTCAGGGTATCTTAAACCCAAATTCTTTTGTAGTTACTCCTTCCATGAGCCGAGAATTGGTTTTGCAACTTATGAAAGCCAATAAAATTCATCAAATTCCCATTGTTGATGAAAATCGGAAAGTATTAGGTTTACATGTGTTAGATGAGATTCTCCTTCCTGAAAAAAGAGAGAATGTGTTTGTGATTATGGCAGGAGGGAAAGGTGTCAGACTTCGTCCTTATACAGAAAATTGTCCGAAACCTTTATTGCCGGTAGCTGGGAAACCAATCTTGGAACATATCATTGAAAGGGCAAAGGCTGACGGCTTTCAAAGATTTATTATTTCTGTTCATTATCTCGGACATATGATTGAAGAGTACTTTCAAGATGGGAAAAAATGGGATGTGGAAATTCAATATTTAAACGAGGATAAACCTTTAGGGACAGCAGGTGCTTTGAGCCTCATTCGTGAAAGAATTGAGCATCCATTTTTAGTTTCCAATGGGGATGTATTAACCCATATTCGATATAGTGATTTATTAGAATTTCACCATGATCATCAAGCAGTGGCAACAATGGCAGTTCGTATGCATGAATGGCAACATCCTTTTGGTGTAGTTCATACCAAAGGTGTTGATATCATCGACTTCGAAGAAAAGCCAATCTATAAAACTCATGTCAATGCGGGAATCTATGCTCTTAATCCTGAGATATTTAGTTATTTAAATCAGGATGAATATACAGATATGCCAACTCTCTTTAGTAAGATAAAAGCAACCAAAAAGAAAACAATAGTTTATCCGATGCATGAATCTTGGATCGATATTGGTAGACCAGATGATTATGAATCAGCTGATCAAGTTTTTCAGTAGAATTAGTAAGGATTATATGAATAAGAAAAAAGTTATCATTATTGGCGGAGGAACCGCAGGTATTGTTATTGCAAATCGACTTCAGGAGAAATTTGCGGTAACAGTCATTGATAAAAGTGAGTATAAAGCATATCCATGGCTTTATCGTGTTCCATTAATGATTGGTATTTTATTTAGAAGGAAAAATTCGGAGTATATTCATAAGACAGAGTTTGATTTAGCCAATGGACGTAAAATTCCATTTTATCAATCAAATTTGTTAGGTGGAGCCTCTGTGATGAACGGGGCAGTACATGTTTTTGGTTTTTTATCCAAATGGATACCAATACTTAAGCGATTCGAATTTGAAGTGTCTGATTTAAATGAGAGTCACGAACTACTTTATTCTGAAAACAAAGTAGTGAAAAATAAAATTACCATTAAAAAAGCTCCACTGAACTATATAGACAATTCATTTTTAGAGACTCTCAAAATTCGGGGTATTCCACTCGATAACATGAGTGTCTCTGAGAAGGAAGCATGTGGCCCGATTTTTAATACAGTTCGCACATTCTTTAGAACTTCGGTTCTATCAGTATTGAGTAAAAAGAAGTTTAAGACTGTTTTGAATGAAAAAGTCGAAAGGATTCTTTTTGATGAGAAAGGAAATGCCAAAGGAGTAAAAACGAATCGTTCCACTTATGATTCGGATTTTGTGGTTCTTTCCGCCGGTGTTATGGGTAGCTGTTCTTTATTATTACAACAACAGTTAGATCCAAACTCTCATATCAAAGATCTACATATAGGCAAAGAGATCCAAGACCATACAAACTTAAGAGTAAATGTTTTTGCCAATCATCCACTGAATTCCCTAAACGAGGTATATGCTAGTTTTTGGAAAAAAATGTT
This sequence comes from Leptospira bandrabouensis, assembly GCF_004770905.1. Lineage (NCBI taxonomy): Bacteria > Pseudomonadati > Spirochaetota > Leptospiria > Leptospirales > Leptospiraceae > Leptospira > Leptospira bandrabouensis. Next base: position 141,118 of record NZ_RQHT01000015.1, on the reverse strand, counting down.
TTTGGGAATCAAACATTTTTTAGGAATACCAACTGTGATGAGAGGAACAGGTGCGACCTCTGCGGCTTACCTAGACCTTGATAAAGACGGTGAAATTGATACGAGGATTCAAATCCTTCAATTTTCCGAATCGGGAAGGCACGGAAGTAAGGGCTCTGTATTTAACACCTCTGAGCCAAGTTTTTCAATCTCGATCAATGCTATACATCCATTATCGAAAGGATATGTTTCATATAACAATGGTGAATTGAAAGTGGATCCAAAGTTTTTATCTACGGAAGCCGATATAACTCTCTTGAAACTTGCCATTAAGTATTGTATAGAGCTTTTAAAATCACCACCGATAAGGGATCATGTGAAAGAAATTGATCAACTAGATTTGATGGAGAAAGATCCAGACAAATACATTCAGGACACAATGTATAGTGGCCACCACTTGATTGGTGGATTACAAAATTCGATTACTTCGGACTTTGAATTAAAAAACTGTAAAGGTTTATATGTTTGTGATGCGAGCGTATTTGATCGATTTGTTGCAAGTAATATTCATTCCTCCGTCGTATTACTTGCAGACATGTTTGCAAAGAAATTTATAAATAAGCAAGGTTAGGGAATCAAAAGTGCCTGGATTTGAATTAGTCGGAAAAGAAGAACGAGAAGAGATCAATCAGCTTTTTGATGATGGTGGCATATTATTTGCGCATGGCTTTGATGCGATTCGAAATGGAAGATACCGTGTTCGTGAGTTTGAAAAAGCTTTCGCGGATAAAATTGGAGTAAAGTATGCACAAGCTGTGTCTTCCGGTACAGCCGCAATCAAAGTAGCTCTTTTTGCTGCGGGTGTTAGGCCTGGAGATGAAGTCATCACTCAAGCTTTCACTTTTATTGCAACTGTTGAAGCGATAATAGATTTGGGTGCAAAGCCGATTTTAGTGAATGTTAATGATACTTTAAACTTAGATCCAATCGAGTTAAAAAAGGCCATTACCCCGAGAACAAAGGCAATTGTTCCTGTACACATGTTAGGTGTGGCATGTGAAATGGATAAGATCCAGGAAATTGCCACTGAATTTAATCTCGCAATTATCGAAGATAATTGTGAGTCGCTCGGTGCAAGATGGAACGGTAAATACTTAGGAACAGATTCGCTAGCTTGTGCTTGGAGTTTTGATGCAGGAAAAGTTATTATCACTGGTGAAGGTGGGATGGTAACTACTAATGATGAAGAGGTTTACAAACTCGCTAGAGAATATCATGATCATGGCCATGAATACAATACAAAATTTCCGAGAGGAAGAGATACACATAGAATTCGTGGCTTCAATTATCGGATGAGTGAACTACAGGCTGCCATTGGCTTAGCTCAATTGAAGAAACTGGATTTCATTGTTTCAAAAAACATTGAAAACTATAATATTTACTTTGAAGCTTTAAAGGATCTTCCTAATATTTCTTTTCGAAGAATTCCATATAAATCCCAACCGCTATGTGATTGTTTGATCTTTCAATTGGATACCACAGAAAAGGCAAAATGGGTAGTAACAGAAATGAATCAACAAGGATTGGGAACAAAAAATGTTCCTGATGCGATTGAATGGCATTTTGCCCGTTATTGGGATCATATGTTAGTTGAGCTGGGGATGTCAAAGAAGGAATTAATAGATACTATGGAACCCTCTGAAAGAGAGTTAAGCAGAAGTGTTGCCATACCAATTCTTGTAAAGATGGATAAAAATACCATAACATCGAATGCAGAGAAATTGGTATCAATTTTAAAAAAAGTGAATTAACGAAGACAGATGCCCAAATATGAATCCATTATTTTTTTTGTAGAAACTCCATTTACAGACAGAGATGAAAAACGTTTTGGGATTAAGGAACTAAGTCAACAGGGATTTCAAGTTGAGGTTTTTCAGTTAGAAGATATATTTCATAAACAAAAATACGTAGCCTCAATACAGGGGAACCAAAAAGAGTATATCACATACTTCTCAACAATTAAAGAATTAGAGAATGAGTTACAAAAAAGAAGTAAAAGATTTTTGGTAATTCTATTAACGGGCTACTATTTAGAATTATTGAAATTATTTAATAAACAATGCATTGACTATGCTTTGTATTGTACAAATCGGATTCCAACACCAAAGGAAGTAGTAAATGATAGTAAATACATCAGAATTAAGCAGAAACTAGTTGAAGAAGGTTTATTATCGGTTTTGAAATCTATTGGACGAACTTTAAAGAAATCCTTAGAAGTAGTGAATGGGAAAACACCCTTGTCACCGACGTATGTGATTGCCGGTGGAAGTCGATCGATTGAACATTTATCAAAGAAAACACTAGATTCTGCGAGAGTAATTTGGACTCACGGTTTAGATTTTGATTTATTTTTGCAATCCAAACAAACAAATCGCATTTCGCATTCCTTTTTTGATATTTATGGAAACCTAGTAGAACAAAGTAAATTTAACAACTATATTGTTTTTTTGGATGAATATACTCCTTATCATCCAGATAATGATTTTTTTAAAATACCGCATGCAGATAAAAAAGAGACTTATTATCCAAGGTTAGAGAGTTTCTTTTTTTATCTTGAGAAAAAATACAATGCGAAGGTGGTGATTGCTGCCCATCCAAGGTCGGAATATGAAACGAAGACACATTTTAAATCATTCACTATCATTAAAGATCGGACTTTGGACTTAATTGAAAACTGTCAATTTGCACTGATTCATTCTAGTACAAGCATTAATTTCATAAATCTCTTTGAAAAGGAGGCTGTATTTTTTTATACATCAACCATGAGATATTTTTATAAAAACATGGTAGCTACGTTTGCAAATCTGCACGGAAAGAATCCAACTGAAATTGATTTTAATACTGATTATGATAGTCTAAACTTACTTGATGAAAAAATAGACCGAAGTAAATACCTGGAATACAGGAATGCGTTTATCAAAAGAAATGATTCAAGAATGGAATATTCTTGGGTTATCTTAGCCGATGAATTTAGAAATGAATGAAAGCATTGAATTTAAAGAATTTTCTTCTTTAGACTGGGAACGTCAAATTTTATTAGAAATTTCCCGAATTTTAAATCCTCCCTTTTCTGCAAACCAGGAAAGTGATGCGAAGTTTCATATATTGCTTTCCGGTGGAAATACACCATTACCTATCTATCGCAATTTTCAAAGGTTGAATCTAAATTGGTCAAACTTTCATATTTGGCTTGCTGATGAAAGATGTGTTGATTTACAGGATTCTGAAAGATCAGAGACCATGATAAAAAAATCTTTAGGTGATCCAATTCTCTGCCAAGCTAAATTTCACTCTCCTGGCACTGGAAATCCAACTCAAATGGCAAGTGAGTATAATCGGCAGTTGGTCGCTAACGAGAAGTTTGATTTAGCAATTCTTGGAATTGGGGAAGATGGTCATACAGCTAGTTTGTTTCCTGAAAATGATCTTGGGCAAAATTCTTCATCTGCCGATGTATTACCAATATATAATTCTCCAAAGTTTCCTAAGGAAAGAATTAGTTTATCCTTAAATAAAATCAATCAATCAAATCATGTATTATTTTTAGTTTCAGGAAATGGCAAAAAGGAAATCATTCAGAAAATTAAGGCTGGCTATGTTTGCCCTGCAACTAAAGTGCAGGGTCGCTATAGCACTAAAGTTTTCTACTGTATATATTAAATGAAGGTATTAGTATTTGGTGGGTCAGGTTTTCTCGGATCACATGTGGCAGATGCTTTGAGCGATGCCGGTCATGAGGTTACTATTTTTGATTTAGTTAAGTCGACTTGGCTACGCTCTGATCAGAAGTTTGTTTCTGGCGATCTTTTAGATGAAAAGATCGTTTCCGAAATTGTCTCTGGGTTTGATGTCGTTTATAATTTTGCAGCACTTGCAGATTTAAACCAAGCACTGGACAAGCCAGTGGATACAATTCGTATCAATGTTCTCGGGAATACTTACATTCTGGAAGCTTGCAAGAAACATAATGTGAAACGTTTCATATACGCAAGCACTGTCTATGTATATAGCCGTGAAGGTGGATTCTATAGGTGTAGTAAACAAGCATCAGAAAGTTACATTGAAGAATATCAGAAATGTTTTGGATTGGATTTTACCATTCTAAGATATGGCTCCTTGTACGGACCGAGGTCCGATGAATCGAATGGACTTTATCGCATTGTAAAATCTGCTTTGGAAACGGGCCGGATTACTTATGAAGGAAGTGCTGACAGTTTAAGAGAATACATCCATGTTGAGGATGCTGCTAGAGCAAGTGTTGTCGCAATGGGGGATGAGTTTAAAAACCAAAGTGTTGTTTTAACAGGGCAAGAACCTATGAGAGTCATTGAGTTACTCAAGATGCTCGCAGAAATCCTCGGAAGGCCCGATTCAGTTGAGTTTTTAGAGGGTGACCAAGTGGGGCATTATGTGAGAACTCCTTATGCATACCAACCAAAGTTAGGGAGAAAATATATTCCTCCCATGCATGTGGATCTTGGTCAAGGGTTACTCCAGCTGATTGATGAAGTAAAGTTTATTACAAATAGATAAAAGGTAAAAAGTGAAACGAATTATATTAGAATATATAAGAAAAGTCTTTAATTCAATCTATAAATTGTTAAGCCCGTTTAGACTTGGTCATGAGTTTATTGATAGTATTATCCAAAATTCTTGGCAAGATATTATCCGTGTTAAGCATAATGAATGCGATTTGCAATTTGTTGTTCCAAACTCGCTGAATCGATTTCGTGCACTTACTTTTTCTACTAAAGAACCAGAGACATTAGAATGGATTGATGGTTTAACAAAAGGATCCGTACTTTGGGATATCGGCGCTAATGTGGGTCTCTATTCCTGTTACGCAGCAAAGGCACGAAATTGTAGAGTTTTTGCTTTTGAACCTTCTGTCTTTAACCTCGAGTTATTATCAAGAAATATCTTTAATAATGGTTTGTCTGATAAGATAGTTGTTTTACCGATTCCGTTATCTGACAAGTTATCGATAAGTAAATTAAATATGACAAATACCGATTGGGGTGGGGCACTTTCTACATTTGGTAAAGAATACGGTCACGATGGAAAAACATTAAAGAAAACGTTTGAATACCAACTGGTAGGGTTATCTATCGATGAGGTAATCAAGTTACTAAAAATTCCAGCTCCTGATTACATAAAAATGGATGTAGATGGAATTGAACAATTGATTCTAGCTGGTGCAAAAAATAGTTTAAAAAAAGTAAAAAGTTTAAGCATCGAAATAAACGAAGATTTTACTGAGCAAAGACATAATTGTGAAAAAATCCTTACTTCTGCTGGATTGAAGTTTAAACAAAAACGTCATTCTGAAATGTTCGATAATGGTACGTTTAAGAATACATACAACCAGATTTGGGTTAGATAGATTTTAAATTCATTAAGACATTTTAAACTTATCTTTTGGGATTTTGATGGAGTCATTAAAGATTCTGTTGATGTAAAAACAGATGCATATCTTGCCTTGTTTCATGAGGCACCCAAAAACATTTTAGAGAAAATTAAATCCCATCATTTAGAATACGGAGGGATCTCTCGGTTGGAGAAAATTCCGATTTATTTGGATTGGGTTGGTATAAAACCTACAAACCAGGTGGTCAGCGAGTATCTAGATCAGTTTGCCAACTTAGTGGTCCAAAAGGTAATTTCTTCTCCCTGGGTTCCAGGCGTAGAACAAATGTTAAAACAAAAACAGAATCAGCAAAAGTTTGTCATTGTTACGGGCACACCACAAACAGAGATCGAAGAAATTTTAGTGCAATTGAAAATAAATTCTATTTTTGATCGTATTTTTGGAGCACCAACACAAAAATCAAAAGCCATAAAGTGGGCATTACAAAACTACAATATCAAAATGGAAGATTCCCTTTTGATCGGCGATAGCAAAACAGACTGGTTTGCTGCAGAAGAGACAGGGATTCAGTTTCTCCTTCGGGAAACGGATAATAGTGATTTTTTTAGTCAATACTCGGGAAATAAAATAAAGGATTTTATAGGTTTCATATGATAGTAGCACTCCTTCTTGGAAGAAAAGGTAGTATTGGTTTTCCTGGCAAAAATACATTCCCCATTATGGGAAAACCATTGGCCTGGTATCCAATGAATATTGCAAAACGGACAAGAGAGATTGACAAAGTTTATCTTTCTACAGATGACCCTGAACTAAAGAATTTGGCAATCGCAGAAGGTGTTGAGGTAATTGATCGTCCTCCTCATCTTGCAACCAAAGAAGCTTTAGGTGAACATGCGTATCAACATGGTTTTTCCGTGATTCAGGAAAGAAATCCTGGAGAGACAATCGAATTAGTGGTATTACTTTTTTGTAATGCAGCGACTGTAACTTCTGATACGATTTCCAATGGAATCAAACAACTAAGAGAAAATAAAGACGCAGATTCTGCTGTAACTGTATCCAAATACAATATGTGGTCACCGCTTCGAGCGCGAAAAAAAGATACCGATGGTTTTCTTAAGCCCTTTGTCCCTTTTGAAACGTTTGGGGATCCTAAAACTTTAAATTGCGATCGGGATTCACAAGGTGATGTTTTATTTGCCGATATGGGAGTATCCATTGTTCGTCCGAATAACTTACTTCATTTGGAAGAGGGAATGCTTCCACAAAAATGGATGGGACAGAAAATTTTGCCTCTTTATCAAGAAGCCGGCTGTGATGTTGACTATGAATGGCAAATCCCAGTGGTCGAGTGGTGGTTAAAAAAATACGGTGAGTTTAGGTAACTAGTATGAAAGAGATTGATCCAAAAGTTTACAAGAAACATCACAGTTTTCAGGATTTTAAAAGCCATAAAACTGGAATCATAGAATACCAAAAGGGCAGAGCCGTTCGTGTTTTAAAGGAATGGTCTGTGGGAGCTCTTGTAACCACTCATCCTATTCACCAAAAAGAAAATTTTAAAGAAACCTTAACGCAAGTATTAGCAGATTTAACATCTACTTCAGAAGAGGTTTTATTTAAAATCACTCCTTTTATTGCAGAGGAGATGTATACATATAACGATGAAGAACTTCTTCGTTTCTTTTATCATAGATATAGATACGATGTTTTTCCACAGTTAGAGAAGTTAGACGAGTATCCTCCATATTTGCAAATTGAACCATCTTCCATTTGCAATTATCGTTGTGTGTTCTGTTATCAAACAGATACAAATTTCTTTAAAAAAACAACCCCTGGCATGGGTCAAATGAGTTTGGAACTTTTTAAAGAGATTGTTGACCAAGCTACAAATAATATTGAATTTCTTTCACTTGCTTCGAGAGGAGAACCGCTACTCGCAAAAGAAATCGAAGGGATGTTGGTATATGCAAAAGGTAAATTTTTAAACTTAAAAGTGAATACCAATGCATCATTGTTAACAGAATCCAAGGTTCATGCCCTTCTTGCGGGAGGTGTAAAAACGGTAGTATTTTCTGCTGACGCAGCAGAGGAGCCATTATACAGTCAGTTACGAGTCAATGGGAAATTAGATAAGGTTCTGAAAAATATAGAAATGTTTCAGAATATAAGGCAAAAGGAATATTCTTCCGTTCCTATCATAACTCGTGTATCAGGTGTAAAAGTAACTGAGAAACAGGATATGGATTCTATGGAGAAAGTTTGGGGGAACCTTGTAGACCAAGTAGCATTTGTTAACTACAATCCTTGGGAAAATATTTATGAGGCAAAACCTAACGGTCAAACGAAAGTTTGTTCCGATTTGTTTCGTAGAATGTTTATCTGGCAAGATGGCTTAACCAATCCATGTGACAGTGATTACAGGTCTACTTTGCAAATGGGAAAATTTCCAGAAAATTCCATTTCGGAATTATGGAGAATGGAAAGATACGAAGGTTTACGGGCTGCTCATAAATCGGGAAATAGGCAAATAGTTAATCCATGTAAAGGATGCGCGGTAGTATAAATTTAAAAATGGGTAAAGTTGCAATAATTACGGGAGGGAGTTCTGATATTGGAGTTGCGATTGTTAAAAAATTTATTGAAGAGGGGACTAAAGTTTACTCTCAATATAATTCAAACCCAATCAATTTAGAAAATCCAAATCTATTTCAAATTAAATCAGATTTTTTAAAGTTCGAAGAAATTGATAGTCTTGTTGAATATGTTTTGAAAAAAGAATCGAAAGTTGATTATCTTGTGAATGCAGCAGGAACTATAGAAGGGCAAAACTTCCTTGTATGTAGCTCGGAGAAAATCGAAAATTTATTTCAGGTAAACCTCTTCTCGCATATCTATCTAATGCAAAAAATATTTCCCCTGATGTTAGAAAATAAGTTCGGTCGAATTATTTCGCTAAGTAGTATAGGAGTAAAATATAGTGGATCGATTAACTCTACTTATTATAGCGCATCAAAGAGTGCATTGGAATCTGTTACAAGGTCTTATGCTAAATTTGGAGCCGAATCGAATGTTTTATGCAATAATATCAGGGTTGGAGTAGTAGATACCAAGATACATAAGAACAAAGATCTTTCTGCTCGCACTCAATTGATCCCTGTAAAAAGACTAGGCAGACCTGAGGACATAGCTGGATTCGTTTTGTATTTGTGTTCGGAGAAAGGTGATTTTATCACAGGACAGGATATTGCTATTAGCGGAGGTGAATGAATTTTGCAATTGGAAAAGCTTCCGTCTCATTTAAAGAGGTATTTTGATCAGCTAAGTAAAGTTATTTCATATTCCAGTGAGTCTTGGTATTATTCAACCAGTCATTTTTTTTCAAAAGTCGGTGCCTATGAGGCTGTAATTAAATTTCAGAATGGTTCCAGGGTTAATGTTTGGTTAATATTTAGCCAGCTTTGTCGTTATACGTTTAAGGTTAGTTTTTTATTTCTGTTTTATATATTCTCAAAATTGATTTATAAGATTTTTGGTTCCAAAACAAAAATAGCAAGAAAAGAGACTATTTATTTAGATTCATATTTGTTGGTAAAGAACGCTTTGGAGGGGAAGGGGCTTGTTGAAAGTTACTTTCCCGGTTTAGTTGAGTTTTTAAACGTTAAGAATTATAATTGTATTATTCTGCCGAGACTTTATGGCTCACATAGCCTAAAGGAAATTTATCAGCTTTTTCGAGTTTTTAAAAAAAGTAAGGCTACAATTATAACAGAATTTCAGCTTTTGGATTATCAAGATTACTTTAGATTGATAATTTATTTAATTGTTTATCCAGTTAAAATGTTGGAGTTTTATTTTAAAATAATTCAAACACATCCAGGCAATGGTTTTTTAAAGTATTATTTTTGGTTAGATATGAATGGCTCTAATTTTTATGGCGCTGTTCGTTACCTTTATGCAGAGAAATTGGCTAAAATCTTCAGAGAAGGTGATCGGATAGTTCAATGGTTTGAGAATCAGCCGTATGAGAAATGTCTCAACCGCGCTTTGAATTCTAGTACTAAAAATATCAGAATTTTTGGTTGTCAGCTTTTTTTATATCCACAAGAGCTTTTTAACGCATATATTGATCCTAATGAGTTGGAGTTACATAAGCCAGGAAAGATTTTGGTTAATGGCGAATTCTATTTAGAAAAGAGTGGCTCTGGAAATGCAGTTGGACCTTCATTAAGATATAAAAAATTGTTTGAAACTGTAGTTCACAGGAATTTAACTACGGCTAGGTTAATTTTATTATCTTACTTTGATAATGCTAATCAATCGATAATAAAGCTAATTAATTCATTGAATCAATCGGGTGTCCATCTGGTAAAGTTGCACCCTTCTGCTTCAGAGTCTCAATTGAAAGATTTGATCAATTTTGATTACAGTCTTGCACTTGAAGATATTTATTCACTTTTTAATAACGTGAGTATAGTTGTTGGAGCAGCCTCTGGCTCACTAATTGAGGCTATTGCTTGCGGAATTCCAGCCATTATAGTATCTGAAAATGGCGGAACGGAATATAATTATCTTCCAGATTTTTGTAAAGGTGTCTTATGGGATGTTGCATTTGATAAAAATAGCTTTTTAATTGTTGAGGAAGTGTTGGCTAGTAAAGTAAGGACTAACGATCCTTTAAGATTAAACATGATTCAAAGAGTCAGAAGCGAATTGTTTACTGAACCTACCGAAGAAAGAATTTTAGAAGCATTTGAGTTAAGTTGAATTTTTAATAACATCTAATTAATATTTTCATTGAATTTTCCCAAGCTAAATTAAGGAACCTGATATAATTATAAAAATGAGCATTTCAAAACATTATAAAAACAAAAAAGTTTTAATCACTGGTCATACAGGATTTAAGGGAGCTTGGCTTACTGCATGGCTTAAAATGATGGGAGCTGAAATTTGTGGGATTTCACTGGATCCCTTAACTACTCCGAATCATTTCGAAGTAGCCAATCTAAAGAAGGGTATCATTGATTACAGAATTGACATTCGAGACCGGGCCTTTTTAGAAAAGGCAATTCTTGATTTCAAACCTGATTATGTTTTTCACCTCGCAGCGCAAGCCCTTGTTCGAAAATCCTATAATGATCCTTTGGATACTTGGAATACCAATGTTATGGGAACTTTGCATGTATTGGAAGCACTAAGGAAATTAGACAAACCTTGTTCTGCAGTTCTTATCACAAGTGACAAATGTTACGATAATGTTGAATGGATTTGGGGTTATCGTGAGAATGATGCCTTGGGAGGACCTGATCCTTATAGTGCCTCCAAAGGTGCGGCTGAACTTGCTATCAAATCTCATATTAAGTCTTACTTCCCCAAGGATACGAGTAAGGTGAGAATTGCCTCTGCAAGGGCTGGAAATGTAATTGGTGGTGGTGATTGGTCTGAAGACCGTATTGTACCTGATTGTGTGAAAGCCTGGGCAAACCATGAAACGGTTGAACTTAGAAATCCAATGGCAACCAGGCCTTGGCAACATGTATTAGAGCCTTTGAGTGGGTATCTAAGTTTAGGTGTTCATTTATACCAAAATAAAGATCTACATGGTGAACCCTTTAATTTCGGACCATTAGCAAACCAAAATCATAGCGTTCTTGAATTGGTTAAACAAATGTCTATTCATTGGAATCAGGTAAAATGGAAAGATATATCAGGGGAAACAAAAGGTCCCTACGAATCTGGTTTGTTAAAGTTAAACTGTGATAAGGCGCTTGCTCATTTAAAATGGGTGGCAGTCATGGGATTTGAAGAAACAGTGCAGTTTACTTCCGAATGGTATAACGCATATTATAGTAATCCATCGGAAATTCAAAAAATGACAGATAAACAAATTGGACAATACCAAGAGAAAGCAAAGTCCAAAGGTTTGGCTTGGGCAAATGACTAGTAAAGAAATTCTTGTAACTCCATTAAAGGAGATAGAGACTCCGGGTGGAAATGTATTACATGCTATCAAATCTGTGGAATCAACTTTCAAGGGATTAGGGGAAGTTTACTTTTCTTGGATCGAATTTAATTATATTAAGGCCTGGAAAAGACATAATCGAATGTTTATGAATTTAGTGGTTCCTGTGGGAAATGTGAAGTTTGTTTTTTTTAATGAATCAACAAATGAATTTCGAGTTGAAACTATCGGCGAGAAAAACTACTGCCGTATCTCTGTTCCACCTGGTATTTGGTTTGGGTTCCAAGGGATAGATTCGCCAAAAAGTTTGGTAGTAAACATTTCCGACATTCTTCATGAACCGACTGAGTCTGACAGGTTAGATTTAAAAAGTATTAACTATAATTGGGAGTCTTATTGATGAAAGTAATCATTTTGGCAGGTGGGTTTGGGACAAGGCTTTCCGAATACACAGATGTGATTCCGAAACCAATGGTTCCCATTGGTGGTAAGCCAATCCTATGGCATATCATGAATCACTTTGCGCGGTTTAATCACAATGATTTTTACATCGCACTTGGTTACAAAGCAGAAGTTGTAAAAGAGTATTTTTTAAACTACCGATCTTTAAATTCTGATTTCACTGTGAATTTAGAAACAGGTAAAATTACCCATTATAATTCTCCTAAAGTAGATTGGAACGTTACCTTAGTCAATACAGGAGCTAACACCATGACAGGTGGGAGGCTTTTAAGAATGAAAGAGATCATTGGAAATGAGACCTTTTTACTCACTTATGGTGATGGACTTTCGAATGTTGATATTGATAAATTAATTCAATTTCATAAATCTCATAAAAAAATGATTACAGTGACTGCGGTGCATCCAGGTGCAAGGTTTGGTGAATTGGAAATCGAAACAGGTAGAGTGATTAGCTTTCAAGAAAAACCCCAAACAACACAAGGATGGATTAATGGTGGCTTTTTTGTGATTGAACCTAGTTTTTTTGATCTTCTCGAAAACGACCAAACAATACTTGAAAAGTCTCCATTGGAAACAGCATCTAAAAATGGCGAACTTATGGCATACCAACATGAAGGTTTTTGGCAGTGTATGGATACAAAGAGGGATAAGGATCATCTTGAAGAATTATTTCAATCGGGAAGGGCACCCTGGCTAAATTAAAACTATTAGTCATTGGGGGAACTGGTTTTATCGGGTCTCATATGGTCCAAAAAGGGATCGATAGTGGACTTGAAGTTACATCTCTCTCTCTAAAGAAAAATCCAAATATTGATAAGGTAATTTCGATACAAGCGGATCTATCGGATCACGCATCGCTTCACTCTGTCCTATCCAAGGAAAAGTATGACTATGTAATTCATTGTGGTGGTTACATCGACCATACATTGTTTCAAAATGGTGGTCAAAAAGTAATTTCCGATCACTTAACTTCTCTTTTTAATTTAGTTTCCTCTTTAGATAGATCAAACTTAAAAAAGTTTTTATATTTGGGAAGTAGTGATGAGTATGGAAATTCTCCTTCGCCTCAAAAGGAAACTTTTCGTGAAAATCCAATTTCACCATATTCTTTTGCCAAAGCTTCCGCTTCTCATTTTTTACAAATGCTTTGGAGGACTGAAAAATTTCCAGCTTCGGTTGCTAGATTGTTTTTAACTTATGGTCCAGGGCAAGATGATAAAAGATTTTTACCTCAAATCATCAAAGGTTGTTTAAAAGATACAGTGTTTCCGTCATCTCTTGGAGAACAAAGTAGAGACTTTTGTTATATAAGTGATACTGTGGAAGGATGTTTTAAAATATTAGAAACAAGTGAAGCCAATGGAGAAATTTTTAATATTGCCTCTGGCGAAAAAATTACGATACGGCAAATCATTGAAAAGGTAGTATCGATCATTGGAAAAGGTAAACCTGATTTTGGAAAAGTTTCTTACCGCATTGGTGAAAATATGTCTTTGGTAGCTGACATTTCAAAAGCGAAGCGAATGCTTCATTGGAATCCAAATACGAACCTTGACCTAGGTCTTAAAAAAACAATCGAATACTATCAATGAAAAAAACAAATTTAGGGACACCAACCCCTTTAGTAAGTATTTTAATGAATTGTTACAATGGAGCTGAATTTTTAAGAGAAGCCATTGATAGTGTGATCGCTCAGACATATCAAAATTGGGAATTAGTCTTTTGGGACAATCAATCAACAGATAAAAGTGCAGAAATTGTTCGCTCTTATAACGATTCTAGAATTAAATATTATTACGCACCAGAACATACAAAGCTTTATAAAGGTAGAAATTTAGCAATAGAGAAGGTTACTGGTAATTACATTGCCTTTCTTGATACAGACGATGTTTGGAAAATAAATAAACTAGAATTGCAAATGTCAGCATTTGCTAATTCTGATTATGATCTAGTCTGTTCAAATTACGATTTAATTGATCCGAAATCCAGATTTATCAAAAGAGCAAATCGGTTTAACAAACCCTCTGGGTTTATCACCAAATATTTGATAGATGAGTATTATATCGGAATTTTAACAGTCGTTTTTAATGCTAAACTATTAAAAGAGAATAACTTAAACTTTAATCAATCCTATAATCACATTGGCGATTTTGAGCTTTTTTTGAAATTATCTGAAAATCATAAAATTCTTTATATGAGTAACTCTCTGGCATGTTACAGAATCCATGATAATAATTTATCTTCTAAAAAGGAATTGGAGCTTTTACGCGAAATCAAAAAAATGATTAGGGAAATTTCAAGTAGAGATTTCTATTCTCGCAATTTGAATTTAATTTCAAAACTCAAATTAGTTAGGCAATTTATGTTGCTAAAGTTAGTCATTAGAAAAGGAAAACCAGTCAAAATAGGTAATTTCTTTCGATTCTTGAGTTATGATTTGGTAAAATTTGTAAAACTCCTAATTTTGTTTTTTGTATATAAAGTAAAAAAATAACCGTTTGGTGGAAAACGGGTAGGCTTGTTTACCTAAAGGATACTTAGTGAATGAAATAAAAGTTTTACTCCTCTCTCCTTTGCCGCCGCCATCTGGTGGAGATTCAACTTGGACCGTTATGTATTTGGAAAATACACCAAAACTTGGTATCACTGTTTCTCTGGTGAATACTTCGTTAATTGGACAAAGGTCTGAATCTGCTGGATATACTTACTCTCTATTTGATGAATTGAAGAGAGCATTTTCAATATGGATCAATTTGTTAAAGATTCTAATTCAGTGGAAAAAAACTAATATAGTCCATTTTAACTCTAATTGTTCCCCGAAAGGTTTAGTTAGAGATTATTTGAGTGTTCTTTTGATAAAATTGTTTTCTATACCAATCGTTTTTCATTGTCATTGCAATGTGCCTGATCAGTTGAGCGAAAGTAGGGTTGGGTTTTATTTTTTAAAAAATATAATAAAATTGGTGGATAGAGTCATCGTACTTAATTCGCGATCTAGAAACTTTATTTCCGCAAATTTTCAAGTAGCACCAGATATAGTTCCCAACTTCATCAATTTAGATTTGGTAGATTTGAAGCGAAAACGAGTTGTAAGGAAATTAAAAAAACTAACTTTTACGGGTCATATTCGACGATCAAAAGGGATTTTAGAAATTCTTAAAGTGGCAAAGGATTTCCCCGAATTGACATTTTATTTAATTGGACCAATGACAGAAAATCTGGAAGCAGAGGAGCCGATTGGCTCCAATGTGAAACTACTCGGGAGTATGGATCATGAACAGGTATTAGATTTTTTAAGAAAATCCGATCTTTTTGTGTTCCCATCACATACTGAGGGTTTTTCGGTTTCAATGCTCGAGGCTATGGCTTCTGGTCTTCCTGTCGTTGCAACTGATGTTGGTGCTAATGCAGATATGATCGAAAGTAAAGGCGGCATTATCATTCCAACGAACGATGTGTTCGCCCTTAAAAAAGCTATTGAAAGAATGAAAGATGTTAATTTGCGTAAGAAAATGTCTATTTTCAATATTACAAAAGTTAAAAATAATTATACATCAGAAATAGTTCTTAATAAATACTTAAATATCTATAAGTTGTTAGTATAATTGAATTCATTTTATTAATTTGGAAAAAATTTCATGAACAAAGCATACCAAATCTGTACAAAAACTGTAATTGATTCAACCCTTCCTGATGTAACATTTGATAAGGATGGAATTTCCAGTGTATACTGGGACTTCCAAAACAATGTAAAGCCAAATTGGTTCCCAAATGAAAAAGGACATAAAATTCTAGAGACTTACGTTGATCAAATCAAAAAGTCTGCGAAGAATAAAGATTTTGATTGTATATTAGGACTAAGCGGTGGAGTCGATAGTTCCTATATGCTTCACACGATGGTAAAAGAGTATGGACTTAGACCGCTTGTTTTCCATGTAGATGGCGGTTGGAATTCCGAAATGGCCGTGAATAATATAAGTAAACTTGTAGATAAGTTAAACTTAGATTTATTCACAGAGGTAATCAATTGGAATGAAATGAGAGATTTTCAATTAGCATGGTTTAAGGCGGGAGTGCCCCATATAGATATTCCCCAGGATCATGCATTTGGAGCAGTGCTTTATAAATTTTCAGACAAATATAATATCAAATATATACTCAATGGCGGTAATATCGCAACTGAATGTGTCATTATGCCGTATAAGTATTATTACTGGGGTACTGATTTAGTTCATATACGAGATATTATCAAAAAATTTGGTACAATCCCAATGAAGACTTATCCTTTCAGTTCGGTCTATAGGCATAAAATCTATCAGAAGTATATCAAAGGGATGAAAGTTCTAAAACCATTAAATTTTATGCCTTATTCCAAAAACTTGGCAATTGAAACTTTGGAGAAGGAATACGGATGGAAATCATATGGCCAGAAACATTTTGAGTCCAGATTTACGCGATTTTATGAAGGATATTGGTTACCTACTCGTTTTAATTTTGATGTAAGAAGGAATCAACTATCAAGTCTGATCTTAACGGGTCAAACAACGCGAGAGGAATCACTAGAGACTTTAAAAAAACCATCGTATGATCCAGAATTACTCAAACAAGATTTTGAATTCATCGCTACAAAGCTTGGGATTAGTGCAGATGAATTAGATCATTACCACAAGATGGATTTAAAATTTTACTGGGATTATAAAAATGATCATAAAAAACTTAAATTTTTGGAAAATGTAATTACATTTTTAAACTTAGGTAGAAGGGGTGGAGCTTTTTAGCTAATACTCATATTTATGCTAACAATTATTGATTATGGTTTAGGGAACATACTTTCATTTCAGAATGTTTACAAAAGGATTAATGTTGAAACTCGGATTGCAAAATCTGTAGATGATTTAGAAAACGCAACTAAACTAATCCTTCCCGGGGTCGGTGCTTTTGACCATGCAATAGACCTTTTAAATGCATCTGGTATGCGAAGTAAAATAGAGGAATTGGTATTCCAAAAAAATACACCTATCATTGGAATTTGCGTAGGCATGCAGATTTTGGCCAATTCAAGTGAAGAAGGCGTTAAATCGGGGTTAGGTTGGATCTCCGGTTCTGTTAAAAAATTTGATTTTCGTAAGTTAGAAAAAAAAATTCCCATGCCACATATGGGATGGAATGACGTACAGCCAAATCAAGATGGCTCAAAATTGTTTCGCGGGTTGGAGTCGGATTCACGGTTTTATTTTTTACATTCCTATTATTTTGAATGCACCGATAAACAAAATGAAATTTCTAAAACAGACTATGGAACTAGTTTTTCAAGTGCTATCAAAAAGAATAATATCTACGGTGTGCAATTCCATCCGGAAAAGAGTCATCACTATGGCCAAATACTTTTAAAAAATTTTGCTGAGATATAAATGCTGAGACCAAGAATTATTCCTTGTTTGCTTGTGAAAGATGGCGGTCTTGTGAAAACGCAAAAGTTTTCAGACCCGAAATATGTAGGTGATCCAATTAATGCTGTCAAAATCTTTAATGAAAAAGAAGCTGATGAGTTGATTGTAATTGATATTGATGCTACTCGATATGCAAAAGAACCTGATTTAAAACTTTTACAAAACCTTGCTAATGAAAGTCGGATGCCTTTGTGCTATGGAGGCGGTGTAAAAACTGTAAGTCAGGCTAAGGCAGTTGTTTCTATGGGTATAGAAAAGGTGGCTTTAAGTTCTATTGTAGTGGAGAATCCAAATATCATTTCTAATATTGCAGAAGAAATCGGAAGTCAAAGTGTTGTCGCTGTGCTTGATATAAAGAAAAAAAAGTTAAGCTCTAACTATGAAATTTGGACTCATAACGGGACAAAAAATTCTAAATTAGATCCGGTTGAATTTTCACTTAAACTTCAAAGTTTGGGCGCAGGAGAAATCGTCATAAACTCAATCGATCATGATGGTATGATGAATGGTTTAGATTTTCCTATCCTTGAAAAAATATACAATCAACTTTCAATTCCCATGACAATTATCGGAGGAGTTGGCAGCCTAAAAGATATAGAAGTTGCCGTGCAAAAATTTAAGTATATTGGTGTTGGTGTTGGTAGCTTCTTTGTTTTTAAAGGGAAATATCGAGCAGTGATGATAAATTACCCAACAATTGAAGAGCGAGATAATCTTTCTAAAGACCAATAGAGTTTTCGGAATGATACAATAACGAAATGCAAAAATCGAAAAGTTTTTTTTATCCTAGTTTTAATTTGCCACTAGTGATTTCGTTTTTCGGTATTTGCTTAGTTTTGTTTAAACTGCTGTATAAATTTGAGAATGTATGGGAATTCATGTCATACGATGAAGCGTATCATATACACTATACTATAACTGGACATCTAGGAAGTGACGGCATTTTTTATCGATTCTATTTGACTCTATTGAATCAGTTCATCACTAATCCAATAAATCTTTATAGAACCAATTTTGCTCTGGTAACAATCATTTTTGGTATTTCTTTGTTTGTTTTTACTTACAAGGTAACTAAGTCAGCTTTTTTAGCTTTTTTGTTTTCCTATTTTTTTCTAATAGTAAATCCTACTTTTTCCATGTCACCTTCCTATATAACGCATTTTAATGCCTCGGTGATGATGTTGGTTTTTACTTTCGCTTTAGGTAGAAAAAAAGATCAAATGCTTATTATTTTGCTCATTGGTGCAGTAATTCTGACATTCATCAGACCTGAATATTCACTTACCTTATTATTAAGCATCATAGTAGTGAGTTTCTATGTTTTATACCAATACCTTACATTCCAACATTTTAAATATCCTTTCATCATAACATTGTTAATTGCTTCGTTTTTACTCATCAAATACAATCCAACTGATGGACATAGGAGTTCTATAGCCTTTTGTCAGCATTATGCTTATGGGTTATTCCAATTTGATCTGTGGAAAGAAGATCCTTGGTCTTATTGTGAATTGGCTATGAGTAAAGACTTCGGCTCTGCTAAAACTATCTCTGAGGCATTAATTGCAAATCCAAGTAAATTCTTGGGCCATGTACTGCGTAATATTTTTATTCTCCCAAAGGAGTTAGGAAGTTTACTGATTCCTTTTTTTATTGGTGAGCCGGGAAACAATACTGTTCCTGTGCAAGTGGCAGCATACTCTGTAATTTTAATTGTTTTATTTTGGTTTATTGGATTCTTTTTTAGTTTGTATCAGGGACAAAGGAATTTGCTCCAAAAGTGTTTCGTATTGATCTACGCGATGCCAGTATTAGTTTCAACGATTCTAATTTATCCAAGACCTCACTATCTTTTGATGGTCGTACCATTTTTACTTATTTTCGGGATACAGAATTTAAGGGAAAAATTTGGATTACTTCGGTATAAAGCAAAATTCTCTTTTCCAATAAAGTCGATTCTGGTAGCTTCAATTTTAATTTATGTCACGCCTTGGAGACTGAGTGGAAAGTCTGGACTAACAATTCCGGAAGGTCAGGCTGGGATTCATGGGAAGGGACTTTGTACAAGTGTTGATAACTTGAATTTTTTAAACCACTTAAACTTTGAGAATAAAGAAATGGTTCTTCTGAGTAATCTTGGTTTTATTTCGACGTTTTTGCCAAAGGAGATGCTTGTATATCACCATTTTGATAAAAATTCCAATTTTGATGAATTTATTTTACGAAATAAAATAAATTTAGTATGGATAAATTCAGCATTATTAAATGATTTAAATTTCAGAAACGATAACGAATTTAAAAAATTGGTTATTGGTAAGAGTAAGGGATGGAAGAGAATGAATATTCCAAACTGCCCGAATGATTTTTTACTTTTTAACTTTTAATAACAAATAACAAACATGTTTAAAAATAATACACTACTCATTACAGGTGGAACTGGTTCTTTCGGGAAGGCAGTTCTGAATCGTTTTTTAAGTTCAGAAATTAAAGAGATTAGAATCTTTAGTCGCGATGAAAAAAAACAAGATGACCTTAGAAAAAAATATAACAATCCCAAAATTAAATTCTTTTTGGGAGACGTGAGGGATGCTTCCTCTTTAACAGGTGCCTTTTCGGGAGTGGATTATATTTTTCACGCCGCAGCATTGAAGCAGGTTCCCTCTTGTGAATTTTTTCCTATGGAAGCATTTAAAACCAATGTGATTGGAACAGAAAATGTTTTGCAGGTTGCATACGAACTTGGTGTAAAAAAAGTCATTTGTCTAAGTACAGATAAGGCAGTTTACCCCATCAATGCGATGGGAATTTCGAAAGCCATGATGGAAAAAGTAATGGTGGCTAAAACAAGAAATTTTGACGAATCACGTATGATTGTTTGTGGGACCAGGTATGGAAATGTAATGGCATCCAGAGGTTCAGTAATTCCACTTTTTGTCGAGCAACTCTTAAAGAAACAACCCTTTACCATTACCGATCCAAATATGACTCGTTTTATGATGACATTGGACGATGCAGTAGAACTTGTGTTATATGCATTTGAAAATGGAAATAATGGTGATATATTTGTTCAAAAATCTCCTGCAGCGACGATAGAGATTCTCGCAAAAGCAATTCTAGATCTTTTTAACAAAAAGGATCATCCAATTAAAACAATTGGTACTAGACACGGCGAAAAATTATTTGAGACTCTTTTGAGTAGGGAAGAAATTACTTCTGCAGAAGATAGGGGAGACTATTTCCGAATCCCGCCCGATTTACGGGATTTGAACTACGATAAATTTGTAGAACAAGGTGAAGGAAAAATTTCGATTACAGAAGATTATAATTCGCACAATACAAAGAGACTCAATTTGGAAGAGATGAAAGCTCTCCTATTAAAACTTTCATTTATTCGAGACATTTTGGATGGGAAAGAAGCGGAAACCTGGGATTAAGGTTCTTTGTATTTTGATTCAGAAAAGAAAAGTCGCTAAATTTCCTTAGGATCAGTCATTTAAATGAAAATACTCATAACAGGAGCAGATGGATTTGTTGCATCAAACCTCCGAATCCATATTTCTCAAAACAAAAATCATGAACTGCTTTTGCAAAATAAAAATACCACTGAAAGTGAGCTATTTCAATTTTTAGAAAATGCAGACTTTATCTTTCATTTAGCGGGTGTAAATCGTCCCTTATCGGAGAGTGAATTTTTTATCGGAAACACTGATTTAACAAAAAAGATTGTTACTCATTTAGAGAAATTAAATAAAAAAACTCCGATAGTTTTTTCTTCCTCGATCCAAGCACTGCTAACAAACCCTTATGGAATTTCTAAAAAACAAGGAGAAGATTGTATCTTTGAGTATGGTAAAAAAACGGGAGCTTCCACTTTTATTTACAGGTTACCAAATGTATTTGGTAAGTTTTCCAAACCAAATTATAACTCTGTAGTAGCAACTTTCTGTCACAATATAGCAAGATCTTTGCCAATTGTTGTGAATGACAGAGAAAAAGAATTAAATCTATGTTATATCGATGATTTGGTAGCTAGTTTTTTGGAGACTCTGGACGGAAGGAATTCATCCGGATATATTGATGTAACACCTGTTTACACAATTACGCTAGGAGAATTAGCAGATTTAATTACAAGTTTCAGAGACAATAGGGAAAAAATTTGGATAGAAAATGTAGGCCAAGGTTTCCTTCGAGCAATCTATTCTACATACATTAGTTTTTT
Source organism: Leptospira bandrabouensis (assembly GCF_004770905.1). NCBI lineage: Bacteria > Pseudomonadati > Spirochaetota > Leptospiria > Leptospirales > Leptospiraceae > Leptospira > Leptospira bandrabouensis. The sequence goes on along the minus strand of NZ_RQHT01000015.1, from coordinate 119,618 downwards.
ACCGATCACTTCCTGCAATTATACCATACCCAAATATGAAGATCCAAGAGGTTCCTTTGTTGAGATGTTAAAAACAAAGGAAGCTGGGCAGTTTTCATTCTTTTCCGCACTACCTGGAGTTACACGGGGAAGACATTACCATCATACCAAAACTGAAAAGTTTTTAATTATAAGGGGTAAAGCAAAGTTTCGGTTTCAACATTTAATCACAAAGGAATACTATGAGTTAGTAGTAACTGATGAGAATCCAACAATAGTTGATACGATTCCTGGTTGGACTCATGATATTACAAATATTGGCGAAAATGAATTGATAGTTATGCTTTGGGCAAACGAAGTTTTTAATAGAGAGTTACCTGATACTATTTCGGCTGAAATCACAAAATGAAAAAATTAAAAGTTTTTACTGTAATTGGAACTAGACCAGAAATCATTCGGCTTTCGCGGGTAATGATTGCACTTGATGAAGTTTGTGATCATAAAATCATTCATACTGGTCAAAACTATGATTTTGAGCTGAACGAAATTTTTTTCCAAGATTTGGGAATCAGAAAGCCTGATTACTTTTTAGAGGCAGCAGGGGGGACAGGAGCCGAGACAATAGGAAAAATCATTATTGGTTTTGACGCATTGTTGTCTAAAGAGATTCCTGATGCCCTTCTTGTGTTAGGTGATACAAATAGCTGTTTAGCGGTCATTCCTGCCAAACGACGAAAAATTCCGATTTTTCATATGGAAGCAGGAAACCGTTGTTTTGACTTACGAGTCCCCGAGGAAATTAACCGTCGGATTGTAGATCATACATCCGATATCAACTTAACTTATAGTTCCATTGCTCGGGAGTATTTGTTACGCGAAGGATTACCTCCAGACCAAATCATCAAAACTGGAAGTCCCATGTTTGAAGTTTTAAATCATTATAAAAATCGAATCCAATCTTCAAAAATTTTAGAACAATTGAATCTAAAAAGTAATGAATACTTTTTGGTATCCACTCATAGAGAGGAAAATATTGACTCCGAACAAAACTTTCGGTCGTTAGTAGATAGTCTTAATACCATTGCTGATAAATATAATCTCCCTGTGGTGGTATCAACTCACCCAAGGACGCAGAAAAAAATAGATCAATATAAGATTCAATTCCATAAAAATATTTTGTTATTAAAACCATTAGGTTTTATGGATTATAACAAACTCCAAATTGAGTCGAAAGTAGTGCTCTCTGATAGCGGAACTATCACAGAGGAATCCTCTATTTTAAAATTTTCTGCTTTAAATATTCGAGAAGCCCATGAAAGACCGGAAGGAATGGAAGAGGCTGCTGTAATGATGGTCGGGCTTAACAAAGAACGAATCCTTCAAGCACTTGCTTTATTGGAAACGCAAGGTAAAAATTTCCTAAATCAAGCAAGACTCGTAGGAGATTATTCCATGCCCAATGTTTCTGCAAAGGTTGTTCGTATTATATTAAGCTATACGGATTATGTGAACAGAATCGTATGGAAACGATACTGATAAATCATTTTTATATAAATGAAAGTTCTCATCATAGTAGACGACTATTTACCGAAGAGTATTAAGGTAGCTGGTAAAATGATGCATGAACTTGCATTAGAGTTTTTGCATTCTGGTCATGTTGTCACTGTGGTGACTCCAGATCCGGACCTAAAAGATTCTTATAAAATAGATGTCTTAGATGGAATTAAAATTCTTAGATTTCGGTCGGGAAGAATTAAAAACGTTTCCAAACCCATTCGACTCATCAATGAAATCCTATTGTCATTTCGTGCGGTAAAGGCTTTATCGCATTGGTTTAACTCAAATCCTCATGATTTGATTGTATTTTATTCTCCTACTATTTTTTGGTCAGGGTTAGTTAAATATTTAAAGAAAATTTGGGAATCTCCTTCCTACTTAATTCTTCGAGATTTTTTTCCACAATGGGTCATAGACAATGGAATCATTAGCAAACACTCAATCCTTGCTTATTTATTTCGTTTTTACGAAAGAAAGTTATACGCAACTGCTGATGTAATTGGTATCCAATCACCTGCCAATTTGAAATGGTTTTCAGATACCAATCCAAACTTACGGAATACTCAGCTATTATACAATTGGGCCTCTCCTTTAGAAGATAACAAAAACATAGTTCCAATTGATATTAGAAAGAAATACAATCTGAGTGATCGTATCATTTTCTTTTATGGTGGAAACATCGGTCATGCACAGGATATGAAAAATCTTTTGATTCTTGCCGAACGAATGTTAACTTTCCCGAAAGTACAATTTTTATTTCTTGGGGCTGGGGATGAATTTCAATTAGTCCAAGACACGATTAAGAACAAGAACTTATCTAATTGCTTATTGTTAGAATCTGTTTCACAGGATGTGTTTACATCAATACTGACTCAAATTGATATAGGACTTTTTACTTTGCATCCAGACCACAAAACACATAACTTTCCAGGGAAAATTCTTGGATATATGCAAGTCGGGATTCCGATTCTTGGGGCAGTGAATCAGGGAAATGATTTAAAAACTGTGATCGAAGAGGGAAAAGCAGGGTATGTTTCCCTTGCCGGAGATCATGAATCTTTGTACCAAAATGCAGTAACTTTACTTGATACTAATCATCGTAAATCAGTGGGAAAAAATGCTAAAAAACTATTGGATACAACATTTTCTGTTAAAACCACTGTTGAAAAGATACTTCATTCATTCACTAAGGAAAAGGTTTTGCCTTAAATGAATGAAATCACCCGCCGCCATTCTAGATGGTTTGAGCGTATTTTGTTAAGTTATTTGTTTCAGTTTATTTCCGGTGGGATCGTTTTGATAGTGACTTCAGCGATTCCTATTTGGGGTGTTAAATTTTGGAATTCAAATGATCCCAATTTATACACTTCCTTAGCTACTAGTTTATTTTCTTTTCTGATAGCTACCTTTAGTTTACGTAAGTTATTTAGATTACCGGCTTCTGAATCAGTTTCATATGTTTTACCAATATCTTTAATTTGTTTTGCCTTTCCTATTGGTATTATTTTATTTTTACGCACTTCTTATTCGATTCAAATCTATGTTATTGGTTTCCTTGTAACTTTGTTATGGTGCTACGCAGGTTTCTTCTTGGGAAGAAGGTATCGATTAATCCGATATGCAATATTGCCCTCTAATTCCAGTGCAGATTTGATAAGTTCACATGGGGCATTATTTTCAGTTTTGAATTCTCCAGATTTGAATGGACAGAGATATAATGCCATCGTGGCTGACTTTAGTAGTCCTATGTTGTCGCCTGAATGGGAAAAATTTTTGGCCAAATGTACATTAGCAAGAATCCCTGTTTATTCTGAGAAAAAAATTAGGGAATTTGTAACGGGTAGAGTTAAGATAGACCACCTTTCCGAAAATGTTTTTGGATCACTTTTGCCATCGGAGTTTTATGAAACTGTAAAACGATGGATAGATATATTTACTGCCGTAGCTTTAATTCCAATTTTTTTGCCATTATTTCTAGTGATTGCTATATTGATTAAACTTGAGTCTAAAGGACCTGCATTTTTTATTCAACCACGAATGGGTTTTCGTGGAGAAGTATTTCCAATGTTAAAGTTTCGAAGTATGTACATAGATAAAAAAGGAAGCGGTTTTACGAATCCGATTGATGATCCTCGAATCACAAAAATTGGAAAATTTATCAGAAAATACCGAATTGATGAATTGCCACAATTATTTAATATTTTAATCGGACAAATGTCTTTTATTGGTCCTAGGCCTGAATCATTTGAACTTTCAACTTGGTATGAAAAGGATGTTCCATTTTTTGCATACCGACATGTTGTCAGACCTGGTATAAGCGGCTGGGCACAGGTGGAACAAGGTTATGCGGCAGAAGTAGAAGGGATGAAGGTAAAGTTGGAATATGATTTTTATTATATTAAAAATTTCTCCTTTTGGTTGGATTTGTTAATTACATTCAAGACAATCAAAACAGTTTTTACTGGATTTGGAGCAAGATAGTTTATCGATCTATTTTTTTAATCTATCATCTTGTTTTCTAAACAGAGATAGTATGTTTATAATTCTTTTGATTTTATATAAATTTAAATTTATACAGACAGTTGTATGAAATTCTATTTAGCAATTGTTGATTTTTTATGATTAAAATTTGATTATCTTGGAGAATAAATACCTTTTATTAATAAACTTATGATTACAAGTCTATCGATTCAAATAGTGTTCGTTTGGTTTTTTATCGTTTACTTTTTACGTGAAAGGCTTGGAAAGCGTGGATTGTTGTTAATATTTGCAATATCTTGGTTTTTCTTTTGGAATTTATTATCATCTTTTTCAATTAGTGGGATCAATTCTCCAAAACAGTCTACGCAATTTGTTTATTTCCTATTTTACTTATCAGTTCTATTAGGTGTTTACCTGGATTATACAAGCGAGAGAAATAATACTACTAACAAACTTGAGAACGCCGGTTCAATAGAGGTCATTGAACAGAAATATTCACAATTACTAAAATACTTTGTAGTCCCTGTAATGGTTTCGTTTTTACTCCGTACAATCTATTTACTTATAACTAGATATTCAATTGCTCAAATGAGAGCCGAAGTTTTTGGATTGAATACAGGAACCTCTGATTTATTTTACCGCTCCATTTCGGTAACAAACTTTTATTGGTTAGTGATGCACCCCATTTTATGGGCAAGTTTACTTATCGGTTTTGCTAGGTTTATTAGAACAGGGAAATTGAATATTCTTATGTGGGCGATAGCACTGTTCGTTGTAGATAGTCTTACTACGATAGGTAGGTTTGGGATTCATTATGCAATTATTTCTCTTGTAACAATGTATGGATTATATTTATTGAAAGATCAAATTCCGAATAAAAGAAAGATTTATGTTGGTCTCTTTTCTTGTGTTTTGATTTTGATTTTGGTATTTTTAATGATTCAAATAAGAAAGGGAAAAAGTTTGGAATATATTTTTGGATATTTTCTGTTAGGTTATCATACAAATTCATTCGCTCTGTTTGATATGGAGTTACATAATCCCAACTCGCTAATCTACGATTATACTTTTGGATTATCCTTTTTTTCTGGATTATTTGAATTACCTATTTTTTTATTAAACTCATTTTTAGGTTTTTCAATTCAAAGTATTTCTGGTGAAATCGGAAGTTATTTAAATGCAGATCGACTAGTCGGGCATAATGAAATTTTGGGAGATCTGTATTATAACGCCTTTGGATCAAATTTTTTTGTTATGTTTCGGGACGGAGGGCCTTTTTTTGTAGGTGTATATGGCCTTTTGTTTGGGTTTCTTTATTCTAAATTTTCTTCTTCTCTAAAAGAATTTAATCCTATTTATTCTACACTTTTAATCGGTTTGTATTATATATTAATTTATGGAATATTTAAGCCTTTTACTACCGGCGAAATTCTGCCTGGAATCCTGATAGCATTTTCGGTCTATAAGATACCTGAAATTTTCATTTTTAGGAAAAAGTGAAGAGAGTATAGGGCAGTTTATGAAGGTCATCGTATATAATTTCCTTTGGATGTTCGGCGATCGAATATTCAAAATGTTACTGGCGTTATTCGTTGGTATATGGATTGTTAGATACTTCGGTCCTGCTTATTACGGGAAGTTTAATTATGTAACTGCTTGGTTATCCATTTTTTCGATTTTAATCCCTCTTGGCACTGAAAGTATTCTTGTTAGTGAATTCGTAAAATACGAATCAGATCGAGACAGTCTTCTTGCTTCTGGGTTTCTAATGTATTTAGTATCGAGTATTTTCTTTTCGGTTCTAGCTGTAATCATTATCTATTTTGCGCGTAGCAATGATAATGAATCTTTAAGTATATGTTTGGTATTGTTAATGCCCAATTTTTTGAGAAGTTTTACAATTCCAAAATATTATTTTGAATCTGTTTTAAAGGTAAAGAAAATTGTTATTATAGAAAATTCCTATTTAATCCTCTTTTCAGTGATTAAAATACTTTTATTATATTTTAAGGTAAAACCAATTATATTTATTTGGATGTTCGCTCTCGAAGGAATTTTTATTTCTTTAACTATCTTTATTTATTACAATCTTAGTCATTCTTTGTTTCGAATTGCTGGATATTCTATTGTAAGAATCAAAGAATTGATCAGTAAATCCTTTCCTTTGTTGCTCGCTAATTTGTCCGTTATTGCTTATATGAAGATGGATCAAATTATGGTCGGGAATTTAGTTGGAGATAGGAATTTAGGAATTTATAGCGTAGCTGTCCGTATCAGTGAAATGTGGTATTTTATACCAATGGCAATTGCCTCTTCATTTTATCCAATGCTTATAAGAACTTATGCTGATAATTCAGTAAAATATTTTAGGATTTTGCAGACATTACATTGTTATTTGTTTTTACTTTCGTTATGTTTGGCAATTTTTATCCAATTTTTTGGAACAAGTATCGTACATATACTTTATGGAGAACAGTTTCGTATGTCCGCTGAAATTCTCAAAGTCCATATATGGACTGGTGTTTTTGTTTTTTTAGGAGTTGCTGGTAGTAATGATTTAATTATAAGAGAACTACAAAAACATTCTTTATACAAAAGTTTATTTGGATTATCAATAAATTTAATTTTAAATTGGCTATTAATCCCTGGATATGGGATTTTTGGCGCGGCTATCGCTACATTAATTTCTCAGGTAGCATCCAGTTGTTTGTATTATTTAATACCTTCTGATACCAGAGTATTGTTTTATATCCAGTTCAATTGTTTGAAAATTTGGAAATATCCATCAATGTTGCGAGTGTTATGATTTGTTAGCACCAATTATTTTATTCGTTTATAATCGGCCTGAACATACACGCAAAGTGATTGAAGCGCTGGCTTCGAATTCTGAAGCCAAAAGATCTAAATTGTTTATTTTTTCAGATGGTCCGCGCGGTAATGTTGATATCGAAGAAGTCAGTGAGGTTAGAGCAATTTGTAGAAAGGCTGAGGGATTTGCTTCTGTCGATTTAGAATGTAGTGACAGTAATTCTGGTCTTTCTGTTTCTATCATTCGTGGTGTTAGTAAAATAATATCTAAATATGGTTCGGCGATAATTTTAGAAGATGATCTCGTAGTTAATGGCTATTTTTTGGAGTATATGAATCACTCTTTACTGAAATATGAAAATGAAACTAAAGTAGCAAGTATTCATGCATATCAATATCCGATAAATTATAAGAACTTACCAGATACTTTCTTTATTAAAGGAGCAGATTGTTGGGGTTGGGCAACTTGGGAACGTGCATGGAATTTGTTCCAAGCGGATGGTTCTTTGCTCAGAGATCAATTAGTGGAGAGAAATTTAGTCCGTGAATTTGATTTTAATTATTCTTATCCTTACTTTCAAATGTTAGAGGATCAAATAGCTGGAAAGAATAATAGTTGGGCTATTCGTTGGTATGCATCTGCGTTTTTAGCTGACAAATACACTTTATATCCGAAAATTTCATTGGTAAAAAATATTGGTTTAGATGGAACTGGAACACATTCGGGATTTTCTGAATATCTAACAGGTAACCTTAATGATTTCAAACCAAAGCAGTATCCCACAATAATTCAAGAAGATTTTGTTGCTAGAAAGAAAATTGAAAATTTCTTTGGGAGAGGTAAGGGATTAACGCGGATTAAATTTATAATTTTGAAGTTTTTAAGGTTACTTTGTAAGCTATGTTAAGAATATTTTTTACAAGATTTCTTAACATAATTAAGTATATACTAAATGATAAATCAATATTTTGGTTTCAGGGTAAATATGATTCTTGGGAACACGCAGTAGCAAATACAGACGGATATTCTAATGCAGTGATATTTGAAAAAGTTAAGGAATCTGCACTTAAAGTAAAAAATTGTGAAGCTCTCTTTGAAAGAGATTCTTGTTGTTTTGATTTAGAGGAATTTTCATTTCCTCTATCTACATATTTGTTGTATATAGCTTCTAGGTTTCAAAGCAGTCTTTCGATAATTGATGTAGGTGGATCTTTAGGTAGTACATATTTTCAACATAAGAGACTCTTCCAATATTTAAATAACTTAAAATGGCATATAATTGAACAGAAACATTATGTTGAATTCGGTAGAAATGAATTAGAAAATAAAGTATTGAAATTTTCTGAAAATTTATCCGAAAGTTTGAAAAATACAAAATTCGATGCAGTTCTCTTTTCCGCTTCGCTTCAATATTTTGAGCATTGGAAGATATTTATTGAAAATGTTGTAAATGCTAAAGTTGAATTTATTATTTTGGATAGAATCCCTATTTTGCAGTCAAAAAATAAAAGTTTTGTTACGATTCAATACGTTCCTGCTTACATTTATGATGTAAGTTACCCTTGTCATTTATTTAGCCAAAACGATTTAGATGAATGTTTATTAAATAAATATGAAAAAGTTTTTGAACTACCAGCAATGGATCATCTTCGTTTGAAAGGTGTTCCCTTACAATACAAATCGATTCTATATAGGAGAAAGTTCTGAAAAGCATACAACTTTATGTAAAAAATTCTAGTATAATCACTTTGCCGAAAATTAAAGATAATAGGGATGGTAATTTAATTATTGCTAATTCCTTAAAGGAAATTCCTTTTGAAATCAAAAGAGTTTACTACATCAACCAATTAGAGAATTCGGTAAGTGTTAGAGGAAAACATGCTCACAAAGAATGTGAGCAGGTAATTTTTTGTATCAACGGAAGTTTTTTATTAGGTCTTGATGATGGTACTACCCAACAAAAAATACTCATGAATCAAGATAATGTTGGAGTATTGTTGGGAAAGATGCTTTGGCATACTATGGAGGATTTTTCTCCAGGTTGTGTTCTGTTAGTTTTGGCTTCAGACTATTATGATGAATCTGATTACATTCGAGATTACGAAGAATTTATTAAATTAAGCGCAAAAACATGATAGATTATGAAAATTTAAGGAAATTAAATGCACCGTTTGAAGAAGAATTCCAACGGGAATTTATCGAGTTTTTGAATTCAGGTTGGTACATTCTAGGTGATAGAACAAACCTTTTTGAACATGAATTTTCAAGTTATTTGAATGCTCCGTTTTGTATTGGGGTCGGAAACGGACTCGATGCGATGATAATTGCTTTAAATTCACTTGAGTTACCAAGTGGTTCAGAGGTCCTTGTTCCATCTAATACATACATTGCATCGATTCTTGCTATTTTAAAAGCAGGTTATAAACCAGTTTTAGTTGAGCCTGATATTGAAACATATAATATTGATCCTCTTCGGATAGAAGAGTTCATAACAGAAAAGACAAAAGCTATTCTTGTTGTACATTTGTATGGAAAATCCTGTCAGATGGATAGTATTTCTGAAATAGCTTCAAAGAATGATCTTTATATTATTGAAGACTGTGCGCAGTCTCATGGCTCCGAATTTAAAGGCAAGAAAACGGGAACTTTTGGCGTTGGATGTTTTAGTTTTTATCCTACAAAAAATTTAGGAGCATTAGGTGATGGTGGTGCTATTGTAACTCATGATGAATCTTTGGCATTAAAATTTAAGACAATTCGAAACTATGGATCAATCCGTAAGTATGAAAATGATTTGATCGGAGTAAATTCTAGGTTAGATGAAATTCAATCTTGTTTTTTGCGTGTTAAACTAAAATATTTAGATATAATTAATAACCATAAGCGAACATTAGCAAATATATACTTTAGTCATTTAACTTCTGATGTTATTAAACCTGTAGAACACAAAGATTTTTACGATGTATTTCATATTTTCAATATCAGAACAAATAAAAGAAATGAATTGAAAGAATTTCTTCTAAAAAATGATATTAAAACAGAGATTCATTATCCAATCCCTCCCCATAAGCAAAAAGCAATGAAAGGAGTGTTACACGGAAGTTACCCGATTTCGGAAGAAATTCATAAAACAACACTGAGCCTTCCAATTTCATATTTCCATACTGAGTCCGATGTAATAAAAGTTTGTGAAACTATAAATTCTTTTTTCCGATGAACCATTACTGTACATTATTCAATTCAAGCTACCTTTTACGCGGTACTGCAATGATTTCCTCTTTATTAGAGCATGACACGAATTCCCATATATATGTTCTATGTATGGACGAAAACGTAAAATTCGCTATCGAGAAAATGTATGCTGATCGAGTAACCGCAATTTCTTTAGATATGGTTGAAAATCAAACTTTGCTTGAAATCAAACCAAGTAGAACATTGGGCGAATATTGTTGGACTTTGACACCTTGGATCATCAAGTTTTGTATTGAAAAATATCAACTACCAAGCTGTACGTATGTTGATGCTGACTTATTCTTTTTTTCAAATCCTGATTTGTTGTTTCCTGAAGATATAGCTAAATCTGTATTTTTAACTCCTCATAACTATCATCCCAAATATGATCAAACGAACACATCTGGTATTTTTTGTGTTCAGTTTATTAAATTTAAGAAAGATGATATAGGCCTTAGTGCACTAAATTGGTGGGCAGATCGGTGTATAGAATGGTGCTATAATCGCATTGAAGATGGAAAATTCGGAGATCAAAAATATTTAGATGATTGGCCCTCAAGGTTTGAAGGAGTGTATGTTCAGGAAAATTTAGGAGCCACTTTAGCTCCTTGGAATTCTGAAAAGTATGAGGTTTTTCGATCTGATAAACTTATACTTGTAAGTGACAATGAAAATCAAAGAAAGACAAATTTGATTTTTTATCACTTTCATGAAATTAAATTATCAAAAAGTTTTTTAGCTTATTCTTCTGATTATTCGATTCATGCGGAAATAATCGATGTAGTATTTGAAATTTATTTTAAACAATTAAAATTTACTGCAGACTTACTCTATAAATTAAATATTTCTAATTTTGAGAAACTATCCTCTCTACCAGTCCTTTTTTATAATGCGTTATTGGTTGAAAAGGAAGAAAAAAAGCGAATTATTTCAGATTACTCAGTTAAAGCTAGATTAAGGAAATTGTTCAGATTTTGAGATTAACTTTTGTAATATTATTAGTTTTTTTAACGATATTGAATGTTCTACCACATCTTTCGCAGGATTTATCGCCATATGATACTGGTCTTTACCACCAACATATTGTCGAAATTATAAAGCAAGAGGGGTTAATTATTGGTTCGGCGAATCTTCATGACCGAATTGGATTTAATAATTCTAATTTTTACTTAGTTGCAGTTTTGGAAAAACTTATTCCCTTTGTCCCTGGCCATTATCTTTTAAATCCAATTGTATATTTTGGAACGATCGCATATTTAATTAGTTTAATCTTTTATCTTCCACACTATAAAATAGCTTATAAAATAATCGCTTTAGGAGTTATAATTTCTATAAGTTTGCATCCGCTTTTTATAGTGAGTATATCTCCAGACACAATTGCCTATTGTTTGTCTATTGTATTTATTTTTAAAATTCTTTTGAAATCACCAGGAAAATCTCTTCACTTTGAGTTTCTCTTATTTGCCATACTGATTACCGTAAAATTTTCCTCTATTTTTTTAGCATTGATGTTTGTTCCTTTTTTTCTAGGAAGAAACAGAAGGATATATTTTAAAAAATTATCCGAATATATATTTATTTGCCTGTTTGTTATTGCTCCTTGGATCCTTTCGAATTATTTGATTTCTGGTTTCGTTGTATACCCGGTTCTTCAGTTAGATTTTTTAAGTCCTGAATGGAAGTTGCCACTTTCTCTTGCGCAGTCCCACATGGAGACCATTAAATCTTGGGCTTTATCGCAGGGTTTAGGTAATGCAAAATATACTAACGTGTGGCAGTATTTTTTTAATTGGTATGAAACATATAGTGTAAATAATATCCATGGGTCGTTTTATCTAATTAGTTTATATAAATTAATGTTACCGTTTTTATTTATTTATGTATTAAGTTTTTTGTTAAATGCTAACAGATATCAAAAGCTATTTGAATTTGTATTTATACTCTTTTTGATTAATAGTCTTTGGTTTTTTTCTGCACCGGATCCACGTTTTTCTTATGCAACTTTGCTGATTTTTCCATTTACAATTTTTTCTTATTCTATTACAAAACTTTTTAACAAAAAATCAGTAGCCCTAAGTAAAACAATCATTTTGCTATTGATCCTTTTTTCGATGGCTAGGATTTGTTTTATTGATTTTGGTTTCATTGATAAAATGAAAGCTCCTAAAATTCAAACTGAAGGAAATTGGGTTCCTACAAAGTATGGGTTTATGACTTTTGAGCCAAAGGCTGACCAATGTTGGGATGTTTCTATTTTCTGTAATCCTTATAAGAATCGAAATTTAAAATTGATCGATGGAGATTGGAAGAAAATTATAGAGCTTTAATGTTACTTTGATAAGTTTCTTTAGGCTTTATATTAATTGTAAAAGTATGCAGTGCAATTATTAGAGATTTACATTTGTAATTAATAAATATATTTTTTTAAAATAACGAATATACATTTTTAATTTGGTTACCAAATTTTCCAGCCCCACTTATTAAAATATTGAATCATACTTTTTGCAAAGTAAAGTAAGTGTTTGAATGATGTATGTGCTCCACGAGTCCATAGATGAGTAATTTCTGCCTCTGGGCTGTACACGATTTGTTTTCCAATGGCTCTTACTTTTCGACAAATATCAAAATCTTCAAAGTAGAGAAAATATCTTTCATCGAAACCACCAATTTCATTCCATACAATTCGCGGAATTATAAAGAAACATCCACTTACAATGGGTATTTCGACTTCCCTTAGATATAAATCATCACTTACTAAAAAATTTTGAAGTGCTTTATTAAAAATAGGGATATTTTTTAAAAATGGAATTCTTCTTGTGATTAAAGCAAATAAATTCGGGTCCTTTTTTAGTAATTTTTGTATGCTACCATCGGGATTTAAAACTCTGCATGTAATTAATCCAATTTTTGGATTTGCTTCGAGTTTTTGGATTAATGTATTTATACATCCAGGGTCAATGAAGACGTCAGGATTTTGGATGATGATATACTTTTCATTTTTATCCTTATTTGAATCGATGATTTCACTATGGGCAAGATTGTGACCTGCGCCAAATCCAGGATTCGATGGATTGTGATAATAAGTAATTTGAGAGTTTGATGCTAAATTGGATAGGGTTGGTTCAGGGGAGTGATCAACGAGGACCATTCGTCTGTTTGGTTGGTTTTCTAAAAATGAATCAATAGCTTTAATAACTACATCCTTGGGGTTGCGATAAAGTACAATAGAGGAAACCAATTTCATCACTCTAGGCTTTAAAAATTCGAATTCTTTTCAACATGTTTTTTTCCTTATAATGATAATAACAATTTTGTAATTTCAAAGAATCAATAGTATTACCAAATTACGGATTTTATAAAAAATTGATCAGCAGCTATTTGTATTCTAACTTTGATATTTTGCAGCTGAGAAATAATTTCTATTTTTCTTGTCGAAGAAGACGATTTGAAAAACAGTGATTCCAATGGATGTCAAAACCTTTGCCATTGAAGGCCCCCTTCTTTTAGTCCCTTCTGTGTTAACCGATTCCCGTGGTTATTTTTTGGAGTCATATAAGGCTTCACGTTTTGCAAGTTTAGGTATCCCATCCATATTTAATCAGGACAATCAATCACGTTCCGCTAAAGGTGTTGTTCGCGGACTTCATTTTCAGAGTCCTCCGATGGATCAAGGTAAACTAGTGCGTGTTATACGTGGTAGTGTCCTGGATGTTGCTGTCGATATTCGGAAAAAGTCACCTACTTATGGTAAGTTTGTAAAGGCTCTACTCACAGAACAAAATAAACATATCTTTTGGATTCCTCCCGGTTTTGCTCATGGTTTTTTGGCATTAGAAAATGATACTGACTTTTTATATAAAGTAACAAATGAATATTCCAAAGAACACGAAGGCGGCCTTCGATTCGATGATGTTGATTTGGGAATTGACTGGGAAATGGATATTCACCAGATGATCGTTTCTGAAAAAGATTTGCTTCTTCCAACTTTAAAAGATTTTTCATCTCCGTTTTAGGTAAGGTATTTATGGTTTTTACTTTAACCCATTTATCTTTCATGCAAGTGTTCAAATTTTTGTTCAAACTATTTTTATAAAGGCAAGTATCTAATGAATACTAGAAAACTTCTCATTACTGGCGGTGCTGGATTCATCGGATCTAATTTTGTTCATTATATACTAGAAAATTATAGTAATATAGATGTCGTTGTATTGGATAAATTGACTTACGCTGGCAACTTAAACAATTTAGATCGTTGGAAAACAGATTCTCGATTTCAATTTTTAAAAGTAGATATAGCAGATAAACAAGCTCTATCTACAACATGTAAAGATTTGGAGTTTACAGAGATAGTTCACTTTGCTGCGGAATCTCATGTAGACCGCTCCATATTAGGGCCAGAAGAGTTTGTAAAAACAAATGTAATGGGAACATTTTTTCTATTGGAGATAGCACGAGAAAGGCACCAACAATCGAAACTTAATCGATTTCTGCATGTATCTACAGATGAAGTATATGGAACTTTAGGTAAGGAAGGTTTTTTTACCGAATCCACCTCTTATGCTCCAAACTCTCCTTATTCTGCATCCAAGGCGGGCTCAGATCATTTGGTAAGATCATATTTTCATACTTATGGGCTTCCCACAATTACTACAAATTGTTCAAACAATTATGGTCCATTTCACTTTCCTGAAAAGTTAATACCTCTTATAATTCTAAATTGCATTCAAAGAAAACCTCTTCCAGTTTATGGAAAGGGAAACAATATACGAGATTGGCTCTATGTGAAAGACCATTGTTCTGCGATATTTACTGCGTTGGAAAAAGGTAAACTAGGTGAAACCTATGTAATTGGTACAAGAAATGAAAAAACTAATTTAGAAATTGTTTATAAAATTTGTGAACTTATGGATCAGAAACATCCAGAAGGAGCACCACATAAAGATCTCATTCAATTTGTGAAAGATCGTGCTGGACATGATTTCCGCTATGCCATTGATCCCACAAAAATTGAGTCTGAATTGGGATGGAAACCTAAATACAATTTTGAAAATGCAATAGAAGAGACCGTAGATTGGTTTTTAGAAAATCAAAGTTGGTGGAAAGATATACTTTCCGGTGAATATAAAAATTATTATGAGAAAGTTTATCAGGAATTGAAATAAAAATGAAAGGAATTATTTTAGCAGGCGGGTCAGGTACTCGGTTATATCCGGTTACAAAAGTTATCAGTAAACAGTTGTTACCAATATATGACAAACCGATGATATATTATCCTTTGAGTACGTTGTTGTTGGCTGGAATTAGGGATATTCTAATCATTTCAACGCCTGATTCAACTCCTCTTTTTAAGGAAATGTTAGGTGATGGATCACAATGGGGTATTTCTATTCAGTATGCAATTCAACCTTCGCCAGATGGGCTGGCTCAGGCTTTTTTAATAGGTGAAAAGTTTTTAAATGGTGGAGAGCCATGTTCACTTATTTTGGGAGATAACATTTTTTTTGGTCATGGGATGGAAGACATTCTACGAGAAGCTGTTGCCAAAAAAAATGGCGCAACCGTTTTCGCTTATCACGTAACTGATCCTGAACGTTACGGAGTAGTTGAGTTTGATAAAGGCAAACGTGCAATATCAATTGAAGAAAAACCATTAAAACCAAAGAGTAATTATGCAGTCACCGGACTTTATTTTTACGATGCAAATGTGGTGGAATTTGCCAAACAAGTAAAGCCATCCAAAAGAGGCGAGCTCGAGATTACTGATTTGAACCGTATTTATTTAGAAAAAAATCACTTGGACGTGCAATTAATGGGACGAGGATTTGCTTGGTTAGATACAGGTACTCATGAATCACTTTTAGAAGCATCTACCTTTGTGGAAACAGTGGAGCGAAGGCAAGGGCTTAAGATAGCATGCCCGGAAGAAATTGCATATCGAAAGGGATATATCTCTGCAGATGAGTTACGAAAACTTGCAGAACCACTTCAAAAGAATGGATATGGTCAATATTTACTACGGATATTGACCGAGACTGTTTACTAGTTCGAAAAAAAAGATAAATCATGAAAACTATTTTAGTAACAGGATCCAACGGTCAAGTTGGGAATGAGTTGAAAGTTTATTCTAATCAAGTTCCAAATTACAATTTTATATTTTTAGATAGAGAGTTATTGGATATTGCTGAAGAAGGTGCATTAAGTGAATTTATATCTAAGAATCAAATTGAATCAGAAATAATCGCTGTCATAAACGCAGCTGCTTATACAGCGGTTGATTTGGCTGAAAAAGAAGAAGCTCTTGCATATGCTGTAAATACTTTGGGGCCGTATTATCTAGCTAAAGAAACTAAAAAACTTGGAATTAAATTTGTACATATTTCGACAGATTATGTTTTCGATGGAAAGAATTGGTTACCTTACCTTGAAACAGATGTAAAAAATCCTTTATCTGTTTATGGAAAAACCAAATCAAAAGGTGAGGATTTAGTAATGCAGGAAGATGCTGATGCTATAATAATCAGAACATCCTGGGTATATTCTAAATTTGGAAAAAACTTTTTCAAAACTATTGCTAAGTTGGGTAGAGAAAAAAAACAACTCAATGTCGTGGATGATCAAATCGGGACTCCAACTTGGGCTGGCGATATCGCACGGGCAAGTTTTCTTGCTGCTATTTCTAAACAAAAAGGAATTTATCATTTTACGAATGAAGGAATTGCTAGTTGGTATGATTTTGCCTTTGAAATTATTAAGGAATATGGATTGAGTTGCTCCGTTATTCCTGTTTCTACTAAGGATTACGGTGGGAGCTTGGTTGATAGACCTCATTATAGTGTTTTAAATAAACAGAAATTTTTTAAAGATTTTGAATTCGAAAAATTTCACTGGCGCACTAGGCTTTCACAGTTAGTTTTAGATAGTGCTGTATTATAATGAATATATTTCAAGTTAAAGAGAAATATAAGTTCACTATAATAACAATAAATAAGAATAACTTAGATGGTCTAATAAAAACCATTGATTCTATAAGAAACCAAACATATAAAAATTTTCAATTAGTAGTCGTTGACGGAGGTTCCACGGATGGGTCCTACGACTTTATAAAAAGTCAGTTAAACTCAATTAACTGTATTATACATGAGCCTGATAGCGGCATATATGATGCTCAGAATAAAGGTATTAAGCAAGCTTTGGGAGAATATATAATTTTTCTTAACGCAGGTGATAGCTTTTCGGGACCAGATGTTTTGGAATCTTTTGTGCAACATAATTACGTTGGGGATGTAGTATATGGAAATGTGAATTTGGTATATCCTGACCAAGTAGTCGAGAGGATATATCCGGATCAAATTACTTTTGACTATTGGTTAAACAGTGTATTGTGTCACCAAGTTGTCTTTTTTAAAAAAGATTTGTTTCCTGTTTTTGGTTTATTTGATTTAAAGCTAAAGTTTTGTAGCGATCATAAAATGTTTTATACATTATGGAAGGATGAAAAAATTAAAAAAAATCATTTTGATAAAACAATTGTAAACTACGATATGACTGGTTTATCTTCCAATCCTAAAAATCTAAAATTACTTACCAAAGAACTTTTGAAAATAAAGTTAATTCATTTTCCGACTGTATATAAATTTAAACTAATATTGCATTCGCTTTTTCTGAAAGTGAAGGTTATCTTTAAATTAATATTTTCCTAGATATATAATTCAAATCTATGACTAATCAAAAAAGAAATATACTGTTTGTGAATCATAATTGGGGCGGTGGAACTGAGAAACATGTAGAAGATTTGGTAAAATGCTTTAGAGAGGAAGATGAGTTCGCAATATTTTTAGCAAAATTAACTGAAGATGGAATATATATTCACGAATTTCTCGCAAACGGAGTCACTCAATCATATTTTTTTCGATACAATTTAGAAATTAACCCAATCAGTTCATTGATTTTTAAAGAACCGAATACTCTTTTTCGTTTGGTATGCAATATTTTCAAAATAGATTTAATTCATTTTCACCATTTTCTACATACAGGAAATTTGTTTAGTGTAATTAGTCCATTTGAGGTTCCTTATGTAGTTACTTTACATGATTATTTCTCCGTATGCCCAACAATAAATTTGTTAAATACTAAAGGCGTTTTTTGTGGTGCTTGTTTACCAAATTCTGATCAGTCAGATGAATACTTTGGATGTATGAGAAAATTAAAATTAGCACCTAAATACCTATTTGAACATAGGTTATTGTATCTAAAAGTTTTGAAAGCATCGAAACGAATTTTTATACCAAGTATATCTATGGAGAATTATATTTCCAAAGTTTTTGGTTCGTTTCCTTCCCTTCGTGTTTTTGAACATGGCCATGAAAAGTTAGTTAAGGTCGATTGGACAAAAAGTATTTTTTTGCCTGAAAAATATGGAAAAAAACTCAAGATACTTCTTTTGGGAAATATAACCGATCATAAGGGTTTAAAGATATTAAAAGGTATTTGTAGTGAGAAAAAAGTTTTAAATTTTTGTGAATTTGAACTTTGGGGTTCTACTCCATCTAGAATACCGAATGTAATATATCGTGGTAATTATACCCAAGAAACTATACATCAAATACTTACAGAGAATCAATATGATATTTCTTTACAACTATCGATAACAGCTGAATCATTTTCTTATACGATTAGTGAGCTTGTCCAAAACAGGATTCCTGTTATATGCTTTAATTTGGGTGCCCAGGCGGAAAGAATATTGAGATACAAGGCTGGGTGGGTAATTGAGTCGATGGATAAAAATTCTCTAATATTGAAGTTAGTAGAATTGAATCAAAAAAGAGATCAAATCGATTATGTTAAAAAAACGATGGATGTCGAAAGTTTAAATTCAATGGCTGCGATGAAATCGTTTTATAAAAAAGAATATCTAGAGGTTATGGATGGAAATTTAGATGAAACTAAATTGGATAATGATTTTAAAATTAGCGATGTATCCGGTTTTTTGGCTTCTGCTTCGTTAGAATATAAAAATAAATCGAGTAAGTTTAAAAGCACATTGAAATTTAAAATTTTGGATGGTTTGAAAACTTTGCTTAAGTTGTGTTATTTTTCTCTAAAAGCGATTCATCTGAAAATAGTGAATCGAAAATCATTTATTAAAGGCTTTCGTATTGTATGAATAACCAATCAGTTGCAACTATAATTGTTACATTTAATCCGAACTTAG
Organism: Leptospira bandrabouensis; assembly: GCF_004770905.1. Classification (NCBI taxonomy): domain Bacteria; kingdom Pseudomonadati; phylum Spirochaetota; class Leptospiria; order Leptospirales; family Leptospiraceae; genus Leptospira; species Leptospira bandrabouensis. The sequence goes on along the minus strand of NZ_RQHT01000015.1, from coordinate 100,350 downwards.
ATGTATTAGAAAATTTAATAAGAAACATATACAAAAAGAGTGAAAAGATTATTGTTGTCGATAATTTTTACAAAGATACTTCTTATTCAGATTTGGAAAGTATCGTTAAAAAATATTCTATAATTCTTGAGAAGTTAGATAAAAACTATGGTATCGCAAAAGCACAGAATGTAGGATTAAATATTTCTTCTAAGTTTGATGTAGGATATGTACTTTTTTTCGATCAAGATAGCTCGCCAGATCAGCACCTAATTGAGAATCTATTGAAGGCACATCAAAAATTATCATTAGATATTGGCTTTGATAAAATAGGAATTTTAGGTGCAAGGTATTTAGATTCTAGGCAGAATAATCCACCTCCGTTCATTAAGTTTGGATTTTTGACATTAGAGAGATGTAATTGTGAATCCTTTGATAGTATTGTGGAAGTAGATTATGTAATTTCTTCTGGAAGTTTAGTATCTATGTTTGGGGTAAATATTATTGGTGGAATGAGAGAAGATCTCTTTATTGATTATGTGGATATTGAGTGGGGATTGAGGGCTCGGAATAAAGGGTTATTAAATTTCGGAGTTTGTTCTGCATTGATGGAGCATAGTTTGGGTGATAATCCTATTAAATTTGGAAAGAAATTCATACCAATACATTCACCTTTAAGGCACTATTATCACTTTAGGAATGCAATCCTTTTATATAAAGAGTCATGGGTTCCTGTAAACTGGAAATTCATAGATGCCTACCGTCTAGTACTGAAATTTGTTTTTTATTCATTATTTACGAAAAATCCTCTAAGTCATAGTTATAAGATGATTTTGGGGATATATCATGGTATCATAGGGAAAAGCGGACAATTAAGCGAAGATTAATTTTCTTGGTGTATGTTTAATTGTAGTTACAATTGGAATCGAATTTATAAAACTTGATTTTTGGGAATCCTTACAAAATAAGAAAACCTGTACCAATTGTATTTTATAAAGAAACGAATGTTAATTGAGTCAAACTGTCAGAAATACATTTGGGTCAATTTTGAGGCAATTTCATTGTCTTTGTTCAAAAATTAATTGTTGAACTAAATATTGGATACTTAATTCAAAAGGATGCTGAATGAAAGGTTACTTTTACAGACTATTACATAAATACATTTCTCTTTATTGTTTGTCAGATAATATTCTGATGGAAATTTCTGAACGGAAAAGTCCGCTAGAAAGTTATTTTAGAGGAAACTATTTTAATCTAAAAAAAGACGGATTAAAAGATATTAAAAAGGCTGATTATGTACTGTTGAATGGTTCTTTGCATTATGAAAATGACATTCAGAGTTACCTAGAAAATTTAAGTTTACATTTTCAGCCAAAGACTCGGTTAATGATCGTTTATTACAGCTCACTTTGGAAACCCATTGTAAAATTAGGTACTTTTTTGGGTTTGAGATCTAAAACCGCAGAACAAAATTGGATTAGCCATGAAGATATGGAAAATTTTCTTTTACTTTCCGGTTTTGAATTAGTAAGAAACGATCAGAAAGTATTATTACCAATTTACATTCCGTTAATTAGTAATTTAATTAATCGGTATGTTGCACCTCTTCCTCTGTTTAAAAACTTAACGTTGGTTAATCTGAGTATCGCCAAGTTAGTTTATAGCGAAAAAAAATCTCCGGCAAAAAAACCTTCAGTTTCCATTGTAGTGGCTGCAAGAAATGAAGAGGGAAATATAGAAGAAATTTTGAGGAGAATTCCAAAGATGGGACCTCATGATGAGTTAATTTTCATCGAAGGACATTCTAAGGATAAAACTTGGGATAAAATATGTTCAGAGACAAAAAAATATAGAGGGCATTTAAAAATCAAAAATTCCCAGCAAGATGGAAAAGGAAAAGGGGATGCAGTAAGGAAAGGATTTCAAATGGCATCAAATGAGATATTGATGATATTGGATGCAGACTTAACTGTACCACCAGAAGAATTACCTAAATTTTACAAAGCTATTGTTGAAGGAAAAGGTGAATATATAAATGGTTCTAGGTTAGTGTATCCAATGGAAAAGAGAGCTATGCGTTTTTTTAATATTCTTGGTAACAAATTTTTTGCTGTAGCTTTTTCTTTCGTCTTAGGGCAAAGGTTTAAGGATACTTTGTGTGGTACGAAAGTAATTTCGCGAGAGAACTACATACAACTTTCTAAAAATAGAAAATTTTTCGGTGATTTTGATCCGTTTGGTGACTTTGATTTAATCTTTGGTTCAGCAAGAATGGGCTTAAAGATTGTTGAAGTTCCTATTCCTTACCGGGAAAGAGTATACGGTGACACAAACATCTCCAGATGGAGACATGGAGCCATATTGTTTGCAATGTTAATCTTTGCGGCTAGGAAAATCAAATTCGTATAGGTAAGTTTAAGGATAGGTAGTCTTAACAAAATGTTTGTTTTATTTAGAATTTTTAATTCTCTTTTTAAAAAGAAAATGTATTTCCTTTATGTTCCATTATATTTTTTATACAAAAGATTTTTTGAGCGAAAGGAAATTGCATATTTTCGAAAAATTATTAAAGAAGGTGATGTTATAATCGATGGTGGAGCAAACATAGGGTTTTATACAGATTTATTTTCTGAGTTAGTTGGAGAAAATGGAATTGTTGTCTCTATCGAACCAGATTTAATTAATTTTAATCTTCTTTGCGTTAGATACGGTAATAGAAAAAACATTATTCCTATCAATGCTGCCTTATCAGATAAAACTGGTGTTATGAATTTATACTTATCGAGTGATTTGAATGTGGATCACCGGGTATATAAAACTGACGAAAATCGAGATTTTGTTTCAGTGAAAGCTTATTCACTAGATGATTTATTGGATGAAATTCAGATAAAAAAGGTTCGGCTTATCAAAACCGATTTTCAAGGTTATGATCCAGTTGCTATAAGAGGAATGCTTAAAACCATTAAAAATAATTCAGCACATCTTGTTTTATTTTCTGAATTTTGGCCTTCCGGAATGAGACAGGTTGGAGTAAATCCGGATGAGTGGTTAGTGGAGATGTCGAAGTTAGGCTTTCATTATAAATTACTTGATAATCCGGAGCAAGCAGTAAACGATCATTTCTATACAACTTTAATTATGAGCCATTCAAACGAGGTGTTACTAAATTTTCAGTAACGGTTTCCTTTCAGTATGTTTTTTATCTTGGTTATTTAATTGAGGAAATACTTTCCAAGTATTTTAAATCATTTTGGTCATTGAATTTTATCAATCTGAGATTTTTTGGATCGCAGGTTAAATTACTCGTCGGTTTTAAAATCTTTAAGGTGAAAAACAGTTGGTTTTCATCTCCATGTCGGTAAAATAAGTAATATACTTTTGAAGCAAGTTTTGGTTGAAAGTATGGCGATATGATTATTGTAGCGTTTGAAATAACTATGATAATCAGGATAGCTGTTTTTATTTTATCGGAAACTTTATCTTTTAATGCAAAACCAAGGACATAAGCTGCAATAAAGCCTTGGTATATTCTTGCTATCCAGTCCCCACGAAAATCCCATTGGCCAGTACCTTTGCCTTGGTAAATATTGATTACAACGAATAGTAAAGTAATACTAATGAATATTGCTAGAAATGCAAAGTGCTTTCTTATAAATCGAAAATCTCTTTTTACTAAGAATATAATACAAAAATATAGAGTTAATATGCTAGGTATAATAATGAATGTGCTGGAAAGAAGTATTTTTCCAAAAGTCATTATGAAATTTGAGATAAAATCATAATCAATTGCTAAGTTAAAAATACTTTTAAGGCCATCCAGCGTGTTTGCATAGATGTTTGTGTTTGAATTTTCAAGTTTAATCCCAAATACATTTGATAATAACAAGTTTACTGCAAAGCTAGGGATGAGCAGTAGAATTGTGCCTTTGATCCAAGTAGAAAATTTATAATAAAATATTGTCAATAGAAATGGTATTAAAAACCAAATATGAAAATCGTAACCTGTAAATAAAATACCAATTATAAAGGAGATTTTTAAAAACTTAAAATTTGAAGTTTTCTGGTAAAGAGTATAGATTAAGTATCCAATGATTATACTTCCAATTACTGTTAGGTTATAAGAGTATGGTAATCCTATAAAATAATAAATTCCGGGATAGGTTACTAATAGGAATGAAGTGTAATATGGATTGAATTGTTTGCTAAAATTTGAAAAATAAAGAAAATAATAGAAGAGAAGGTATATCAAAAAATTGGATAATACGCCACCTAAGAAGAATCCAAAAACTTTCATAAATGGATACGCAATAAGGTAATATAGTATCCGTCTTAGAACGACGCTAAATGAAATTTCGTATATGGGGGCGCCGTCTAGAAATTTGAAGACCGCTTCAAAGTGTGTATGGTCTATGTTTGCAATTTGGTTGCATTCGGAGTCATATAAGAACCAGCCACAGGTAGATCCGTAAGGTGTGACTGTCCCAGTATTTAAAATAGAAAGAACTAGGTGTAGGGAGATAACGACAGAAAAGGCAAATAATTTCATAATATAGCGTAGAGAAGTTACTTTCTAAATTAAGTTCTCAGTCCATTTGACCAAAGTTAACTAAATTAAATAATAAACAATTGCCGAAAAGAAAAAATAGTACAAGTAAAAAGATTTTTTAGGAATTTGCAGTTTGGTAATATCTATTATTGATAAACAAGTATTGGCTATATTTCAATAAACCGTTGACTCAAATGAAACCTTAACAATTCTAGAAACCTAGGTATGGCTAATCAAAAAGTTGCAACTAATTCTAAGGGGACGATGTCGACATCCCTAATTATTCCTATTTATAATGAGTCCGCACATTTGCAGGATTTTTTGGAAAAAATTGATGCCTTAAAACTGCCCTCTCAAAAAGAGCTAGTGTTCATTGACGATGCTTCCAGAGATAATTCGCTATCTATACTGCAATCGTTCAAATTTCAATCAAAATATAAAATTCTTGTTCAAGAGAAAAATCAAGGGAAGGGCGCTGCTTTACATAGGGGAATTGCGGAAGCAACAGGTGATGTAATCATTATTCAAGATGCAGATTTTGAATATGATATGGACGAAATTCCACTTTTGATCGAGCCGATATTACGTGGAAAAGCAGATGTTGTTTTTGGTTCACGTTTTAAAAAAGATGGCCGGCAAGTACATCGAACTTTTCATTATTTGATCAACAGAGTATTGACTATTCTATCTAATTTTCTTAGCGGCTTGTATTTGACGGATATGGAGACATGTTATAAAGCATTTAAGGCTGAGATTATACAGAATGTTAATCTTGAATCAAAACGCTTCGGTTTTGAGCCTGAAATTACCGCAAAACTAGCAAGACTGAAGATTAGAGTTCAAGAATTTCCTATTTCTTACTACCCTAGGAATTATCTTGAAGGAAAGAAAATTACTTGGAAAGATGGAGTCGCAGCGTTAAGACACATTTTATACTTTAATTTGTTAGTTTCTAAAAATGATTTTTTCCTTAAAGGAATGCCTGAAAAATATATACCTAAAACCGCCAATTGGCTGTAAGATGAAATCAAAGTTTTCTATTTTTTTTGATATCTTCTATCTAGTTTTATTTTTCTTTCAATTTTTTGGTGAAACTAATCAAAGATTTTTTCGAAACGATGCCGTTGGTATTGGCTGTTTATTTGTAGTCATCTACGCAATCTGGCTTCGGAAGAAAAAGCATTTTAGTTTCTATTCTTTAGGTCATCTTTTTCTTATCATTCTTTTGAGTAATTTTGTATTTTTCAAAATTGCTGAATATGATCCTATCCAATTATTTCCAGAGAAGTTGGTTATAAAATTAACCATGATTATTTGGAATTCCATTATTTTATTTCAGCATTTTCGATCCAATGAAGCTGAATTTAATATGTTTGGTCCATTGTTGGCTATATTACCTTGTTTTGCCTGTATCAATTTTATGTTGTATCCTGTTGTTCCGATAGGATTTGCAATCGGCCTTATGATTCGAAATAGTGATATAAAAGAAATTCAATTTTCTAAATCATTTATTCTATTTTTTCTCATAGTTTTACTTTGGATTTTTAGAGATTGGAGTGATGACTTTGCTTTAGTTCGTATCTTGTTATTTTCCGAAGTGGTTATTATCCTTTCTTTGGTTAATTCATTAGGTCGGGAATTCAGGCAAAAGCTAATAGATCATATATTAATTATTTTTTTGATCAATTCAGTAATACTTTTAAGCAAAATGTATTTAGATAGCGAATTTAAGATAAATTCTTATCGTGAGGATCTTTTTTTAATTCCAGTTAGTCTATTGGGTTCTAATTCTTTTTTAATTCTTGGATTATTAGCATTAAGTTTTCATGAGAGTAACTGGCGTTTCAGAGTTTTCTATCTAACGGTTTTGTTTGTCTCATGTTTTTTTCTTTTATTGTCGCTTTCAAGGATTTCAATTATTTCCACTGGTCTTCTTTTTCTGTATATTGTCTGGGAGCAGCAAAAGGAAAAAATTAATCTTAAGTTTGTGGCTTTTGCATTCATTTCTTTATTACTTGCTTTTGTATTTTTGTTACTCTCTGAGAAATCGTTATTGAATGTAGAAACTATTGGAGTGCGTTTTTCCATTTGGAAGTTACATATGCTTTCAACTATTTACAATAAGCCTATTTTTGGTTTTGGATTTAATTCGGAAAAGTTAATTCCCTTTGTTGAAAATCTCAAAATATCAGCTCTTGATTTTGCTTTAGTAGAAGACTACATGTCTCATTTTAAAACATTTCCGCTAGCACATAATTTGTATTTCCAGATTTTCAGTTCTACTGGAATCTTCGGATTTTCAGTTTTTTTGATTTGGATTTTTAGTTTTTTTAAGTATTCACACAAAAATGTAGCTGTTGTTAATTTGAGGAAGAATTTACCTAAAGCAATTTTGTTAATTTGGTTAATACATGAAATATTGGATTTTAGTAGTCTTGAAATTGCAAATATATTAATATTAGGTTTATTAGCCCTCGATGTAAAGAATGCCGGGAAAAGTAATGTGAAAGATAAAGAATCTCAGCAGGTTTCAAAGACTATTATGGTTTTTATGGGTTTCTATTTTTTTCTATTTCTGTTTTTTTCCTATCGTTTTAGTAAAATTGAACAACAAATTTTTAAAAATCATAAAAATATTCACCTTTCTACGTTTTTGGAATTTACTCCTACAGGTATCATTCCGAAGGGAATCAATTTGGATTCAGATTCCAAAGGATTAAGTAGATCTGAAATTTTTATGTTTGGAGAAAGATATTTCTTTCTTCAGTTAGCTTTGGCTTATTCAACGGCGAATGAACCAAAAATTTTGCAGCAATGTTTCGATTTTGTCTCTAGGAAAGAAATTTGTTATGCGAAACTTATGAATTATATTGTAAATGAGGAACCGTTAGCGGAGTATTCTGATTCAATAAAAATTTTGCTTTCAATAAGCGATCCTTTTGGAATATACCTACGTAATTTTTTATGAAAAAACCAAACGTTAGTTTTGTAATCCCCTGTTTAAATGAAGAAAGAACCCTTCCTTATGTTTTGGAAAAATTGGTTAGAATTAAGGAAGAATATTCCAAAAAAATGGATATAGAAATTCTGGTTTCTGATAATGGCAGCACTGATAAATCGATATCCATCGCAAAAAAATTTGGTGTAAGAGTTGCTCCGGCTAAGGAACGCGGGTATGGAGCGGCACTTGATTCTGGGATTAGAAATGCAAAAGGGGATATCATCGTTTTTGCGGATGCTGATGATACTTATGACTTTTTAGAGGCTCCTGCTCTAATTCTAAAACTTGTTGAAGGCAATTATGATATGGTAATTGGCTCTCGCCTTGATGGGGAAATTCATAAGGGTGCAATGCCTTTTTTGCACCGATATTTAGGAACTCCTGTTATTAACTGGATTATCAATTTATTATATTCAAAGAAATTTAAAATTCGTGATAGTAATTCTGGTTTTCGATGTTTTAGAAAAGATAAGTATCTTTCTTGGGACATTAGAAGTAAAGGAATGGAATTTGCTTCTGAACTTCTAATCAAAGCACTTTTGCACGAGTCGAAAATGGAACATGTGCCAGTTTCACTTTACCCAGATAAAGAGGGTAGGATTCCACACTTAAAAACATGGCGAGATGGAATGCGCCACCTTTTGAGGATCCTTTTTTATGCACCACATTTGTTTGAACGATGTGGACTTGTTTTGTTTACCTTTTTCTGGTTGCAGTTGTTAGTTGGTTTTTTCGTAGGAAAAGTTATTTCCATAGCTGGAATGAATTTGTATGGAATTCATTCTATGGTATTCTTTTCTTTTTTATCGATACTTGGTTTAAGTCTCTGGGGAACTGGATTGTTAATTGCAACGAAACAACCTAGAATTAGTAAAATGTATCAAAATATTTTGTCCATGGAAGAGGATCGTCTCTTTTTTGTTTTGCTAAGTGGTCTTGGCATTATTGCCCTTGCCATTGTTTTGGTTTTTTTGCAATGGCAAAAGAGCGGATATGTTTTTATCAATTTAGAACGTGAATTTATTGTAGCTACAAATTTGAGTTTAACTTTATTCATTTTTGCACTTCAAGCGGTAACTGCTCACATTATCAAACGAGATTAGGAATGAATTTTTCCAAAAGACTTGGTATATATTTCCTTATCCTATTAATTCCGTTCTTCTACCGTTGGAAGTGGAATGAGAATTCTGTATTTATATCGAGTGATCCAGAGATCAAGTATTATCAAGTCATCAATAGTCAAAATGACGGTAACGCCGAAGATTGTTTTTTCCCTGCAAGAAATTTGGGTTTTTCCCAATCGATGATTCCATTTGGTTATCCTTGGGCTTTTGAGTTAAAGGACGGACGTTGTGTCTTTCAATATCCGGTTCTTTTTGTTTGGCTTCAAAAGATTCTTTTCATTGGAATTTTAAAAAAATGGGTAATTTATTTTCCGATTCTTATTTTCTTTTTTAATTTTCTTCTTTTGGATCGGATTTTTTCAAGATTTGATTCGAAAGAAATTAGAATTTTATTGTCTGTAGTGCTGATTCAGTGTTTCACACCGATATTTTTATCCTCACTTGACTATTCTGAACTTACCATCACAAACTTCTTTTTTTTAGCATCGATACTTTCATACCATAAGTTAATTGAGCAAAACCAGTTTAGGTTTGGGATATTACTTGCTGTATCTATTGTATTTAATTTTCAGCTTAGACCAGAATCGACAATTGCATTGCTACTGTATTTGAGCATTTCTTTTCTATATGAAAAAAACAAAGTAGGCCTTCTCAAAAACTTGTATCCGTATGTTTCACTAAGTATTTTCTTAATGGTGATTTTCTCTCTATGGAATCAAGCGGTCTATGGCCACTATTTAGGAATGCGTGGTTTAAATACGATGATGGATATGGAAAGTGGTCAGCTTTCCAGGAATTTATTAGGGGAATGGATCGCGGATCTTTGGGGAAATGAATTTAAGATTGGAATCTTCAAGGGATACCCAATTTTATTTTTAGGCTTTATTAGTTTAGGTTTAAAAAAAGACAAAAGAATTTTGTCCTTTTTAATGGCAGGGCTTGTTTTTCTTTTAATACTTCCATTAATTTCTCCCTATCGAGCCGGAGTTGATATATTTGGAATGCGCTACTTTGAAAGTGGAATTTATCTACTTATGATTGGTGTTTTTCTAACTTTTGGAAATCAAAATTCAAAATTAAAGTATTTCCTACTTGTATTGCCGTTTTTGTATTTTTGTTATAAATCTGATTTACGAGCCATTAAGCAGTGGTCTTCTTCGGCAAAATTATACCATCAAGTGATGAATACATTTGATCATTTAAATCCTGATTTGATTGTTCATAGAGGGTTATCACTTTCTTATCTCATTGGTATAAGTTATTTAAAGTATCCGCAGATAGCCATATACTCGAATAAAGATTGGTTAAACGTTGAAAATGTATTAAGAGACCAGAAAAAAAAGATTTTATATTTGGAGTGGGAAGGTAACAAACTCGTAAATAATGAATTTCCTGAGAAAATCTGGAAACAAAAGTTTGATATTAATTTTAAACTAGATCCTAAAGCCTATGTTATTCAATCGGAACAGAAGATTGCGCATTTCAAAGGTTATATATTGGAAAGGCCATAGTGAATCAATTTAAAGTTTGGTTATTTCAATTTTTGAACTTTGTAACTCGAAAACAAGTTCTTGTTATACTGTTATTCGCGTTGGTTTCTTTTTTTATTTATAAAAGAATTGTTTGGGACTCTGGTATAAGTCCACTGATTCAATCTGATTCACAAATAAAACTTTATCAGACAATTCAATACAAAGAAAAAGGGATTCAACAACACGAGTGTTATTCCAAAAATAATGACATTGATCCTGAATATCGATTTTATCCTTTTAGATATCCTTGGGTTTATTTTCTTCAAAAGGATAGCGGAAAAGAGTGTGTTTTTCAATACCCAACATTTTTTGCACAGGTTTTTTCAATTCTTCCTTTGCCTTATCGGCTTTTCAATGGAGTCATTTTATTTTTATATTTTTTACTAACGGCAGCCATTGTATCTTTTATTCGTTCTCTTTTTGGGGTTCGTAAAGTTGAGATCCTTTTTTTGACATCCCTTTTATTTTTAGTTGGTTACTGTGTTTCCAGTGCAATCGAGTTTTCGGAAAGTATTCCTTCGCATATTTTTTTATTAATCTTTTTTTACGGTGTTTTGGCATTAGAAAGTTCAAAAAAGATATCACGTGTTTTGGAAGTTCTAACTGGATTATCAGGTGCTATCTCCATTTTTCTTCGTTCTGAATCGGCTATTTATATTGGAATTTTAGGTTTCTTAATCTTATTATTAAACCGTTGGAGAATGCTTTTTCTTATTAAAAGATATTCTCTTATTTTGTTTGGACTAACATTTGCTGGAATTTTGTTAGGCGCTTATAACTTAAATGAATTTGGCGAAATATTAGGTGTAAGAAGTAAGGTTAGTTTCAACGACTTTAACCGGTTACAATTAAGTGATCGATTGTATTTTTTTAAAGAGTTTATGTTTGGAAATACATTTCGGACTGGATTTGTATCCTATTGTTTTCCATTTATATTCTTCATTAGTTTTGCGATTTTTCGCATAAAGCTTTCAAGTTTACAAAAGATATTACTATGGGTGGGAGTTATCTCACTTCTTCTTGTTGTTTTACTTAGCCCTTATTCGCAAGGAGGATTGTATCTTGGATTACGATATACTGAGTTTTCGTATGTATTGTTATCCATATTTGTAATTTCAGTTTTTGCGGACCAAGAAAGTTCAGAAAGACGGCAGTGGTTACTATTATTCATTGTTTTACAAATTGGTTTGGGTTTTTACCACGTGAAACGTAATTTTAAAACCATCGATTTTGTAAAAAAGTACCATGAAATTTTGCAGTCCGAGTGGCTAAAATATCCGTATGCACCAGTCATTCATTTAAGTACTTTTGATTTGTTATTAATTTCTGACTCCTTTCTGAAAAAACCACATTTAATCGCAAATAAACAAAGTGAATTTGCGGCTTTGGAAAGTCGATTGTACAATCAAGGAATTTCGAAATTTCAAGTTTTCGTTTATGATTTTAAACCACCTAAGGATGAAAATATTTCCAATGAATTTTATGAAGAATGGGTGAACTCAAAGTATGAGATCGAATCTAAATTCTATAAAAAAACATCGGACTCAAACACTGCGGGCTACCGGTATATGTTGTGGGAAAAAAAATAAAACATAGAGTTTTACTTTTTTTCTAATTTAGTTCGTTTCCATAATTGGTTTATGGAATTCAAAATAGAACTTAAACTATCTGAAATTTTTTCTTCATTATCCTTTGTGAATTTCCAAAAAATAACTAGAGGTATTAGGTATAACTGGAAATGAATGCGGTCATATGCCTGTTCTAAATGCATTTGCGGATCCAGTGAAGTCAGTAGAAAAATCCCTGTGTAAATAGAAATGGAAATCAAATAGAATAAGACAGTGATTCTTAAATTCATACTTCCCCATATAAAGACAAGAAACAGTAGGACAAAAAGTAAACCTTTCGTGAGTGAAAGATAGAATTTAAGAAAAAACTGGATTACCAAAAGCCAAAGGTTTCCACTTAACAATCGTTCTAAGATGAAATTTGTTTCTGGCGAAGCCTGGTTTATTGATTTAAAATCGGAAGATAGGAAACTTCCTTTGGCTAATAGAAACCAAGTGGGAGCACCAAATACAGCCAGTAAAAGAAAAGTAAGAATTAGAATTTGTTTTGAAATTCTTTTTTCTAAATAGTGAAAGAAAAATACAAAAGCCAAAAGTACTACCGTAATTAATAGTGCTTCACTTTTTAAATTGATAAGCAACGAAAGTGATAAAATTAGTATGTAATGCGAATACTTTTTATCTCGCTCCATTAGAAAATAGGTAGCGACTGCAAATATTACCGAGACAGGAAAGTCTGCACATAAATCAGAAACTACCAACAAATAATTTGGGTGAAATAGAAAAGTGCCAGTAAGGATTAAAAATCCCCATCTTAGTGAAGGTTTCTTTAACTCAAGTGACCTTTCTGTAACAAAAAAATACAATAGAGTCAGATATAGATAATTTGGAATTTTGGCCGTGATGAAAAAACTGTTTAAACTTGAAAAGGCAAGGGACAAATTTGCATGGAGCAGTGGGATCCCCAGTGGATAATTGGGCATCCTCCAATATTGGTTCCAGAGTGGGATTGGATCTCCATCCAAAATAGAAAGAGCTAACATTCGACCTTTTCCGATCCACATCGCATACGCATCTAACATTCCGAAGGGGTTTAAACCCAAACGAATTTCAGATATATAGGCAACCATCGCAAAAAGAAAAAAGAAAGTAGTTATAGAGACGAAACCCTGTTTTTTGTTTTGATTGGTTTTTACTTTTTTGAGGATTGCGAAAGTACATAATACAAATAATGTTACAAGAAAGTATAATAGTCCTTTGTAAAATTCCGGATAGAAACCAAGCACGATAAAAGATGCCAAATTTGTTATGAGAAGTGTGATTAATAAATAGGTCATTGTTTCTCCCAAAAACAGATGGAGTAAAACTCTCCCTTTATGTTTGGTTTACAATTTTGGAAAAGTTCGGAATTTTTATTTTCAATTTTTGAATTAGGATTGGCAAGGACTATGTGACCTGACTTTGGGAGTTTCCTCTCAAATGAATTTAGCTTTGTTGGTGCAGCTGCCATTTGCAAAACATCAAATTGAAAAACTTGGGTATCTACATAAAATAGTTCTTCTTTGCCTTTTAGTTCTCTAAATTTTGTAGAAAGTGTAGTTATATCCGTAAAATGATTGGGATAAAACATATGTGGATAAGCCTGGACAAGTTGTTTCATGGAATCCATACTTTTTTTTGTGGTTCGTATTTGTTTTGTTAACTCACTCCAAATTTGAAACGATACTAAAATTAAATAAATACAAAGACCAATCGTTAGAATTTTTTTCGTTTTTTCTTTCATAGGGAGTCGTGATTCGAATGGGAAAGATAAACCAATTTTTCTTTTTGCTTAAAAACTGAAAAGATATTTCTCCATTAGTTATTTAACCGATTCATTTTTTTTAGGCATACTTAAGTTCGAATAGAATCGCTTGACTAAATTGGCAAATTATTAATCTTTATGAGTTAACCTGCATTACTTTTAATTCGATATATTTCATGAAAAAATTATTCCCTTCTACTTTGTATACCTCTGGTCCGATCCGTAATGGATTAGTTTTCCTGCTTTTCACTTTATTAGCGTTTTTTCTACGATATCCATCTTTTGGATATACTGCTATCGATTGGGATGAGATCACCTATTCATTAATAGGAGAGGGATGGTTACAAGGGAAACTTCCCTTTCGCGATTTATGGGACATCAAACCAATTGGTATATATATCATTTATTTTATCATTCATGGTCTTCTAGGGTTTTCTATCTTTGCAATCCGCCTTTCTACGTTGTTTGTAGTCGTTTGTTCTGCATTTATTATTTGGCTTCTGTTAAGACATTCCAATCGAACTTTTGCAATCGCTGCGGGTTTTGGGTTTTTAATTCTTTTTAGTTTTTTTCTGAATGGACTTTCCGGAAATACAGAATTATTTTATCTTTGCTTTGAAACGATTGGGGTTTGGTTTTTATTTTACGGAAAAAAACAATACCGATTGTTAAGTCCTTTGGCTTTTGGTTTTGCATTTATCATCAAATACAATACAGCCTTTGATATTCTGGGTTTTTATTTACTCCATCTTTACTTACATAGAAGGATACTTTTTAGAAACCCGAAATCTTTTTTAGGATATAGTCTTTTTTATTCCGTTGCAATTTTGCCTTTTTTAGTTAGTACCATTTGGGTATTTTCTGTTGGACTTGGAGATTCTTTTTTAGAAACACACAAAATTCTCTTTTCTAATTACGCGAAAAAAGTAACCTTTCTTGAAAAAATTGGTTCACTGCAAACATATCCAATCCTTGCAATTCTTGTTTCTGTTCAAATGGGAACCTTTGTTTTATACCTATGGAAAAAGAAAGTTCCTAAAATTTTATTGATAAGTTTTCTCTGGACATTGACTGCCTTCCTTGCTGCCACTTGGACTGGATATTTTTTTGAACATTATTATCTTCCAATGATTGTTCCAACAGTGATAGGCTCTTCGTTTCTTTTTCGTTTTATTAAATCTAATTTTTTTCCTAAATACAAACAGGAAATCATTGTGTTAATTGCTTTTTTAATTTTAATTCCAGTAGCTGTTTTCGTTCGTAAAAGAGTGATTAAACTTTCTAAGGTTTATCCAGATATTGCAAAAGAGATTTATGTAGATATAGAAAATCAAAAAGTGGATCCTCGTCCCGTGTTTGTGGCTAAAGGTACACATGGAATTTATTCTTTATTCAAACAGATCCCCATTAATCGTGTCATTCAACCAGGGAACTTTACGGATCAGTCAAATGCGAAAGCTATGTTTATTGATAATGAAGAAATCAAACTGAAAGTAATCGAAAACAAACCTGGTTTAATTTTATTCTGCGACATGGATGTATTCCAGAATCCAATCAGTAGTTATGATGCTTCGTGGAATCAGGATTTACTTGTTTTTTATTATGAGTATATTCGAAAGGAATATCAGTATTTTAAAACTTATTTCCCTAATTGCCACGTTTATTTGAAGAATGGGTTACTTTCTCGTTGAAGCCAATGGTTTCTTTTGCGATATAAATCGGACGACCTTTGACTTCGATAAAGATTCTTGCAATGTATTCGCCAAGAACTCCGATTCCAATGAGTTGGATTCCACCCAGAAAGAGAATGATAACTAAAGTTGAGTCGTAACCAGGCACATCGACGCCTTTGAAAATGACACGAATGATTCTATAAATTAAATATACAAAAGCACTAAAGGATACAAAGAATCCAAAATAACTCCATATCTTAAGAGGCATAGTGCTAAACATTAAAATCCCATCCAATGCAAAGTTCCAAAGTTTCCAATAGTTCCACTTGGAGGAACCTTTGAACCTAGCATGTCTTTCGTATTCCACGTCGATCTGCTTAAATCCCACCCAAGCAAACATACCTTTTAAAAAACGATTTTTTTCTTTCATGGTGGAAAGTGCTTTTACTACTTTTTTATCCATGAGTCGGAAATCCCCCACATCAACAGGAATTTCTACTTCGCTCATGTAACGAATGACTCGGTAAAAGTGTTTTGCCGTAAACTTCTTTAAAAAAGATTCACCTTGCCTGCTGGATCTTTTGGCTGTTACTACATCGTAACCTTCTTTCCATTTTTCAATGAGAGTGGGTATGAGTTCCGGCGGGTCTTGTAAATCGGAGTCAATCGGAATAACCACATCGCCAGTGGCATATTCCAAACCTGCCGAAACTGCGGCTTCTTTCCCAAAATTTCTAGAAAAGTCTACAATCTTAACATTTGGATTTTTTTTATGATGAAACACTAGTTTCTCAATGGTTTTGTCTCTGCTACCATCGTTTACACAAATGATTTCGTAACTTGTTTTTAAGGATAACAGGTGCGGAACAATTCGTTCAAAGAATTCATCGGCTCCTGATTCTTCGTTGTAAAAAGGAGTGATAATAGAGATCTTCTTTAGTTGACGATTCATTGTTTCTTGTCAACGATCCTTCAAAATATGCCTAAGGCAACTTTTTTTACTGGTTTTTTTGTGGTCATTTCGTTTATTTCCTTTTAGTATCTCTTAATTTATTTTGATTAAATATCTCTTATGCATTACTATCTAGTTCCCAGAAAGAATCCGAAATTATTGTCCATTATTATTCCTTGTTATAATGAAGAGTCCTCACTTCCTTTTTTAAAAGAAAGGTTAGAGGATTTAATTAAAATTTTACCGACAAAAGTCGAAGTAATCTTTGTCAACGATGGAAGTTCTGACCAAACTATTTTTCAGTTGGTATCATGGGCTGAAAAAGATCCCCAAATTCAAGTGGTTAGCCTTTCCCGAAATTTTGGGCACCAGTTAGCGGTGACTGCTGGAATGGATTATGCGAAAGGTGACGCGGTCGTTGTTATGGATGCCGATTTGCAGGACCCACCAGAAGTGATTCTAGAGATGCTAACAAAATACAGAGAAGGATATGATGTTGTTTATGGTCAGCGTTTAGCCCGATCTGGTGAATCCTTTTTTAAGAAAGCCACTGCCTGGGCTTTTTATCGATTAATGAAAATTTTAGTTCATAAAGATTTACCTTTGGATTCTGGTGACTTCCGCCTAATTTCAAGAAGGTGTTTGGACGCTCTGAATGGACTCCGAGAAAACCATCGTTTCCTTCGAGGAATGAATGCTTGGATAGGATTTCCGCAAACTCCCGTATTTTACAAACGTGATCCAAGGGTTGCTGGAGAAACAAAGTATCCTTTAAGAAAAATGTTGAAATTAGCAATGAATGCAGCTGTTTCTTTTTCTCCGCTTCCTTTACGTTTTAGTTTAGCACTTGGAATTATTGTGGCAATTATCGGATTTGCTGTGGGTTTTTATGCTTTGTTTCGAGCATTCCAACACTTTATTTTAGAAATGCCAATTGTTTACAACCCCGGTTGGGCCACCATTGTCACTCTGATATGTTTGATCGGTGGTTCCATTCTCATTTCCATAGGAATTTTAGGGGAGTACATTGCTCGCATTTTTGAAGAGTCTAAAGGGCGTCCTCTGTATGTGGTCGAATTTGTAAAAGGTTCGTCCTTAACCGAAAAATCTAAAAAACTTTCTTGATGAATCGAATTTTCCGAATAGCTCTACCGTTTGTTTTTTTAGCGATAACGCTAACTATTACCAGTTTTACTCGGCCGAGCCATAGTTTTGTTAGTGATAGTTTAACAAAAGTTTTACAGTCCATTTTTTGGATCGACAATGGATTTGAGGAACAGGGGATCCATTATCCCGGGAAAAGTATCGACCCTGATTATAAATTCTTTTATTTTAAAGAATCCTACCAATTACAGGTAAATAAAAATGGAAGTTTAATTGCACCTTTCCCTTTTTTAAATACGGTGTTGATCACACCTCTGGTAAAGTTACATTGGTTAGATGGGATCGTGTATTTGGGTGCTATTCTTTTTTGGTTATATTCTTGTTTAATTTACCGTATAACAAAAAGTTATTGGTCCTTTGTTGTGGTTCTTTTTTTTACACCCCTATTACAACATTTTCTCGCATTTTCTGACATTGCCTTCGCTTCTTTTTTCATTTGTATTTTTCTAACATCATCATTCAAAAAACCCGGATTCAATCTCACCACAATGTTTGTCATTGTCTTCGGTCTGTTTTCTTTGTTTTTAAGGACTGAAATCCTATTACTTTTCTTAGTTTTGCTATCATTCTATCTGTATTCTTTCTTTAAAAATGGGAGAGACTCAATTCAAATCCACGCGCATTGGAAACGAATTTTTGTTATTTCTATTGTCCTAGTTCTTTTTGTTGTTTCTAACTATTTGGTTTATGGTTCGATTCTGGGACCCAGGTTCGATAACAATAAAGCGGGGATCTTTCGTTTAGAAATGGATGTTTTTCTCAAGTGGAAAAGTCTCCTTCTTGGTGGCAATGGAAGGTTCGGTCTATTCGGTTATGCACCTTGGTTATTTGTTCTTTCAGGTTTATATATTTTTTTGAGTCCAGGTAGAAAAAATACATTAGGGCGAAACTTATTTTATCTTTGGGCCCTTATAATTCTTTTTGTTACTTTCCTTTCACCTAATGATTCGAATATCGATTGGGGAACTAGGTATTATTCAAGTTTCAGTATTTTTCCCATTTTACTTCTCTTCCATTTTCAATGGAGAAGGCTCGTTGGAATTAAAAAATATGTCGTAATAGTTTTTCTTTTGTTATCGTTTTCCTATTCTGTTTATATTAACTTTAAGGTTTGGAAAGAAATGAAAAAAATTTCTGTTCAAATCGAAGACTTAGTAAACAGGCTTATGGAAGATCCCGCCGATGGTTATGTTGTTGAAGACCCGACCATTGCCAATGCCTTAGGGATTATGCATGTTCAAAGTCCCATTTTTTATGGTAACCCAATGGATGTTTTCAATGAATTGGGCAGTGCCTTAAAAGGGAAACGGGTTCAGTTTTTACTTCTTCCATTGTCAAAATTAGTTAGTCCTGAAAATCCATTTTGGAAAAAGATATCTGAAACGCCAGGTTGTCAATTTGTACCAGTAAACCTGAAAAAAATATCTATTTTTTCTGTATCCTGTAAGATCAAATAAAACCTTCAAGATTGGAAGGCAGTGATCAGTCCTTCTTTTAGTTTTGATCTTGTTACTTCTGCTTGTTTAGGCAAAGTTAATTCATCTAATAGTTTTAATAAAAATCCTTCATCTACAAGTTTTCCTTCCAACACCTTTCCGATCATTCCCGCCACAATGGCTAAAATCTGCTCTAGATTTAAGTATCCTTCATTTTCTAAAATCATAGCCATTCCCAAAGCCCCCTCAGTGCCGTAGAATGCCTGTTTGGTTCCAAAAACAGTCTCATACATTCCTGCCGGAAGTGCCTCCTTTACTTTTTCTCTCATATCCACTTCACTGGGACCGTGACTTGTTCGGTTGATGAGACTGATTGCCACAGGATTTATGGTTCCATGAATTCTATGAATTTCTTCGGCAAGGAGTCTGATTTTTTTGGCGGCGTCTCTTGTGATGGCATCACGACCTAGGAAATTGAGTTTGTATAAATACTCTTCTAATTCATCACCTGTGAGTTTTCCCATACAAATGATTTGGTAGAGAGTAAAGATCATATAATCCGATTCAGTATTGTCACCCAGAAGAATCTCTTTGGCTTCTGTGGGAAGATACACTCTATCATAGAGTAGGATGGAAAGTTTATAAGACATTTGGTCAAATAAACTCTGATAGGAAGCACCTAAGAATTTTTTTGTCCGTGACCAAGCGGGTTTAAATCCATTTTGTAAAAATTCGATGGGGTTAAAGATAGTTCCGAGTACTTTATCAAAAACTCCTTTGATCGTTCCTTCTAAATATTTTAGATGTAAGGATTCAATTTGGATTCCGTCTTTTGCGATGGTAGCAAGCATGGTGCGGCGAAAAAAATGAGGACTGGCAGAGATAAAGGCTAGGGGAGCATTGGACAAAGAACTACGAAGTTCCCTGTAAAGTTCTGGCATTCCAGGTAGCGCCTGTTTTTGGTTAGGTGTTTCAAATAAAGCGGTGAACTTACCTTTGCCCGAATGGATGTCTGTGGCAAGATAGGTTTGGTCTATGTCCGAGGTTACTACCATTCCTTTATAGTCTTCGGCTAGGATTCGAAGTTTTCCCTTTCCTACAATGGTTGTTTTTCCCAAAATAGAATCTTCTGTGGAATTTAGATGGGCTAGGTCTTTGGAGTATTGGCGAAAACTATCCAGACCTTCGAGTATGACTTGAAAGTCATGAAACCCAACGGGAAGTTTGTCTCGGATCTCGCAGGAAAAAAATCCGTCTTCATCCGCTTTGATTTTTCCTGAAGTGTAAATTTTATTTCCACCAGCATCATAGACTTCTAATTTTAAAACCGGTTTTCTCACAGGAGCCAAAGAGAAATCTAGGAAAGGTGTGATTTTTGTTTCTTCCCCAATAAAAAGTCCCGTCATTAAATCCCAAAGGCCTTCTGCTTTCATGAGATCGGTAATTCCCACATCCACCACTTGGCCTCGTACGTAAGAGCGCCTCTCTCTTCCTAAAGATCCTCCGCAGACAGCAATTCTTTTGATATCGGTAATGATTGGTTGTGTGGTATTTGGTTCTTGGGACATAGAATTTATGCCCTTAAGAGTCTAAGAAAACGAGGAGCCGTCCATTCCTTTTTATGGTTTCACTACGATCTACTAATGATTTTGTCCAACTTTTGCAAAGAGAGGGTGAACTCCATGTGATTTCTGATCTCGTGGACCCCCATCTGGAACTAGCAGAAATCCAGAGACGAGTTGTGGCCAAAAAAGGCCCAGCCCTTCTTTTTACCAATGTCAAAGGGACTAAGTTTCCCGTTGCTACCAATCTTTACGGCTCTGAAAAACGAATTCACTTGGCCTTTGGCCCAAAACCTGTGGCAACCATCCAGCGCCTTGCCAAACTCGCAAAAGAGATCTTTCCCCCTAGGTTTTCCAAACTTTGGAAAGAACGATCCCTGGGACTTTTGCCTTTCCAAGTGGGCTTAAAACAGGTGAGAAGGGCCCCAGTTCTCGCTGGTAGCGTTTTATCCACAAACGAGTTACCCCAAGTGGTTTCTTGGCCAAAAGACGGAGGAGCCTTTGTCACTCTCCCTCTCGTATATACCCAACATCCAGAATCGGGAAATGGAAATTTAGGAATGTACCGGGTGCAACTTTTCGGCGACAAAACGGTAGGGATGCACATCCAAATCCACAGGGGTGGTGGCTTTCATTATTATGAAGCAGAAAAAAAAGGGGATTCACTTCCAGCTCATGTGTACATTGGTGGGCCACCAGCTTTGACCATTGCAGCGGTCGCCCCACTACCTGAAGAAATTCCGGAACTTGTTTTTGCTTCCTTTCTTATGGGAGAAAAACTGCGGATGAAAAAAGACAAAACGATTTCTCCTTATCCCATCGTGGCCGATGCTGATTTTGCTCTCATTGGTTCCATTCCTCCTCATAAGAGAAAACCGGAAGGCCCTTTCGGCGACCATTACGGATACTATTCTTTGTTACACGATTATCCTTACTTAGACCTAAAACATATTTTGCATAGAAAGGATGCCATCTGGGCGGCTACGGTTGTGGGAAGGCCTCCCCAAGAAGACCATTATATCGCTGAGTTTTTACAAGATTTACTTTCTCCCATGTTTCCACTCGTGATGCCACAAGTGCTAGGTGTCTGGGCCTATGAAGAATCGGGTGTTCATTCCCTTGCGGCAGCTGTTGTCAAAGAAAGGTATTTTCGCGAAGCCTTTATGGGGGCACTTCGCATTTTAGGTGAAGGGCAACTTTCACTTACAAAATGTTTACTTGTCACAAATGAACGTGTGAACTTAAAAAACTTTTCAGAAACGTTCAAAGTTATCACAGAAAGATCAGATCCAAAAACTGACTTTTTTATCTTTAGTCATATTAGCCAAGATACATTGGATTATACGAGTGGAACTGTCAACAAAGGTAGTAAACTTTTATGGATGGGAATTACCGATGCCAATGCACCTATTAAGTTTCCAAACCTACCAAGAGAGTTTACTGGAAATCTAAAAGACAAACGATTCACAAAACCAAAAGTTTTTTTACCGGGAGTTCTTGTGATCGAAGGATCTGCTTTCACTCCAAATGATCAATTGGCAAATCGTCTGCTCGGAGAAGACCTTGGTCGTTTCCATTATGTATTTCTTGTGGATGATTCCGAGGATGCCGTAAAAACTGATTCTGATTTTATTTGGACTATGTTTACTCGAATGGAACCTGCCTCCGATGTTTATGCAAGAACGGAAATCAAAGGGAACCATATCGCGTATCAAGTTCCTATCGTTTTTGACTGCAGGATGAAACCTTGGATCCCTGAAGTCCTAATGCCTCTTCCAGAAACGGTAAAACAAGTAGATACAAAGTTTGGAAGGATCATCGATTCTATCTGAGATAGTCTCTGTTGGAATCGGCAATCATCTAATCAAATTCCATTAGGAATGGATTTGGTTTTCTTCGTGAATGTAAAAAAGTGTATAGAAAGAATCTCTAGGGATAAAAAACTAAAACGAAACCAATGGCAAAAAAACTCACTCTCGTCACTGGAGGCGCAGGCCTCATCGGATCACAAATTATTGAAGATCTCAATCACAATGGGAACACCGATATTTTAGTTGTGGACCATTTGGGAACCACAGAGAAATGGAAAAACTTACAAAGAAATTTTTTCCTAGATTATTATGAAAAAGATAAATTCGAATCCATGTTGGATGTAAGACATCCTCTTTTAAATGAAATTTCGGAAATTTACCATTTGGGTGCATGTTCTGCCACCACAGAAAAAGATGCCACCTACCTAATGCAAAATAACTTTCATTATACGAAAAAAATGGCAGAGTTTGCTGTCACAAAAAACATACCCTTCCTTTATGCTTCCAGTGCTGCTACTTATGGAGAAGGTGAGTATGGTTATGACGACAAAGCTCCTATCGAAAATTTAAAACCACTGAATATGTATGGGTATTCCAAACAACTATTTGATCTGTATGCCAAAAAAGTGGGGATCGCAGACAGACTTGTCGGACTCAAATATTTTAATGTTTTTGGTTACGGGGAAGCCCATAAGGGAGATATGCGTAGCCTTGTTCTAAAAGGTTATGAACAAATCAGAGACACTGGAAAATTAAAATTATTTAAATCCTATAAGCCAGAATACAAAGACGGGGAACAAAAACGGGATTTTTTGTATGTAAAGGATGCAAGTAAAATTAGTATTTATCTTCTTTCTGAACGAAAGTATGGATTGTACAATGTAGGCCGGGGAATTGCGGAAACTTGGAACGATTTAGCGAACGCCTTGTTCACTTCGATGAACCAACCAATAAATATTGAGTATGTAGATATGCCCGAATCTTTAAAGGGCAAATACCAATACTATACTTGTGCAGAGATGGAAAAAATAAATCAAACAGGATATCCCTTTGGTTATACAAACCTCCGGGATGCTGTTGGGGAATATGTTAGTCTTTTATTAAAAGACCAAACCTAGTGTTTACTTTTTATACACTTTGACAATCGTTTGAATCAACTCTTTAAACTTAGGATCCTTTAGGCTATAGAACACTTGGTTTGAAGACTTACGTGATTCTAAGATTCCGTTGTTTTTCATCTTACTCAAATGTTGGGAAGCTGCCGATTGACTTGTGCCAAGAAGTTCCACAAGTTGGCCTACGGTTTTTTCTTCTTTTGCTAGGGTATATAAAATCAATAAACGAATAGGGTGCGCAATGCCTTGTATTCCTTTAATGGCTTGTTCCAATTGTTGTTTAGAAAGTTCTGTTTTTATTTTCATCACTAAGGATTCCGTTATATCCTTATGACGAATCTATACTGATTTTACCTACGAAATTTTTTTCGTTTGAAAAAAAAATGACAAAACTTTTTGGGTTGGTAAGGTTTTAAGCCCTCAATGGATACATGAGGGCACAGTCATTAATCGAAGTTAGATTCGGACTCCACCAGAAATTTCTAAGACCACTCCGGTTACCAAATCATTGGTGATAATAAACTCAGCAGTGGACGCAATCTCATCTGGTTCACCAAGTCTTCCGACAGGAATGATAGACTTCCATTTTTCCAAAGCCTCCGGATTCATATCTTTTAGAACCATTTCAGTTCCAATAAAACCAGGGGCAATTCCTGCCACTCGGATTCCAAACTTAGCAAGTTCTTTTGACCAAGTCACAGTCATAGCAGCGACACCAGCTTTGGCAGCACTGTAGTTGGTTTGGCCAGAATTTCCATGCATAGCGATCGAAGCAATGGGAATGATCACTCCCTTCTTTTGTTCCACCATCTTTGCGGCCGCTTCTCTTGCCGTTAGGAATACACCGGTTAAGTTTACATCAATGACGGATTGCCATTGGTCGATTCCCATTTTCCCTTTTACTTTTCCTGTTTCTTTGTCTACGCGGATGAGTAGGCCATCACGTAAAATTCCTGCGTTCAAAATAGCAGCATCTAGGCTTCCTTGAAAAGCCGCTGCTTCCTCAATCAGTCGAATGCTGTCTTCCTCTTTTGCCACATTGGCAACTACACCTGTGGTTTTGATCCCTTCTTTTTGGAAGAAGGAGACAGTTTCGTCCAATTTCTCTTTTTGAATGTCTGAGAGAATGATATTAGCTCCAGCCTTACCCAATCGGTAAGCCATTGCCTTTCCGAGTCCACCGGCAGATCCGGTGACGAGAATATTTGCACCTTTTAATTCCATGACCGCCATTTTTGAAAATGGCGGAATGGTGGTCGATACAATTAAGGTCTATTATTTTACAGTTAGATTTCGGCTAACTCTGCGCTACGAAACGACACATAATTGTCGTTAAATGGAATTTCGACTCGTGCGACTGTTCTATCGGGGTGGGTGATGATTCGGAATAGGTTGGGGTCAACCCCTTCGTTTTTGAGTAAAATCATAATCAGCGCAATTCCAAGACCTGCACCTTCTGTGTTGTCCATATTATCCATATAGAATTCGGCTATGTCATTGTAGTTCATTGACTTTTTCATTTTTTCCCGCATCCGAGCTTCTTCGGTTTTGATGACGGGGGTATTGTTTGTGACTTCCACAAGAAGCCCATCCAAACAATAATGAAATTTGATTTGGACATATACGCCACGTGCCAAACAACGTTTCCCGTATTCGTCAGCCATTTTCTCTGAAAACTTTTTGGAATACTCTTTAATCCCTTGGAGGTAGTCATTTTCATCAGTGATATCTAGGCCCTCATCTTCAAAAAAAACCCGCTTTTGATTGGCTTTGATTCCATTGATGGTGAGTTCTTTCGAGATTGTATAAAGCATCTCCACAAAATGACTCTGGTTGACCTCAGAAAGAATGTTGGTAATGAGTCCGAGAACGTATTGTTCTAGTTGGCGATTCATTCGAGAGGATCGTACGACAATTTTGGATTTTGCCTTTACTAAATCGGGAATTTGTGTTTCTAATTCTACAAAAGGTTTCGCCACGAATCATTCCTTAAAGTGGGGGACTATTCCCACATGGTTCTATTATCGAACCGGGAAATCCACAACTAAAATCTCAAGGGAAATTCACCGTTTTTCCTGTTTTTTTACCATTTCCAGGAAATAAACTCATTTTCCATTGACCAAAGAGCCTCATTTAAAATAGTGTAAAAAACCTAGCCTCGCTTGGAAACCCGCGCTTGGGTGGGAAACGTTTGCCCTCTTAGCTCAGTGGTAGAGCACTTCCATGGTAAGGAAGGGGTCACCAGTTCAAGCCTGGTAGAGGGCTTGTTTAGGGCTGTAGTTTAATGGTAGAACTAGGATCTCCAAAGTCCTTGGTGGGAGTTCGATTCTCTCCAGCCCTGCCAGACTACAGAATATAGAATTAGAGAACAGGACAAGGATCAATGAAAGCTACGAGTTTCATTCAGGAATGTAAAGCAGAACTTGAAAAAGTACATTGGCCTACGCGCCAGGAAGTAGTGAGTTCTACCGTTGTAGTCCTAGTTACAGTATTTATCTTTTCCCTATTTTTATCAGCTTCGGATTTTGTTTTTCTGAAACTGTTAAAGTGGTTCTGGGCATTAGGAACATAGGTAAAGTAGTGGGCGAATCTTTAGATAAAAAATGGTATGTGCTTCAGACTTATTCCGGTCACGAGAATAAGGTGAAAACTAACATTGAAAAGATGGTCCAACAACAAAAGCTGGAAGACCAGATTTTTGCGGTAAAAATTCCTTCGATGGAAGTTGCCGAAATGAAAAACGGCAAAAAGAAGGTCACAAAGAAAAAACTCATGCCGGGTTACGTTCTCGTTGAGATGAACATGACCGATGACCTTCGATTTAAAATCCAGAACTTACCTTCTGTGTCTACGTTTGTAGGCGGAAAAGGAAAGGGTCCGGAGCCACTTTCACTGGATGAAATTAAAAACTTATTCAGCGATGTGGGAAGTGTGGAATCGGAAGAAGTTTCGAGACCGCGTTTCCTTTTCAAAGTGGGCGAAACATTGAAAATTATAGATGGTCCGTTTGCAAATTTCGCAGGGGTTGTGGATGAGATTTTTCCTGATAAAGGAAGGCTCCGCGTTCGTGTAGAAATTTTTGGAAGATCTACTCCTGTGGAGTTGGATTACCTCCAAGTAAAATCGGAACAATAGAACTGATAGATTGACTTTTAGTAAGGAACTTTAAACGAGATGGCTGCAAAGAAAGTAGTAAAACAAATTAAACTCCAAGTGGAAGCAGGGAAAGCAAACCCAGCTCCTCCAGTAGGTCCCGCTCTTGGTCAAGCCGGACTCAATATTATGGAATTTTGTAAACAGTTCAATGAAAGATCTAAAAACCAAATGGGACTCAAGCTCCCAGTGGTGATCACTGTTTATTCCGATAGAAGTTTTACATTTGTAACTAAATCTCCTCCAGCTGCTCTTCTTGTGATGAAGGCGCTAGGTCTCCAAGGTGGATCTGCTACTCCACACACTGTAAAAGTGGGAACAATCAAACGAGCTCAACTAGAAGAAATTGCAAAAACTAAGATGGAAGACCTAAATGCGAACGATATGGAAGCAGCAATCAACATCATTGCTGGAACCTGCCGTTCCATGGGTGTAAACGTCGAGTAATCATTAGGAAACGGTAACCGAAGTCATGAAACGCGGCAAAAAATATATCCAACTCAAAGAGAAAGTCGATCGCACAAAGGCTTATACCCTTGGTGAAGCAGTCGGTTTGGCAAAAGCTACTAGTTTTTCCAAATTTGATGGAACTTTAGAGATTTCGACTAAAATCAATTATAAATCTCTCCAAAACGTAAGAGGGACTATCTCTCTTCCACACGGAACTGGAAAAACGATCAAAGTTTTGGTTTTCTGCAAAGGAGACAAACAAAACGAAGCAAAGGAAGCTGGTGCTGACTTTGTAGGTGATATGGACTTAATCGAAAAAGTTTCTGGTGGTTGGACTGATTTTGACGCTTGTGTGGCTACTCCTGATATGATGAAGGAAGTAGGTAAACTGGGTCCAGTTCTTGGTCGTAAAGGTCTTATGCCAAAACCAAAAGCAGGAACCGTAACTACTGATGTAGCAAAAGCGGTTAAAGAACTCAAAGCCGGTCGAATTGAATACCGCCCTGACAAAGGGGGAGTGGTTCACTTAGGAGTGGGAAAATGTTCCTTCTCTGACGACAAACTTTCTGACAATATCAATGCTGTCGTAGCAGCTCTTATGAAAGACAAACCTTCTGATGCGAAGGGTGATTACCTTAAGTCTTTCTCTGTGGCGGCCACTATGGGAATCGGCGTTAAAGTCGATGTAAAAGAACTAGTAAACGCGAACATATAACGAGTAAGAACAATGGCAAATCCATCTAAAATTGAAGCAGTAGCAGAACTTAAAAGTCGTTTGGAAAAACGACCTAACTTTATTTTAGCATCTTACAGCGGTTTAACTGTTGAAGATATGTCCAACCTTCGTGCGAAGCTTCGCAAGGAAGGATCGGAGATGAAGGTGATTAAAAACAACCTATTCCTCCGTGCATTAAAAGAGTCTTCTGAACATAAAAACAACTCCATTGACTTTGGGGATGTTTACAAAGGACCACTTGCAGCGATTTTCTCTCTGGATGCACTTCCAGCAGTAGCGAAAGTTTGTAAGGACTTTGCAAAAGATAAGAAGGAACTCGAAATCAGAACCGGCTATATGGACGGGGAAGTTTTGGGTAAATCCGGAGTAGAGGCGATTGCTGGACTTCCGTCCAAACAAGAACTTCTTTCGCAAGTGGCGCGTGGGCTCAATGCTCCTGCAACGCAAATTGCGTCTGGAATCAATCAAATCATGGCATCATTGGCTCGCGCCATCAATGCTGTAGCCGAGAAA
The DNA here is from genome assembly GCF_004770905.1 of Leptospira bandrabouensis. NCBI lineage: Bacteria > Pseudomonadati > Spirochaetota > Leptospiria > Leptospirales > Leptospiraceae > Leptospira > Leptospira bandrabouensis. The sequence goes on along the minus strand of NZ_RQHT01000015.1, from coordinate 72,231 downwards.
AACGGCAATTAGTAATCATAGTGATTAGTAGGATAAGGAGAATATAGGATGTCTGTTGACGCGCTATTAGAACAAATTGGAAGTCTTACATTAGTTCAGGCAGCTGATCTAGTGAAAAAGATGGAGGACAAATTCGGGATTTCTGCTGCTGCACCGGTTGCGGTAGCGGCTGTTGCGGGTGCAGGTGGTGGCGCAGCTGCTGCTGAAGAGCCTGCAACTTTCAATGTAATCTTGAAAGCACACGGTGACAAAAAGATCGACGTTATTAAACTCGTTCGCGAAATCACTGGTCTTGGATTGGCAGATGCGAAAACGCTTGTAGAAGCTGGTGGAAAATCAGTGAAAGAAGGCGTTTCTAAAGACGAAGCTGCTGATATTAAGAAAAAACTCGAAGGTGTTGGGGCTCAAGTAGAAGTTGCTGCTGCCGGTTAATCGGTTGCCAATTTTTAAACCCAGTCTTCAAAAACTTAGAGGCAGGGAGGCCGTAGGCGTCCCCACCTCTATTTTTTCGTTTATCATATCATCTATTATTTTGTTGTCTCTAGGGAGAGTATTCCATGCATACCCGAATGCAAATTAGAAACCGGGTAAATTTCGGTAAAATTACCGACCTCAATTTACTTCCTAATCTTATCTACGTACAAAAAAAATCCTTTGATTGGTTTCTCCAGTCGGAAGTGAAAGATCCGACGAAACGTTTGAACCAAGGGTTGGAAGCAGTATTTCGTGAGTCCTTCCCCATTGAATCACCAAACAACGATATGGTCATGGAATATGGCCATTATATCTTGGGAGAGCCGAAACGCGATCCGCAAGAGTGCAAAGACACTGATTCTTCTTTTGCCGTTCCCCTAAAAGCAGTCATTCGACTCATCATCAAAGATACCGGAGAGATTCGGGAACAAGTTGTCTACATGGGAGACCTTCCTGTGATGACAGACCACGGAACTTTCATCATCAATGGTGCAGAAAGGGTAGTGGTAAGCCAGCTTCATAGATCCCCTGGTATTTTCTTTTCTTACGACCAAGTGCGTGATACTTTTTCTGCCCGAGTGATTCCATACCGAGGTTCTTGGTTGGAATTCGAAATGGACAATAAAGGGATCCTTGTTGCCAAAATCGACCGTAAGAAAAAATTCCCAGCAACCCTTCTTGTGAAAGCAATGGGAATGGGAACTAACGAAGAAGTACTTCGTTTATTCTATGGTTCTAGCAAAATGAAAATAGCCGGTGCCAATCCAAAAGACCTCAAACGTCTCATTGGCCGCCGAACTATCGCTGATATCATCAACATGGAAACGGGCGAGGTTATGCTCGATGCCGGTTCTAAAATCAATGAGGACAATATCTCCATCCTTCGTGAAATGAAGGTAAAAGATGTGGATGTCATTGAATTTCCGAAAGGAAAGGACAACCCAGTTCTTATCAATTGCCTTGAAAAAGACGGTGTGAACGACTACGAAGATGCAGTGAAAAAATTTCACACCATCATGCGTCCGGGTGAACCTTCTACAATTGAAAATGCAGAAGCAGAACTAAAAAGGCTCTTTTTCTCTCCTAAAACTTTTGATTTAGGAATTGTGGGTCGTTATAAAATCAACAGTAAGTTCGAATTCAACAATCCAAAAGAATTCTCAAAAGCAGAAGACCGAGTTTTAAGAAAACAAGATATTATCGAAACCGTTCGTTACCTTGTGATGCTTATGTCGGAAGCGGAAAACTATTATCCAGATGATATTGACCACTTAGGAAACAGAAGGATCCGTTCAGTGGGTGAGCTTATTGCCAACCAATTGAAACTTGGATTCTCTCGTGTGGAACGAGTGATCAAAGAAAGGATGACAGTACAAGAGCCGGAACAACAAACTCCGCAGCTTCTTATCTCCATCAAACCGATCACTGCGGTGATCAATGAGTTTTTTGGGTCTTCGCAACTATCTCAGTTTATGGACCAAACCAATCCTTTGGCGGAACTTACCCACAAACGTAGGTTAAATGCTCTTGGACCAGGGGGACTTTCTCGTGACAGAGCAGGTTTTGAGGTTCGTGACGTTCATTATTCACACTATGGTCGTATGTGCCCGATTGAAACACCGGAAGGTCCAAACATTGGTCTCATTCTTTCCATGTCTAGTTTTGCAAGGGTCAACGATTATGGGTTTATTGAAACTCCATACCGCCTTGTGAAAAACGGAAAAGTCCAAAAACAAGTAGAATATCTTACTGCGGACAAAGAAGAATACCACTATATGGCGCAGTCCAATTCAACCGTGGATGAGAAGGGAGAATTTACTTCTAAACTCATCTCCACTCGCCATAGAGGGGATTTCCCTTTCCGTAGTCCATCTGAGATTCAATATATGGATCTGGCTCCACTCCAAGTTGTATCGGTTTCTACAGCACTCATTCCGTTCTTAGAACATGATGATGCGAACCGCGCCCTAATGGGTTCGAACATGCAACGCCAAGCGGTGCCACTTCTCACAGAAGAAGCTCCTTTTGTGGGAACAGGGATGGAAGCTCGTGCGGCTTATGACGCAGGGGTTTGTATCGTTGCCAAAAAAGACGGTGTGGTTTCTAAAGTGGATGCAACAGGTGTTTGGATCAAAGAAGACCAATCCAAAGAGATTGTTCATTACCCACTCATTAAATTCAAAAAAACCAACCAAGGAACTTGTTTTAATCAAAAACCGAACGTTTCTATGTTACACACCACAACTGGTGGTAAGGTAGCTAAGGTTTCTAAGGAACGTGTGGAGATTACAACTCCAAACGGTGAAAAAGAAACTCATGAACTTTTCCACTCGGAAGAAGTGCAGTTTGTCGCAGTAGTGAAGGAAGGCCAAGACTTAGGAATTGGTGCTCCTGTTGCGGGACAGCTGATCAAGGGCGAAAAATACGGAGAGTTTGGACAAATCCTGCAAAAAGGAACAGTCCTTGCGAACGGACCTTCCACTGACGCTGGTTACTTGGCTCTCGGACGTAACGTTCTTGTGGCATTTATGCCTTGGGAAGGTTACAACTTTGAGGATGCGATTCTAATTTCAGAACGAATTATCAAAGACGATGTTTTCTCATCGATCCATATTGAAGAGTTCGAAATCCAAGCTCGGGAAACCAAACTCGGACAAGAACAAATCACTCGTGACATTCCAAACCTTTCGGACAAAGCGTTCCGTGATTTGGATGAGTCAGGTGTGATTCGTGTGGGTGCAGAAGTAAAACCTGGTGACATCCTGGTTGGTATGGTGACTCCCAAAGGAGAAACCGACCTCACTCCTGAATACAAACTATTACACTCCATCTTTGGAGAGAAGGCAAAAGAAGTAAGAGATTCCTCTCTTCGTATGCCAAACGGTTTTGAAGGAACTGTGATCGATATCAAACGTTATTCCCGGGAAACAGGCGATGAACTCGCAGCTGGCGTGGAAGAAATGGTGAAAGTGTATGTGGCTCGTAAACGTAAACTCCTCGTGGGTGATAAGATGGCGGGTCGTCACGGAAACAAAGGGGTAGTTGCCCGTGTGATGGCACAAGAAGATATGCCATACATGGAAGATGGAACTCCTGTTGATATCGTGCTAAACCCACTAGGGGTTCCTTCAAGGATGAACCTCGGTCAGATTTTTGAAACACAACTTGGTTTCGCTGCCAAAAAACTAGGAATCAATTTTGAAACTCCTGTGTTTGATGGAGCTACCGAAGGTGACGTTCATGAATTCTGCAAAAAAGCGGGATTACCGGAAAACAGCAAATTTCAGTTATACGACGGAAGAACGGGAGAAAAATTCATCAACCAAGTATTCTGCGGATACATTTACATGTTGAAACTGGCTCACTTGGTGGATGACAAAATCCACGCAAGATCTACTGGACCTTACTCACTCGTAACGCAACAACCACTCGGTGGTAAAGCACAGTTCGGGGGACAAAGGTTAGGGGAGATGGAAGTTTGGGCTCTTGAAGCGTATGGTGCATCACACACCTTACAAGAGTTACTCACCATCAAGTCAGACGACATGTTAGGACGTGCAAGAATTTACGAAGCGATTGTGAAAGGAATCCACTCGATCAAACCGGGAATTCCTGAATCATTCAACGTTCTTGTGCAGGAACTCCGAGGTCTTGCCCTCGATATCATCATCAAAGACTCCGAAGGATTGGAAGTGGATATCTCTGATTACGAAGATGAATTCTCGAAAAACAAAAAGAAAATCAAATTCGAGACCATTGAAAACGTTTAGGAAAGGGAAAAAGTATGAGAAATTACAATAGTTTTGAATCGATTACGATCCGTTTGGCTTCACCCGAGCGGATCAAAGAGTGGTCTTTCGGGGAAGTGAAAAAACCTGAAACGATCAACTACCGTACCCTAAAACCGGAACGAGATGGTCTTTTCTGTGAAAAAATCTTTGGAACCACAAAGGATTGGGAATGTTACTGCGGTAAGTTCAAATCCATCCGTTATAAGGGTGTGGTTTGCGACAAATGCGGGGTTGAGGTAACTCACTCCAAAGTGCGTCGTGAGAGAATGGGCCATATTGAACTTGCGGCTCCAGTATCGCATATTTGGTACTACCGTTCGGTTCCATCACGTATGGGACTCCTTCTTGATATGACGATCAACCAACTCAAAAGTGTTCTTTACTTTGAGAAGTATGTGATCATTGACCCAGCTGATTCCGGAAGGAACAGAGGGGAACTCATCGATGAAGATGAATACCATAATTATTTAGATGAATACGGTGATAAGTTTATCGCAGGAATCGGTGGGGACGCCATCAAAGAACTTCTCGCACGCATTGATGTGGATGCAGAAGCTCGTGTGATCCGCCAAAAAATCCAAGATAAAAATAAAATCTCTGACAAACGTATTTTTAAACGTTTGGAAGTTTTGGAAGCGTTCCGGGATTCCGGAAACCGCCCTGAGTGGATGGTTCTGGATGTAGTTCCGGTCATCCCACCTGAACTTCGCCCTATGGTTCAACTCGAGGGGGGACGTTTTGCCACCTCCGACCTCAACGATTTGTATCGTCGTGTGATTAACCGTAACAACCGTTTGAAACGCCTACTTGCTTTGAAAGCTCCTGAGATCATCGTTCGTAACGAAAAACGTATGTTACAAGAAGCAGTGGATGCTCTTTTTGATAACAGCCGTCGTAAACGAACTGTAAAAGGAAAAGGAAATCGTCCGCTTAAGTCGATCTCCGATATGCTCAAAGGAAAACAAGGTCGGTTCCGACAAAACCTACTCGGAAAACGGGTAGATTACTCTGGTCGTTCCGTAATCGTTGTAGGTCCTGAACTAAAATACCACCAAATGGGTCTTCCTAAAAAAATGGCTTTGGAACTTTTCAAACCATTCATTATGAAGCGCCTTGTGGATTTGGAACTAGCACCAAACATCAAATCTGCGAAGAAAAAAATCGAAGCGGAAGACAAAGAAGTTTTTGATGTATTGGAAACCGTTGTCAAAGAACACCCAGTGTTACTCAACCGTGCTCCAACACTCCACAGACTTGGAATCCAAGCATTTTTACCAGTCCTTGTAGAAGGAAAGGCAATCAAACTCCACCCACTCGTTTGTCACGCGTTTAACGCCGACTTTGACGGGGACCAAATGGCGATCCACGTTCCGCTGGCTCCAAAAGCACAGCTTGAAACTTGGATGCTTATGTTATCACCGCATAACATTTTGAATCCTGCGAACGGACAACCGATTTGTGGACCAACGCAAGATATCGTTCTTGGAATTTACTACCTCACTTCGGAAGTAAAAGATGCGAAGGGTGAAGGTAAATTCTTCACAGGGCTTGAAGAAGTCATGTATGCGATTGAAACAAAAACAGTTGAGATTCGCTCCAAAATCTCCGTTCTACACGAAGGGAAAATCATCGAAACCACACCGGGAAGACTTATCTTCAACCAAGTGATGCCAAAAGGGTATGTTTATATCAACAGAACCCTCGGTGATAAAGAAACAAACAAAATCATTGCAGACGTATACGAGAAGTTTGGACCAGGGATCACTGTTGTGATGTTAGATGAGATCAAACGACTTGGTTACCGTTACGCGACTGTATTTGCTCCTACTATCTCGATTGATGACATCCGAGTTTCTCCTCAAAAAGAAGGTCTAGTAAATGATGCCAACAAAGAAGTGGAAAAAGCGGATATGGAGTACCGTAAAGGTATCATCACAAACGAAGAACGTCGTAAAAAAGTAATCGAAATTTGGACCAAAACCAATGACCGCATTACCGAAGGGATGTTCAAGGAACTCGAAAAAGACCAAGCGGGATTTAACCCGGTTTATGTCATGGCAGCTTCTGGTGCTCGTGGATCCAAACAACAGATCCGTCAGCTTGCTGGGATGCGGGGCCTTATGGCGAAACCGTCTGGGGAAATCATCGAACTTGCGATACGTTCCAACTTCCGAGAAGGTCTTGGGGTATTAGAATTTTTTATCTCCACACATGGTGCGAGAAAGGGTCTTGCGGATACGGCGTTAAAAACTGCCGATGCCGGTTACCTCACTCGTCGTCTTGTGGATATTTCTCAGGATGTGATCGTATCGGAAGATGATTGCGGAACGAAACAAAACATCACGCTCGGAATCGTAAAAGAAGGGGAAAATGTCATTGTTTCTCTTGCGGACAGAGTGTTCGGTCGTTATACTGCAGAAGACCTAGTTGACCCTGTGACAGAAAAAGTGGTATTTCCAAAAGACACTCTCATTACAAGAGCACTTGGTCAACAGATCGAAAACCTTGGTTACGATAAAATCAAGGTAAGATCACCTCTTACTTGTAGGTCTCGCCACGGAATTTGTACAAAATGTTACGGTATGGACATGGCACGCCTTGTCCCTGCTGAGATTGGGGAAGCGGTGGGAACCATTGCGGCTCAGTCCATCGGTCAACCAGGAACGCAGCTGACAATGAGAACCTTCCACGTGGGTGGTGCGGCATCTGCTACCATTTCCGAAAGAGAACATAAAGTGCCTTATCGTTCTATCGTAAAATCAATTAACGGTCGTCTTGTGACTAATGCAAACTCTGCAAAAGTATTTGCTCGTCGCGGAACCATCATCGTCAACCGACTCATCCAAGAATTCAATACAGATTCACTTTCCAGTGTTCGTGTTGTGGATGGACAAAGATTGGAAAAAGGGGAAGTATTTGCGACCCAAGTTGGTGAATCAACAGAACAGCGAATCACTTCAGACCAAGCGGGAACTGTTTCTCTTGTAGGAACCACTCTTCGCATTCTTGGGGATGATTTTGTAATTCCAGTCAAAATTGGAACGATCTTAAAGGCAGAAGAAGGCCAAATCGTAGAAGAGAACAAAGCACTCGCTGAGTTTGACCCTTTTAACGAAGTGGCAGTATCAGAAGCCGCAGGAACTATCCAATGGGAAGATTTAGAAATCGGTAAAAACGTTCGTCGTGATGTGGATCCAAAAACTTCCAATATCATTTTGAAAGTAGTAGAACAAAAGAAAGACCGATTAGTTCCAAAAGTTCTCATTGGCTCTGATGAATATTCAGTTCCAGTGGATGCTCTTCTCCAATTCCAAGATGGAGACAAAGTGAGAGAAGGGGATATCATCTTCAAAATCCCATCAGTGGCAGAAAAAACTCGTGATATCACGGGTGGACTTCCTAGGGTAGATGAACTTTTTGAAGCTCGTCGTCCGAAAGATGCCTGCACACTCGCTGAAATTGACGGAAAGATCGAAGACAAAGGGGAAATCGTAAAAGAAAAACGTATCCTCTACATCATTCCAGAAACAGCAGAACAAGAAAAAGTAAAAGTAGCCATCCCTGTCGGAAAACAAATCCGTGTGCGCCAAGGGGACTTCGTGAAACGGGGAGACCAGTTGGATGAAGGAAACTTTGATCCACATGATATCCTTGCCATTAAAGGACCAAATGCCCTTCATGAGTATTTAGTTTCTGAAGTTCAAGAAGTTTACCGTCTGCAAGGGGTGCATATCAACGATAAACACATCGAAGTTGTGGTTCGCTCCATGTTACGTAAGGTGGTTATCACTGATAGTGGGGACACATCTTTTGTGAACCAACAACAAGTGGATAAATTCCTCTTTGATGAAGAAAATGATCGAGTGGAAAAAGAAGGGGGATCTCCGGCACAAGGAACTCCTGTTCTTCTCGGACTCACAAAAGCATCTCTAAACACTGAGTCGTATTTCTCAGCAGCATCTTTCCAAGAAACTACTAAGGTTTTAACAGATGCGGCCATCAAAGGAAAAACAGACAATCTAGTGGGACTCAAAGAGAACGTAATCATCGGTCATATGATCCCTGCGGGAACCGGTATGAAAAAATACCGTGACATCGAAGTCTTCAAGGACCTTCCAGGAGACTTGGATTGGGATCTAGAATCAGAAGAAGAGGAAGAAGAAGTTTCTGAACTTTCTGAGTCGGCTCCAGTTTCCACTGCCACTCTTTCCAGACTTGTTGCCGAAGAGGACGAGGATGAGGATGAGTTGGAAGAAGAATCTGACGACTCCGATGATGAGGACGATGACGATTAGCCGAAAGTAGAATTTTCTAGAAATCATTCAAATTGGATGGTTTCTAGGGACAAAAATCGTGTTTTCGTTTACAAAATGTCCCTATCTGGAATTTTGGACGAAAACGTCATTATTTTTTTAAAGACAGAGAAGTAGAAGAAGGAATCGAATGCCTACAATTAACCAGCTCATCCGCAGAGGAAGAGAAGACCAAAAGAAAAGAACTAAATCTCCTGCCCTTAAGGCTTGCCCACAAAGACGTGGAGTTTGCACAAGGGTAATGACCTTTACTCCTAAAAAACCGAACTCAGCTCTTCGTAAAGTAGCAAGGGTTCGTCTTACCACTGGAATTGAAGTGACTGCTTACATTCCGGGCGAAGGTCACAACCTCCAAGAACACAACGTGGTTCTCATCCGTGGGGGAAGGGTAAAAGATTTACCAGGGGTTCGTTATCATATCATTCGTGGAACACTGGATACACTCGGTGTGGACAAACGTCGCAAAGGACGTTCAAAATACGGCGCTAAGCGTCCTAAAGCGTAATCGGAGAAAGGTATATGTCTAGAAGAAGAGGAAAAGTTGAACCGCGCCATATCGAAGGCGATCCTAAATACAATGACAAAGTGATTTCTAAATTTATCAACTGCCTAATGGTAGATGGTAAAAAGAGTGTTGCTGAAGCCGTTTTCTACGATGCGTTAGAAGTAATTGCTAAAAAAACAGGACAAGATCCGTTTGCAGTTTTCCAAGAAGCATTGGAAAATGCAAAACCACAAGTAGAAGTAAAATCTCGCCGTGTGGGTGGGGTAACTTACCAAGTTCCGATCGAAGTTCGTCCAGAAAGACGTCTTGCTCTTGGTATCAGATGGCTAATCAAATATAGCCGTGGAAGAAACGAAAAGTCAATGAAAAACAAATTGGCTGCAGAATTCATGGAAGCACAAAAAGGCACAGGATCTGCGATTAAGAAAAAAGAAGACATCAGAAAGATGGCAGACGCCAACAAGGCATTCTCCCACTACCGCTGGTAGTTTTTATCATTCGATTCCAAACATTGATAAGCCAGGTTTACGCCTGGCTTTTTTATTTTAACCATAGAAAATTATGAAATACCGAACTGTTGGAATTTTTGCACATATCGATTCGGGTAAAACCACTCTCACCGAACGGATCTTATTCGAGTCTGGAAAAATTGCCGCAGTTGGTTCCATTGAAGATGGAAACACCGAATCGGATTCCTTACAGGAAGAAATCGAAAGGGGGATCTCCATCCGTACGACTTTTCATTCCATTCCTTGGGAAACTAAGTTTGGTAAGTTTCAGATCCAACTTGTGGATACACCCGGTCATATTGATTTTCGTAACCAAGTCACAGACCTATTGCCAGCGATGGATTCGGCCATTGTGGTTTTGGAGGCGGGGACAGTGGTCCAATCTCAAGCACGCCTTGTGATCGAAGAACTTCGGAAAGCAAATGTGCCTATGGTTTTTTTTATCAACAAACTCGACCGTTTTGATGAAGACTACTTGGATGCCCTGGTCTCCTTGGAAGAAATTTTAGGTGGTGCCCCCGTTTCTCTTTTCCAAAAGAATCCAGAGGGAAAATTAGAATACTACCTAAATACCCCTGGGCATTTTCCGAAAACGGTAGGGGAAGAGCTCGTGGCTTGGAATGATGAAATTCTTTTGTCTTCTTGGAATGACCCTTCTGGCCAAACTGATTATTCCTTGGTTGGATTGCAAGGTGGACCTCGTTTTGGAAAACTTTATCCAGTGTATGGAGGTTCTGCAAAAACGGGGGAAGGGGTTCGGGAACTTCTAGACTTAGTTCTTTGGGTAGAACCCAAGGAACCAGAAAACTTTGGTGATTCCTCTCTTCCACTTCTTGTTCTTTCCAGAAGGTCAGCCGAAGGGGTGGGAAGGTATGCGGTTGTGTATCCTACAAAAAATATCCATCTTGCGGAGGTTGAGGCAATTTGGAAAAAAAACGCTCCGAAGTTAGAGGCAAACCAATCCGGTTCAGCTATAGAAATAGAACCTAGAGGCTCCATCTTTCAATTTTTGGATCCAGAATCCGAAGAGGAAATTTCCGAGTTAAATCAGGGAAAACTGGTTTTACTAAAAAACCAGAAAGGCTTAGTTTTACTTCCTGGCCAAACTGTGGCTCGTGCTTCGGAACGGAACTCCAAAGAGGTCGGCCTATTTTCCGAAAAAACACCTAGTCCTTTTTCTGTAGTTTTGGAACCAGAAGAATCCACCGACAAAGAGTTTTGGTTATGTCGCCTGGAGGAATTGGTATGGGAAGATCCAGGATACCAAGTCCATAAGAAAGAAGAGACCGGTCAGTTAGTACTTCTTGGCAGAGGAGAGCTTCATTTAGAAATCGGAATCCGACGAATCACCGAGAGAACCGAAAAAAAACTCAATTTTAGTTCGATAAACATTGCCAAATTAGAGCTTCTTAAAAAAATGTCTCATAAGGTTGCCCTAGAGCATCGTGCCTTTGAAGACCAAAAATCAAGCGGCGCGCTCATCGCAGTCCTGGAAGATACTGCCGATTTTTCGAAGCATATTGCCTTCGAGGTAAGTCTTCCGGAAGAAGTAAAAAATTCGATAGAAACATCCTTTATGGAGGCCTGCTTACACGGGTTTTACGGAGAGGAAGTTGTAGGTCTCAAGTTTCGTGTTCTCTCGTATGAGATACCGAAGGGAGATTTGCAAACCACTTTAACGCTTTTGAAAGTAGCGATACTTGCGGGCGTAAAGGAATTGTTTTCTTCAAACACATATTTGGTCGGACCCCTCACAGAAGTAGAAGTGATGGTGGACGCAGACCACTTAGGTGTAGTTCTTTCTGATCTAAGTCGCAGAAACGCTAAGGTGATCTCCATCTTTGAGGCTGTGGCAGGGAAGAGTCACTTAAAAGCCAATGCACCGGCCCAAAACCTGCTTGGCTTTTCAGGGGCTCTTAGAAACATGACCAAAGGCATCGGCATTTCTTGGGAAAGGACTGCTTTTACCTATGAATTTCATGCATTTTTAAAGGAGTAAAGAACCGAGGATCGGGTCTTGCACCACGATTGAGGAGTAGATTCTAACAATGGCTAAAGAAAAATTTGACCGTTCAAAACCACACTTAAACATCGGAACAATTGGTCACGTTGACCACGGTAAAACAACCCTTACAGCAGCGATCACAACGACGCTTGCAAAGTTAGTGGGTGGAAAAAACAAAGCGATTGCTTACGACCAAATCGACAACGCGCCCGAAGAAAAGGCTCGTGGGATTACTATTGCAACGTCTCACCAGGAGTATGAAACTCCAAACCGTCACTACGCACACGTAGATTGCCCGGGACACGCGGACTATGTTAAAAACATGATTACTGGTGCTGCTCAGATGGACGCTGCGATTCTCGTAGTATCTGCTACTGACGGTGCAATGCCACAAACGAAAGAACACATCCTTCTTGCTCGCCAAGTAGGGGTTCCTTACATCGTGGTTTACTTAAACAAAGCGGACATGCTCGCTGCTGATGAGAGAGACGATATGGTTGAGATGGTTAAAGAGGAAATCAAAGACCTTCTTAACAAATACAACTTTCCTGGTGATAAAACACCTTTCATCTCTGGTTCTGCATTAAAAGCTCTTGAAGGTGAAGATTCCGACCTAGGAATGAAATCCATTTTGAAACTTATGGAAGCTGTTGATACTTACGTTCCAAACCCTACACGTATTGTTGATAAACCTTTCCTTATGCCAGTTGAGGACGTATTCTCAATCACTGGTCGTGGAACTGTTGCAACTGGTCGTGTGGAGCAAGGGGTTCTTAAGATCAACGACGAGATCGAAATCGTTGGTATCCGTGATACATCTAAATCAGTTGTTACTGGTATTGAGATGTTCCGTAAACTACTCGATCAAGCAGAAGCTGGAGACAACATTGGTGCTCTTCTTCGCGGAACTAAAAAAGAAGACATCGAAAGAGGTCAAGTTCTTGCGAAACCGGGTACAATCACTCCACATAGAAAATTTAAAGCAGAAGTTTACGTTCTTACAAAAGACGAAGGTGGACGTCATACTCCATTCTTTAACAACTACCGTCCTCAATTCTATTTCAGAACTACAGACATCACTGGTGTTTGTAACCTTCCTGGTGGAATGGAGATGGTTATGCCGGGAGATAACGTTACGATGTCAATCGAACTTATCCACCCAATTGCTATGGACCAAGGTTTGAAGTTCGCTATCCGTGAGGGTGGAAGAACGATTGGTTCTGGTGTTGTTGCGGAGATCGTTGAGTAATCGCAATGGCTGGACAAAGAATTCGCGTTAAGTTAAAAGCTTTCGATCATAGGTTGATTGACCAATCAACCTATGAAATCGTTGCGACTGCGAAGAGGACCGGAGCTACTGTCTCCGGTCCAATCCCACTTCCAACGAAAAAAGAAATCTACACGGTATTACGTTCTCCGCACGTGAATAAAAAAGCTAGAGAACAATTTGAAATGAGAACTCATAAGAGACTCATCGATATTTTAAATACGAATGAAGATACGGTAGAAGCCCTGATGAAGCTTCAACTCCCTGCTGGAGTTTCCGTAGATATTAAATCCTAAGGATAGGATCCATGGCTAAAGGTTTAATCGGCGAAAAATTGGGCATGGCCCACATATTCAATAACGAAGGTAAGATGGTTACTGTAACCGTTTTACGCGTGGGTCCTTGTTTTGTGTCCCAGGTAAAAACATCTGCAAACGACGGCTACGAAGCGGTTCAACTAGCATTTGGTGATGCCAAGGAAAAACACATGACGAAGGCCGAAGTTGGACACATCAAAAAAGCTAACATTGCCGCTCCTAAAAAAACTCTGATTGAATTCAAAGGTTTTGAAGATGTAGCTGTTGGTGCTGAGGTAAAACTCGCTGATGTGTTTGCTTTAAACGACACGGTGAAAGTGACCGGAACATCTAAGGGAAAGGGAACACAAGGTGTTGTAAAACGCCACGGTTTTGCCGGTGGTCCTGCTGGACACGGTTCCAGATTCCAAAGACATCCTGGTTCGATTGGTTCTAATACAACTCCTGGACGTGTGTTCAAGGGTTTGAAGATGGGTGGAAGAATGGGTTCTGAACAGAGCACTGTTCGAAACCTGAAAGTAGTAAAAATTGATGCAGACGCCAACTTGGTATTTGTATCCGGTCCGGTTCCAGGAAGGGAACGCGGTATCGTTACGATAGAAAAAATCGGATAAATAGATAGGTAGAACATGAAAGCGCGTAAATACAATAAAGAAGGCGTATTCGTAAGCGAAGTTGAACTTCCGGCAGAATTATTTGCTACCGGCATTTCGCTTGGAGCCATCTATGATGCGGTTAAAGCTGAAAATGCGAACAATAGACAAGGAACACATTCTACTAAGGATCGTTCCGAAGTTCGCGGTGGGGGAATCAAACCTTGGGCTCAAAAAGGAACTGGTCGTGCAAGACAAGGATCCATCAGAGCTCCACATTTCGTTGGTGGTGGTATCATTCATGGACCAAAACCAAGAGATTATTCCTCTAACTTGTCACGCAGCGTTAAGAAAAAGGCTGTTCTCTCCATCCTTAACAAAAAGGCAGAAGAAAACAGAATCGCGATCATAGAAGACGTAGAACCTTCTTCTTACTCTACAAAGTCCATCTACAACATTTTGAAGAACATGGAAATTGCAGAGAAGGGTAACGTGGGTTTTGTGGTATCTGGTGAAAACCAATTCCTCAAAAAATCCACTCGCAATATAGAGAACCTCAAATATGTGAACAGCAAACGAGTCGTTTGCCGAGACATCCTCTATAATAACAATTTAGTAATCTCTGAAAGCGCTTTAAAAGAGCTTCAGGCTCAGTATTCTAAGAAAGGATAAGACAGTGAACCTAGAGAATGTAATCTTATCACCGGTTGTTACAGAAAAGTCGCAAGACCTTCAAACAATTGGAGAACGTATGGGAAAAAGAACTGTCAAGTATACGTTCAAAGTCCACCCGGATGCGAACAAAACTTTGATCAAACAGGCTCTGAAACAAATGTATAACGTAGTTCCAACAAATGTAAACGTAGCCGTTTACCGTGGGAAAATGAAACGTTTTAGAAACATGCCGTCCCCAAGACCTCACTACAAAAAAGCCGTAGTGACCTTTGCTGACGGAGCAAATTTGGATTTTGCTAAGGTTTAATTATGGGAATTAGAAAACTTAAACCCACAACACAGTCTAGCCGGTATTATTCCGTTTTAGATTTCAAAGAAATCACAGAAGTGGTTCCTTATAAACCTCTCACTGCCAATTTCTCTTACAAGGCAGGTCGTGATAATAAGGGACGTATTGCTGTTAGACGCAAAGGTGGACGTAACAAAAGAAAGTTCCGTATCATCGATTTCAAACGTAATAAATTTGGAATCCCTGCAACTGTAAAAACAATTGAATACGATCCAAACCGTTCGGCATTCATTGCACTTATCTGTTATGCAGATGGGGAATACCGATACATTTTAGCTCCTAACGGTCTGAAAGTTGGGGACAAAATTGAATCTGGTGCCAATGCAGAGATCAAACTAGGAAATACACTTCCTTTAGATAAAATCCCTGCTGGAACTAACGTTCACAACATTGAACTACATATCGGAAAAGGCGGTCAAATCGCACGCACAGCAGGTTCTTTTGCTGTGATCTCCGCTAAAGACGGTGACTATGTGTCTCTCAAACTCCCTTCTTCGGAAATCCGAAAAGTGCGTAAAGAGTGTTTAGCAACGATCGGAGAACTTTCCAACAAAGACCATAACTTGGTCATCATTGGAAAAGCGGGACGTAACCGTTGGTTAGGAAAAAGACCGAAAGTAAGAGGGGTCGTTATGAACCCTGTGGACCACCCACTCGGTGGTGGTGAAGGTAGAACTTCCGGAGGTCGTCACCCTGTGACTCCTTGGGGTAAACCTACGAAAGGATTTAAAACACGTAAGACTAGACCGTCTGACCGTTTTATTGTCCAAAGACGTAAGAAAAACAGGAATAGGTAGGATCTAGATAATCATGGCTAGAAGCTTAAAAAAAGGTCCGTTCATTGACGACCACCTCATGAAAAAAATTACGAGCCTAAACTCTGAAGGGAAAAAAACTCCCTTCAAGTCTTGGTCAAGAAGAAGTACCATTTATCCAGATATGATTGGTCATACAGTCATGATTCATAATGGCAAAGCGTTTGTTCCTGTTTATGTGAATGAAAACATGATCGGTCACAAACTCGGTGAATTTGCTCCCACTAGAACCTTCAAAGGTCATGGTGGAGACAAAAAAGTAGCGAAGAAATAGGTAGAGAGATGGAAGCAAAAGCAGTAGGAAAACACCTCAGAATTTCTGCCAGAAAAGCTCGCCTGGTTGCTGATGAAGTTCGTGGATACGATTACAAAGAAGCGATTGATATCTTACGTTTTACAAACAAAGCGGCAAGTTCAATGATCATCAACTTGTTAAACTCGGCAGTTGCGAACGCAGTACAAATGAATGAAAGTTTGGATCCAAGTTCACTTTATGTTAAAAAAATCTATGTGGACGACGGCCCTATCATGAAACGTTTCCGCCCAAGAGCACGTGGTCGTGCTTCTAGGATCCGTAAACGCCTAAGCCACATCACTGTTGTCGTATCTGAAATCGAAAAGAAGGTTAACTAATTTATGGGTCAGAAAGTAAATCCAATCGGACTACGAATCGGAATCACACGTAATTGGGATTCGGTTTGGTATTCCAAACAAGATTACATCAAAAATCTTCACGAAGATATCAAGATCCGTAGATTCCTTCAGAAGAAATTTAAAAATGCATCCGTTGTAAAAATCGTAATCGAAAGATTCCCTGAAAAAATCAACGTAAACCTCCATACTTCTAAACCAGGTATGGTCATTGGTCAAAAAGGCCAAAACATCGAAGCGGTAAAACAAGAGCTTAAAAAATACGCTGATAAACCGATTGGGATGAACATCATCGAAGTGAAAAAACCAGAAGTGATTGCACAAGCGATTGCCGAAACGGTTGCCCTTCAAATCGAACAAAGGATGCCATTCCGACGAGTGATGAAAGCAGAACTTCGTCGTGCTATGCGCGGTGGAGTGGAAGGTGTGAAAATCCAAATCTCCGGACGATTGAACGGAGCAGATATGGCAAGAACAGAGAAGTATATGGAAGGACGAGTTCCTCTTCATACTCTTCGTGCCAAAATTGACTTTGGATTCAAAGAAGCCCTTACCACTTTCGGTCAAATCGGTGTGAAAGTTTGGACTTATACTGGTGACTACTTCCCAACCAATAAGGAAGAGACCGATGAAGATAAATACGCTGTAAAACGTAGAACGAGTTAAGAAGTACTAAAGAGAAACTATCATGTTAGCACCTAAACGAGTAAAATTTAGAAAACGCCAAAGAGGGCGCTTAAAAGGTAAGGACGAAAGAGGTTCTTACGTTGCGTTCGGTGAGTATGGTTTAAAAGCCATCTCTTCCGGTCGTATCACTGCGCGCCAAATTGAAGCTGCAAGGATCACTATCAACCGCCAAGTAAAACGTGGTGGGAAATTGTGGATCAGGATCTTCCCACATTTACCAATCACTAAAAAACCTGCTGAAACTCGTATGGGTAAAGGTAAAGGTAACCCGGAATTTTGGATTGCGGAGATCCGTCCTGGTCGCGTTCTTTTTGAGATGGCTGGTATTGATGAAGAAACAGCAAGAAAGGCACTTCACCTAGCAGCATTTAAACTGCCAGTAGAAACTTCATTTGTTAAGAGGAACGTTCTATGAAAGACGATTTTAAATCACTTTCTCCAGAAGATTTGAAGAAAGAAATTCTTTCCTCTTCCGAAGAAGTAAGAAAAGCAAGATTCCAATTTGGTGTCACAAGATCTCTTGAGAACCCAAAAGTAATCCGCAATCATAAGAAGAGAATTGCCCAAGCATTAACTGTCCTTCGCGAGAAGGAATTATCTGCTAAAGGTAAACTCAAACAAATCGCACCGAAAGCTGGTTCGGCTCCAAAAGTCGCTAAAACAAGCAAAGGTAAGAAGAAGTAGGTTATGGAAGATAAAAACTCTAAAAAGTCTTTAACCATTCAAGGTGTAGTAGTGAGCGATGCTATGGATAAAACTGTAGTAATCGAAATCATCACAAGAAAAGTGCACCCACGGTTTAAGAAGATTATGACCAGAACTTCCCGCGTGAAAATTCACGACGAGAAGAACGAGTGTCAAGTTGGTGATCGAGTCATCGCTGTGGAAACAAGACCACTTTCTAAGCAGAAACACCATAAACTTGTAAAGGTAATTGAGAAGGCGAAATTAGTATGATTCAACAAGAAACTATTTTACAAGTAGCCGATAACTCGGGTGTGAAAAAAGTCATGTGCGTTAAAGTGCTTGGCGGTTCCAAAAAACGCTACGCAACGCTTGGTGACGAGATTATCGTCGCTGTGAAAGAAGCACAACCTGCATACGGTCTTCGTGACGGGCAAGGTAAAAAAGTGCATAACAAAGCGGTTCAAAGAGCAGTTGTTGTGAGAACGAAAAAAGAAGTTCGTCGTCCCGATGGAACTTACATTCGTTTCGATGACAATGCCGTTGCCATCATTGATGACAAAGGGAATCCAAAAGGAACCAGGATCTTCGGACCTGTTGCCCGTGAACTACGCGATAAAAAATACATGAAAATTATATCTCTAGCTCCGGAGGTTCTCTAAAATGGCGACTAAGTTAGCATACAGAGGCTCCGAGCCCACTAAATTCAAAAAAACGAAAATCAAAAAGGACGATGAAGTTCTAGTGATTTCCGGTAAAGAAAAAGGAAAAAAAGGGAAAGTTCTAGCAATCGATAAACGCAAAGACCGCGTTTATATCGAAGGTGTGAACAAAAGAAAAAGATTCGTTCGCCCAACCCAAGAGAACCCTCAAGGTGGTGCGATTGAGATCGAATTCCCAATCCATATTTCCAATGTGATGTTTCACGACGCAAAAGCAGAGAACAAAGCGAAGCCTAAGAAGAAAATTAAGGCTGTACGATTGGGCTTTGCCAAGAAGGATGGTAAATCCGTACGAGTGACTCGACCAGAAGGGAAAGAAGTATAGTTATGGTACCTAGGCTTAAATCAAAATACGAAGCGGAAATCCGCCCTACACTCCAAAAGTCACTCGGCTTTCAAAGTGTGATGCGAGTTCCCAAACTAGAAAAAATCGTGATCAACGTTGGTATGGGTGAAGCTCACACGAACCCAAAAGCGATGGAAGCATGTCTTGCAGAAATTGGTCAAATCACAGGCCAAAGACCAGTGAAAACTTTCGCTAAGAAATCCATTGCGGGTTTCAAAGTGAGAGAGGGGATGGTGCTTGGTTGCAAAGTTACCCTTCGTGGTCATCATATGTATGAGTTCCTTGACAGATTCATTAACGTGGCTCTTCCACGGGTTCGTGACTTTCGCGGAGTAAATCCGAAAGGTTTCGACGGTCGAGGAAATTACAACCTGTCCGTAAAAGAACAGATCATCTTCCCAGAGATTCATTTTGATAAAATCAATACTATCTACGGGATCAATATCACTTTCGTAACGAACACGGAAGTGGACAAAGAAGCGTTCGAATTATTCCAAGCCTTCGGTATGCCTTACCGAACGGCAGGTAAGTAGGAGATTTATCATGGCGAAAAAATCAATGATGGAACGCCACGCCAAAGAGCAAAAATTCAAAGTGAGAGAGTACAATCGTTGCCCTCTTTGTGGTCGATCACGCGCTTATTTGCGCCGCTTTGATATGTGTCGTCTTTGCTTCCGGGACCTTGCTAGCAAGGCTCAGATCCCCGGTGTGAAAAAGTCCTCCTGGTAATTAGGTTAAGGTAAGTATGAGTCTTTCAGATCCAATCGCAGATATGCTAACAAGAATCAGAAACGCACAACAAGCTAAACATGAGCTTTGTGTGATTCCTGGTAGCAAAATCAAGAAGTCCATCCTCGATCTTCTTAAAGAAGAAGGTTTTGTAGATGATGTCCAAACAGTAAAAAATGGAAGTTTTGATGACTTCCAAGTGAAATTAAAATACGACACGGAAAAAAAACCGGTAATTCGTATGATCGAGAGAGTATCCACTCCAGGTCGTCGAGTTTATATCCAATCCGGCGAAATCCGCCCGTTCCGTAATAACATCGGAACTCTCATCCTTTCGACTTCGAAAGGTGTGATGACCGGGAAACGTGCTCGCAAACTCAGAGTAGGAGGGGAAGTTCTCTGTAAGGTATTCTAGAGAACGATAACACCATGTCTCGAGTTGGAAAAAGTATTATCAAATTGCCTGCAAAGGTAGAAGTAAAAACGGAAGCGGAAGCCCTTACCATCAAAGGGCCTTTAGGGGAATTGAAAACTCCTCTATACGAAGGTGTCAGTGCCAATGTGGAAAACGGCGAACTAGTTTTCACTCGTAAAAGTGAAGACCAAAAGACTGTCGCTCTCCACGGCCTCGTTCGTTCCCTTGCGATGAACTGTGTCAAAGGTGTCACCACTGGTTGGGAGAAAAACCTTGAGATTACTGGGGTTGGTTATCGTGCACAAAAACGCGGTAAAGACCTTGTAATGGCTCTTGGATATTCTCACGAAGTGGTTTTTCCTGAGCCTAACGGTATCAAAATCGATGTGGCAGATCAGCTTAAAATCAAAGTATCGGGAATTGACCGACAACTGGTTGGACAAGTTGCGGCTGACATTCGTTCAAAAAGACCTCCTGAACCTTACAAAGGAAAAGGGATCAAATATGCGAACGAATACATCCGTAGAAAGGCCGGAAAAACCGGTAAGAAGTAGAACGTCATGATCAATAAGACAGCTAAAAATATCAAAAGATTGAGAAGAGCGGAACGAGTTAGATACAAACTCCGTTCAACCTCGGAAAGACCTCGGTTGGTTTTTAATAAAACAAACCGTTACCTCACCGCACAAATCATTGATGACGCGAAGGGTGTAACACTTGTTTATGCAACCACTTTAGAGAAAGATTTTCCGAAACATGAAAATTCTAAAAAGAGTAAATCGGCTGCAACCGAACTCGGTAAAGTAGTCGCTGAAAAAGCGAAAAAAGCAGGAGTTTCCCAAGTGGTTCTCGACAGATCTGGAATGGTTTACCATGGAAAGATTGCTGCTTTTGCTGATTCTGCCCGCGAAGGTGGATTGGAGTTCTAAATGATGTTAGAAGAAGAAACAAAAGAATTTACTGAGAAGGTCGTTAAAATCGACCGAGTTGCCAAAGTAGTGAAGGGGGGACGTCGTTTCTCCTTCAACGCTCTTTCTGTAGTCGGTGACTCTAAAGGAAAAGTAGGAATTGGTTTTGGAAAAGCAAATGAAGTTCCAGATGCCATCCGAAAGTCCATTGAATCGGCAAAAAAGAATTTAAAATCCATTCACTATATCGGTCATACCGTTCCTCACGATGTTGTGGGACAGTTCAAATCCGCTCGAGTGATTTTGAAGCCGGCTTCTCCGGGAACGGGGATCATCGCTGGAGCTTCTGTTCGTTCCGTTTTGGAAAGAGCAGGAATTCAAGATGTTCTTACAAAGTCCTGGGGTTCTTCAAACCCGATGAACATTGTAAAGGCGACTATGGATGCATTACAACAGTTGGAAACTCCGTCAATGGCGGTAAAACGACGTGGTGTTAGCCTCAAACATTTGTTTGGGCAAGATCTATAAAAGGATACTGATTATGGAAGAAGTGATCGTAACGCAAGAAAGAAGTTCTATTGGTATCATACCGGTACATAAAAAAACTCTGATTGCTCTCGGCCTTAAAAAGAAAGGTCAATCCAAGAAACACAAAATGACTCCCCAACTAAAAGGGATGTTACGACAAGTTGGTTACTTGTTGAAAGTGGAAAAGGTATAATTGTATGGCACAAGATAGAATCGAACAAGGTCGTGGATTCGGGGCAAAACGTCCTAAAAAATCTACATCCCTCGGCAACAAAAACTTGGTTCCCGTTCCAGAAGGTGCAAAAACCTCGCCGAAACGAGTGGGTCAAGGTCCAGGATCCGGAATGGGAAAAACTTCCACTCGGGGTTCCAAAGGACAAAGAGCTCGTGCAGCTTCGATGAGACGTGGATTCGAAGGGGGACAGCTCCCACTTCACAGACGTTTGCCAAAACGTGGTTTTACCAATATTTTCTCTGTGGAATTCCAACCAGTGAATTTGATTTCTCTTTCGAAAGCTGGTCTTTTTGGGGAAGTAACTCCTGCCATTCTCAAAGCAAAATCTTTGATTAAGTCAGAAGTAGGACCAATCAAACTCCTCGGAACTGGAGAAGTGACTGCTGCCATCACCATTACGGTAGATGCTTTTTCTGCCTCTGCAAAAGAGAAAATTGAAAAAGCGGGTGGAAAAGTCATCATTAGAGAAAAGAAAAAAGAAGAGAAAAAAAACTAGATAACCTATGTTTCAAACCATCGCTAACATCTTTCGAATCCCGGAATTAAGATCTAAAATCCTATTTACGATCGGTATGTTGTTACTTTTTAGAATGGGAACGCATGTGACCATTCCTGGTATCAATAGTTTGATTGTGACGGGCATTACTGCCGATCCGAGTGAAGGTTTCCTCGGAATGGTGGATTTGTTTGCAGGTGGTGCTCTTTTAAAATTTTCTATTTTTGCACTAGGGATCATGCCTTATATCTCTTCTTCGATCATTATGCAACTTGTAATGGTTCTCATTCCTAGTTTGCAAAAGATGCAAAAAGAAGGGGAAGAAGGTAGAAAAAAGATCCAACAGTACACTAAGTACGGAACTCTCATCCTTTGTGCGATCCAGTCTCTTGCAGTGATCCAACTGGCTAATTCTTGGTCTACTGGATCGGGTACTGCGCAGGCGAAATACCCAGGACTGATCAATCCTTCAGTCGAAGGGTACTTTTTACCGATTGCGATGCTCTCCATCACTACGGGAACAGTTCTTCTTATTTGGCTCGGAGAACAGATCACAGAACGTGGTATTGGTAACGGAATCTCCCTTATCATCTTTGCAGGTATTATTGGTCGTATGCCAGAAGCACTCATTGCTATGTTTACCTCCGATACATCGGATGCTCTCAGTATCCTGATTCTTATTATTATTTTTATAGTGCTGATTGCCTTAACGGTGATTTTGACCCAAGGGGTTCGCCGGGTTCCGTTAAATTACGGAAAACAAATGGTGGGAAGAAAGATGGTTCAGGCTCGTAGCCAATCCATTCCTTTCAAAGTGAACAGTGCCAACGTAATGCCAATTATTTTTGCATCCTCGCTCATCCTTTTCCCACAAACAATTGTTCAGTGGTTGTCCTCTAAGGGTGGTCAGTGGGCAGGTTGGGCAGTGATTATGGACTATTTTAATCCATTTTCACAAATTTGGTACCATGCCCTTTTTTATTATGTGATTTATACATCTCTCATCATTTTCTTTGCCTATTTTTATACGGCCATTCAGTTCAACCCACAGGAACTTGCTGATAACCTAAAAAAATACGGTGGGTTTATTCCAGGGGTTCGTCCTGGTAGCCAAACCAAAGAAATGATTGAAAAAATTTTGAATCGAATCACCTTACCAGGTGCTCTTTTCCTTGCTGGTCTTGCTCTGGCTCCGTATCTTATCATCAAGTTTTTAAACCTCGGTTCTAACACCGGTGGGGGAACTTTGGTGTATACTTTTGGCGGAACTTCGTTACTCATCATGGTGGGTGTGGCACTCGAAACCTTAAAACAAATCGAAGCCCAACTTCTTATGAGAAATTACGAAGGGTTCATGAAAAAGACGAAAATCAAGGGAAGAGTGTAACAAATGAAGAGACTCATTTTTATGGGGCCCCCAGGTGCTGGAAAAGGGACCCAAGCTGACATCATCAAAGAGAAATACAAAATTCCTCAGATCTCAACTGGAGATATTCTCCGTGCTGCCGTAAAAAACGGTACCCCTATGGGTGTAGAAGCAAAAAAATATATGGACGCTGGAGACCTTGTTCCAGATGCTGTCGTTATAGGCATAATTCGCGACCGATTGGTCGAATCTGATTGTGCGAATGGATTCATTCTGGATGGATTTCCTAGGACGGTGGAGCAAGCAAAGGCTCTGTCGGAAATCCTCAAAGAGCTTCGTATGGAGCTCGACTCCGTTGTCAACCTAGACGTTCCTGACGAAGAACTCGTCAAACGGTTGCTAGGTAGAGCGATCAAAGAAGGACGCTCGGATGACAACGAAGAGACCATCAAAAACCGTCTGCATACTTACAACACCAAGACGTTGCCCCTGATAGACTTTTATAAAGGCTCTGGGATCCTTCGGCAAATTAATGGTTTGGGAAGTATGGAAGAAATCACTAACACTATTTTAAAATCGATCTAGTAGGAGATAGACCCTGGCTAAGGAAGAAGCAATCACGATTGACGGAACCGTTCTTGAACCGTTGCCGAACGCTATGTTCCGTGTGGAACTAGAAAATGGACATAAGGTTTTAGCACATATTTCAGGAAAGATGCGTATGCATTACATTCGTATTTTACCTGGAGATAAAGTCACAGTGGAACTTTCTCCTTATGACTTAACCAAGGGCCGTATTACCTACAGAAAGAAATAGGAAACTATAATGAAAGTTAGAGCATCAGTAAAAAAAATCTGTCCAGAATGCAAAGTCATTCGCAGAAAAGGTGTAATCCGAGTGATTTGCACGAACCCAAAACACAAACAAAGGCAAAGATAGAAAGATATGGCACGTATCGCGGGTGTTGATTTACCATCAAACAAAAGAATAGTGATCGGTCTTACATACGTATTTGGTATTGGCAAGACTTCCTCTCAAAACATCCTGAAAAAAGCAGGAATTGACGAATCTATCCGGGTGAAGGACCTTTCGGACGAACAAGAAGCCGCGATCCGAAGAGTTATCGAAGAATCATACCAGGTAGAAGGGGATCTTCGTTCTGAAGTCAACCTAAACATCAAACGATTGATGGACGTAGGTTGCTACAGAGGTTTCCGTCATAGACGTGGACTTCCGGTCAACGGACAAAGAACAAGAACCAACGCAAGAACCCGTAAGGGAGTCAAGAAAACTGTAGCCAATAAGAAAAAGGCTACTAAGTAGAGGACGAGTCCATGGCTGAAAAAGACGCTAAGAATAAAAAAGATACCAAAAAGGTTAAGAAAAAAGAGAAGAAAAACGTTCCACGAGGTAAGGTTTATATCCAAGCATCGTTTAACAATACAATTGTATCCATTACGGATATGGCAGGAAACGTTCTTTCTTGGTCTTCTTCTGGAATGATGGGTTTTCGTGGATCCAAAAAATCCACTCCGTATGCAGCACAAGTTGCCGCTACCAACGCAGCTGAAAAAGCAATCGAAGCTGCTGGTCTTTCGGAAGTAGATGTAATGGTTTCAGGTCCAGGAATTGGTCGTGAATCTGCCATTCGTTCTTTAACTACGAAAGGAATTGCAATCAAACTCATTAAAGACGTAACTCCGCTCCCTCACAATGGGTGCCGACCACGCAAAAGAAGAAGGGTGTAGGAATTATATATGGCACGTTACCGAGGTCCAGTTGTTAAATTGATGAGAAGAGAGGGGCTTAACCTCTTTCTCAAAAATAGTCATACATTACATAAAGAAAAATCTTCCCTTGAAAAGAGAAAGTACCCACCTGGTCTTCCTCCTAAGAAAAAAGGAAAGATCACTGAATACGGGGCGCAGCTTCGTGAAAAACAAAAAGTAAAACGCGCATACGGTGTGTTAGAAAAACAATTCCGTAGATACTTTGAAGAGGCAGCTCATACTCCAGGAATTCCAGGGGAGAACTTACTCCAGTTCCTCGAAAGAAGATTGGATAACGTTCTTTATCGTATGGGTTTTGCAGTCACTAGAAGACAAGCTCGTAACTTCGTAGCACATAGACACATTCTTGTGAATGGTCACCGTGTGGACATTTGTTCTTATCGTGTGAATGTTGGTGATAAAATCGAAATTCGTGAGAAATTCCAAAAGTCTCCGTTTATCGAAGAAAATATCAAACTTGCTCAAGCAATCAATCGTACTGCTTCTTGGGTAAGTGTAGATTATACCAAGTTCTCCGGAGAAGTGACTTCACTTCCAACAAGAGAGCATATTGATATTCCTGTGAAAGAACAGGTAATCGTAGAGTTGTACTCGAAGTAAGAATTTAGAGAAGAAGGATACGACATTGTCTCCAAAGAATTTATTAAAAGGTTTTAAAAGACCCAAAAAAATCGAATTCACTACCGATGTGAATACACCAAACTACGGTAAGTTTGTTGCAGAACCTTTCGAAAGAGGAATTGGTACTACGATCGGTAACTCCCTTCGTCGTACGCTCATGTCTTCTATTGAAGGAGCAGCAATCTCCGCGATTCGAATTGAAGGAGTCTCTCATGAGTTTTCCTATATCGAAGGTGTTGCAGAAGACGTTACTCGTATCATTCTTAACTTAAAACAAGTTCGAATCAAATACGAGCCTGAAGACAAAGAAGCAAGCAAAGTAATCCACTTAGAACTGAAAGGTGCTGGTTATTTCCGTGCAGCTGACTTGGCTGTAGACTCTTCGATTGAAATCATGAACCCAGACCTTCATATTGCCACACTCAATGAGGATGCAAATTTGATTATGGATTTGGAAATCCAAAGAGGACGTGGTTACGTTCCTGCGGAAGACAAAAAGAAAGATATCGAAGTATTGGGAACAATCCCAATTGATTCTATTTTTTCTCCAATCCAAAAGGTATTGTTTGAAGTTTCAGAAACTCGTGTTGCACAACGTTCTGATTACGAAAAATTAACTATGGAAGTTTGGACTGACGGATCTGTTTCTCCTGAAGATGCAGTTGCTCAAGCCGCAAAAATCCTAAAAGACCACTTAACTGTTTTTATTAACTTTGAAGAAGAGATTGAAGAAGAAGAAGAAGAGTTAGATGAAGCTGATGAAAAACTCAAAGCATCACTCTCGAAACATGTAGAAGAATTGGAACTATCTGTTCGTTCTACAAACGTTCTTCGTAGTTTGGAAATTGACTTCATTGGTGAACTCGTTAAGAGATCAGAAGACGAAATGACTAAATCAAAACATTTCAGCGAACAAAGTTTACAAGAGTTGAAAGCAAAACTTTCCTCTATGGGACTTTCTTTCGGTATGAGAGATTTTTAAGATGAATAAACGTAATAAAGTTAAACAACTCAACAGATCCGCGGATCATAGAAAAGCTATGATCCAAAATATGGTAATCTCTTTACTCCGCCACGAAAGAATTGAATCTTCTGTTGCGAAGTTAAAGGTGGCTCGTTCTTATGCGGAACGTATCATTACTAGAGCAAAACGTAATTTAGATGCAAACCTTGCTAATCTTGACGAACAAAAGAAAAATGCAGCAATCCTGCACAACACACGATATCTTTATAGCCACCTTGGTGACCAAGAAATCGTAAACAAACTTTTGAAAGACTTAGCAAATCGTTATGCTGAAAGAGTAGGTGGTTACACACGAATCATTCGTTTGGTAAACCGTCCTTCCGACAACACAGCGATGGGAATTTTGGAGCTTGTAGATCGCAAAACTCAAGATGAGTTAAAAGCAGAAACAAAGGCAAAACGCGAAGAAAAAAAACCTGCTAAAAAAGAAGAAAAACCTAAAAAAGCAAAGAAAGAAAAAGTAGCTACGAAGTAGCACTGTTTTCATTTTGAATGTTTCGAAAAAGCCTACTGGTTCAGTAGGCTTTTTTTTATTGCATTCGTATGATATTCCGCTAAAATTCTACATTCCAAACGAATGACTCCCATCCTTTCTACAACTGATTCCATCTGGCATACAGCATTTAGTTCGAGCCCTATTGGTATGGCCCTCACAGACATGCAAACTGGTTTGTATTTAGATGCGAACGAAGTTTATTGTTCATGGCTTGGAAGAAGTAGAGAGGAAGTGATTGGAAAATCAACCTTAGATTTAGGTATTTATTCAAATGACAATGATAGGGAAGCCATATTAGAAAGGTTAAAACGAGATGGGTATGTTCTCAATTTAGAAGTACCTCTCGTAACCAAACAAGGTTCTACGGTGACGATTCTTTTCAGTGGGCGTATCGTTGAAAATGGTAAGTATCTTTTATCTGCGGGTCAGAATATTTCCGCGCTGAAAGAAAAAGAATACCTAGCTGCCGTTTTACAAAGTGAGTTAGTCATCAGTAAGGAACTCTTTGAAAGTGTTTTCCGTTTGAATCCTGCCGCAGTTAGTTTATCGAATGCAGAGACTGCCGTTTATGATGACGTAAATGAAGCCTATTGTCGTTTGATTGGTTATTCTCGTGAAGAAATTATTGGTCGCACCTCTTACGACCTAAATATCTGGATTACCAAATTTGACAGAGAAAGACTAAAGTCGGAACTCATGAAAAAAGGTTGGAGTACGGGAATGGAAGCAAGTATTCGTACTAAATCTGGTGAAATACGTCATGTGGTATCAGGTAATACTATTTTACAGACGAAAGGTCGTCCAACTTTACTGGCTATACTTATTGATGTCACTGAGTCCAAACAGAATAAAGAAGCACTTGAGTTTGCAGTTAAGGAAAGAACAAAAGAACTCAATCGACTATTAGAAGATTTACAGAAAACCCAAGATCAATTGATCCTTTCAGAAAAAATGGCCACCTTGGGACAGTTAGTTGCGGGTGTTGCACATGAAATCAATAATCCACTTGCAGCAATTGCAGCCTTTAGTGAACAAATTTATAACCGTATGGGAAACTTCGGTAATAGGTTGTTTCAAATTAAAGAATGTTTTTCTAAATATCCTGAAAAAGATATTAATGAAATTATTTCTTGGGTGATCGAATTATTTACAATTAAACCAAAAACCTATGTATTTGCAGAAGCAAGAAAAGCCAAAAAAACTTTGGAAGCTACATTTATTGAATTAGGAATTGAACCCGCTTATGATTTAGCAGACAGAATTGTTGATTTAGGTGTATCCGATTTTATTCTGGAAAATAAAAATTTATTATCTAGTTTTCGATTTTCTCCCTTACTTGAATTGATCCTATCTGAATTGAATACACTTCGTAGTGTGGAATCAATTCGACTAGCAGTAGAAAGAACATCCAAAATTGTCTATAGCTTAAAAAATTACGGACGGTTTGATCGAAATGAAGCCAGGACAGAAATTAACTTGGTTGATACTATTGAAACGGTTCTGACACTTTATCAAAACAAAATGAAATCGGGTGTGGAGTGTCTTCGTTTGTACAATGCAAATCCAACCATTTCCGGTTATCCAGATGAATTAATTCAGATTTGGACCAATCTGATTTACAATGCCTTACAAGCTATGTCCTTTAAGGGAACACTCACCATTCAAATTGACGAAACAGAGAAAGAAGTGGTGGTCCGGGTGAAGGATAATGGTTCTGGAATTCCTTTAACCATTCAAAAAAGAATTTTTGAACCATTTTATACGACTAAGGAAAAAGGGGAAGGAACAGGGCTTGGACTTGGGATTGTGAAACAATCAGTAGAAGAAAGGCACCGTGGCCGGATTCAGTTCCAATCTGAACCAGGTTACACGGAGTTTATAGTCACCCTTCCTAAATTCTAGCAAGTTGCATTTGTAAGTTTTCAGCTATCGAATCAAATTCTTCGTTTTGAATCACTGTTCGATAGGCAGCCGTCACAATAGGATGTCTTTTTTCATCCAATTGAATTAGATTTGGCAATACCTTTAATCCATAGAAACCATTGGTGATTTTTTCTGGTCTTGTTCCATTAGCAAGATCGTAACCATATTTCCTATCTCTTGTGTCAGATCCAAAACAAGCCAACATAAAGTCAGTCATTCCTGAAAGTCCATTGAAAGTAGTTGGATCTCCTCCAAGTAATACCCCAATCGAAACCATTTCATTAAAAAATCGATTGCTTAAATGGAACAAAGTGTTGTCCACATTGCCACCTAACTCTCGCTTGAAGTATCCTTCCACAAGGCCCATTGCTAAAGCATAAACAGTTTTTAATGCTCCCCCTAATTGAACTCCTTTTGTGTCGCGGGAATTGATGGCAGGTCTTGTAAAAACATAGTTGTTTTTGAGTAATTCTTGTAATTTAGGAATCAAAGAGTCTTCAAAGGCTGAAATTTCAAATCCGGAAATCTTTCTTTCCATAATTTGGTCAGGGTAACAGGCACCTGAAACAACTGCTAGACGGTCTCTTTCGATGAGCAGTAACTCATGCAAATCTTCGAGGATAAGTCCTTTTTTGGATCCAGTGAATCCTTTGATGACATTTACCATCGGTGATTTGTTTTTTTGCAAATGAGTTCTGATTTTCGAATAGATTCCATCAAATTCCCAGGGGTTTGTTCCTTGGATAAAAAGGGTAGCCGAATCTAAAATCTCTGGTTTGTCAGAAAATTCAATATTTGGTGGGAGTTTGTAGATGGGGTAATGGACTACATCACGTTTTTCTTCATTACTCTGTTTTACCATTTCCGAATCGGGGCTGTAGATGGTTACTTTTACGTTTTTATTTGCCATCACACAAGCAAAGGCAACGGACATATTGGATGATCCTATGATCACAACATGTTCATCTGGTTTTTTCGGAATCGAAATGAGTTGGTTTGTTTCTCTGACATCACCTTTGTAAAGGTTACGATAGGTTCCGTGTTTGTGTTTGTTTAAATTGCTTCCAACAAGAAGTGCGAGGTTATCAATGATGAACTGTTTTTTATCTCCTGTGCCAGGAAAAGAAATTTGTTCAATATGAGGAGGAAAAGATTCCATTTCTCTTTTGGTAAGTTCCCCAACAAGCACTGGTTTGCCGATCACAAGTTTTCCAACTGCTTGGTTAAAAAGTAAACCTTCGATAGGAAGGATTTTTTCTGTTCCTTCTAGTGAAATAGGTAGAATCACTTTGTTTGCAACATAGTGGTACACCGTGTCCACAAATGGCATAAGCCTTCCATCGCGTGACCGAGTGCCTTCTGGAAAAATAGAAATTACCTTTCCATCGGATTGTAATTTTTGCGAATTACGAAAGGCACGCATATTGATTTTGGTCATCACATCGGAAAGAGAGGGGTTATCTGCCATATCCTTTTTGGAACAAACGAGAAGTGTTCCAAACATATAGAGACCGAGGCGGGTGAAGTCTGGTTCAAAAGCAAGCCTTCCTGCGATAAAAACGAGGGACTCCGCAATTTTCCTTCCTTCTGGTCCTGAGTTATACAGAAGAGTAAAGATGGCGGGGGCATCCAAATGGCTTAAGTGGTTGGAAATTAAAGTAACAGGGTATTTGCCAATGACTCCATCCAAAAGTTTAAGGTTTTCAGTTCCCTCGACTTTGAATTTCTTCATAATGGGATCGAGAAATTTTAACATGAAATCTCGAGGTTCGGGGCGGATATCGGTATACACTCCGATTTCTTCCAAACGTTCTGGTTCTTGAAAGATTTCCATGACCTTCGGTTTTGGAGTGCTTTGTGAAAGAACTAAAAACTCTTCTAAAATGGACTTTGCTTCATACTCGGTAAGACCCGATTTTACAAATAGGTGGATGTTCTCAAAAAATTCTTTATGCCAGCGTCCCAAAGTGGCTTCTTTTTCTGTCATGTATGCCTCTAAACCGACATTAAATTACTGAAAACTTTCGATTTGTCTATTCGATTTTTACAATTGATTGCGTAAATCCAGGATTTCTCTAAACTGACTTCTTGGGTGATCGAGATCCCGGTATGAATCAAAAAAACAAATCAATTTCCTCGGAACAAAAGTGGATTCCGGATGGATTTCATTTTTTAGGCCCCGAAGAAAGCAAAAACCGGCGGAATTTACTACAAAGTTTTTCAGAACTCTTTGAAAGAGAAGGGTATTCTGAAATCAGCCTTCCTTCCTTTGACTATTCGAATTCCTTTCGTTCCCATTTGGATCATGGGTTAGAGAGTTTACTTGTGACAAAAGACTGGGATGGGAATGAACTTTCCCCTGGTGTGGACTTAACACTCCAAGTTGTGAAAGGAATGGCGGCTCGTTCCCATTGGGAAGAGAACCAGAATGTTTTTTACTTTGCACGTAAGATTCGTGACCACAAAAAACGTAATGCGTCAAGACGTGAAATTCTGCAAGTAGGTGTGGAGTCACTGGGAAAAAGCGATACAAATCATATCATTTCTCAAATCAAAATTTTACATCAACTTTGGAAAGCTTCGGTTCCTAGTGAACCCTTTACGATTGTCTTTGGTCACTCATCTTTTTTTCGTTCTGTTTTAGAGATTCTTGGTTGGAATGAAGAACAAACAAAAGTGCTACGACAATTTTTATATACGAAAAACTTACCGGAGTTAGTTTCTCTAGCGGCAAGAGAAAATACTTCTGAGCCTCATATGGAAATGATCCAGTTGTTGCTGCGTCCCATTCCTGTAAGTGAAATGCCAAAATTTCAAAACTCATTACAAAAGATTTTGTCGCCCAAAGAATGGGATACACTGAAAGGGGATTTGGAATCCATCACAAGTTTTTTTGCAGAGTGGTCGAAAGTTCTCGGAGAGATTCCTTGTATTTGGGATCCTTCTCTTGTGAGAGATTTGTCTTATTATACTGGATTTATGTTTCAAGGTTATGTGGAACGGGATCCAGAGCCGGTTTTTGCCGGTGGGGTTTATAACGAATTGTATGAAAGTTTTACTGGAATTAAGAAGGATGCCTGTGGTTTTGCCCTGCATCTTGATTCCATTGAAGAAATTGTAAATAAGGTAAAATGAGGGAATTATGCCTGCAAATTTAGTTGTCGGAGCACAATGGGGTGACGAAGGAAAGGCAAAGGTAATTGATTACCTTTCCAAAGATACAGATATCATTGTTAGGTACCAAGGTGGTGCGAACGCCGGTCATACGGTGGTAGTGGGTGGAAAAAAATACATTTTCCATTTGGTGCCATCGGGAATTATTTATGACAATACCACTTGTGTGATTGGAAACGGAGTGGTTTTGGATCCGGAATACTTTTTAAAAGAATGTGCCGATTTAGAATCACACGGATTCAAAGTTAAAGAAAAAGTTCTCATCAGTGATTCCTGTCACATCCTTCTTCCTTATCATCGATTGATCGATGAAGCAAGAGAAGCTGGTTCTTCGCCTGAAAGAAAGATCGGAACCACAAAAAAAGGGATTGGGATGTGTTATGCAGACAAAATGCTTCGTAACGGTGTTCGTGCCGGAGACCTTTTGGATAAAGACCTACTCAAAAGAAAACTGACCCATATTTTAGAAGTAAAAAACCAAGAACTGGTAAAATACTACGACTTGGAACCTGTCAATATTACTGAAATGTATGATTTCCTTTTGGATTTCGCTGACAAAATGGGGAAAAACATTGTGAACACAGTGTACTACCTCAATTCAGAACTCCAAAAAGGAAAACGTGTCCTTCTGGAAGGGGCACAAGGGACAGGACTTGATATCGATTTTGGAACCTATCCTTATGTGACTAGCTCCAATCCTACCACAGGCGGTGCTCTAGCCGGATCAGGAGTAAGTTTTAGGTATTTACAAGATGTGATTGGGATTACCAAAGCTTATGCCACAAGAGTAGGAGAGGGTCCATTCCCTTCTGAAATTTTAGGGGAAGCTGGGGACGTGTTGCGAAAGTTAGGTGGTGAATACGGTTCCACTACCGGAAGACCTAGACGATGTGGTTGGTTTGATGTACAAATGATCAAACATGCTGTTACGGTGAACGGAATCAATTCTCTTGTATTAACCAAAATTGATGTTCTCAGCCATTACGATTCAATTCCCGTCGTTGTAGGATACGAATACAAAGGTAAAAAATTGGATTTTTTCCCATCACAAGGACTTGAGGACGTCAAACCGTTGTTTGCTGAGTTTAAAGGATGGAAAGATGATATCTCTGGAATCAATTCCTTCTCTAAGTTACCAACGCTTTGCCAGTCGTATATTAAGTCCTTACAAGACTTAGTGAATACAAAGATTGGAATTGTTTCCACAGGACCTGATCGTGAACACACGATCATTATGGATTAAAAAAAAAGCGGAGTGTTGAATCTTTTTTTTAAGTAGTTGTTGACCGAGAAAGGTGGTTCGATATTCTTGGCTACAGAACGAGTCGTTAGCTCAGCTGGTAGAGCAATTCCCTTTTAAGGAATGGGTCCGGGGTTCGAATCCCCGACGACTCAAAATAGAGTTCCTGTAACTCGCAAGTTACGTTCTTAAAACGGTGCCATCGTCTAATGGTTAGGACACAAGGTTTTCATCCTTGCAATCGGGGTTCAATTCCCCGTGGCACTACCAAATACTAAACACACTTCTTTCAAATAACAAACTTCACAAATAGTTTTCTCGTATTTTGCATTACATCTTTCTATAATTCCTACTCTCGTTAGATAAAAATCGTATAACAAAGGATCTGCGGGATTTATTTTTTTAAAAAATTCTTTAATCAAATAGGCTTCTTTCGCACCAAAAGTTTTTCGATCTGTAATGCCTAAAATTCGAATTAATTTTTGGATATGAACATCCAATGGAAAGGGGATTTGGTTTGGATGGATCCTTTGGTAAAACCCAAAGTCAGGATAGGCAGTTCTTACCATCCAACGTAAAAATAGAGATAATCGTTTTTTGGGAGATTTTGCTTCTGGTTTTCCAATCAAAAATTGAAGACCATAGGAAAGTTTCTGGTTTCCCTTTGTGATTTTTAATTCCTCTTCCCAAAACTTTTGGAACTTGGAAATAGAACTTTCTGCAGTAAATTTTGTTTGTCCCTCTATAAATTTTGATTCAAAGAGAGGTGATTTTTTCTCCAGATTTTGTAGGACACGTTTTAAGGTTCGGAAAAAGATTTGGTTGTCTTTTTTGGTTTGGAACCTGTAGACTTTAAGGTTTTTAAGAAAGTGTTCAAATTTTTCATCGCCAACGCATAAACTTTGGTAGGGTGAGGGACCTAAGGCTTCAAAGATTGGTTTTAAAAAACTTTGAATGCTTTTGACATTTCCATAAGCATACAAACAAGAAATGAAAGATACCACTTCTATATCAAGAGGGTCCTTGTATTTTTTTGGAAAACAAATAGGATCGGTATCTAAATATTGAAGGTGTTCGTATTTTTTTCTTAATTCCTCTAACTTAGAATGAAGGAGTTCTAAATCAATTGGCATTCTTCATTGCAATGTAAGTTCTCGATTCTAGTTTTCTTCCAATTTTTTCTTCCATAAACCGACTAGCAGAAATGAGAGAATCCAATTGGATTCCTGTTGTATATCCTTCTCTATGAAGAAAATATACAAGATCTTCTGTGGCAACGTTTCCTGCAGCACCTTTGGCATAAGGACATCCTCCGAGCCCTCCCGCCGAACTATCAAAACTACGAATCCCCATGGTAAGTGCTTGTTTGGTGTTTGCAATGGCCATCCCGTATGTGTCGTGGAAATGTCCTGCTAAATAGGTTTTGGGAATTTTTTTCAATAGGACTTCTAAAAGAGATTCTACCTCCGAAGGAACGGCTACACCAATTGTTTCTCCTAAAGAGATTTCATAAGCACCTGCACTTAGCAGTCGTTCCGCGATCTCTAGGGTTTTTTCTGGTTTGATTTTTCCTTCATAGGGACAAGCAATCACAGTGGAGATATAACCTCGGACTTTTTTCCCATCCGATTTTGCCTGATTGAAGATGGGTTTAAAAAATTCCAAACTCTCCTCAATTGTCATATTGATATTCTTTTTGGTGAAAGTTTCTGAAGTGGCAGTAAAAACAGCGACTTCGGCAAAACCGGCTTCTTTAGCTCCTTCATAACCTTTGGCATTGGGAGTGAGTGCCGAAAACTGGATTTGGTTTTGGAATTTTGGTAGGACAAGATTAGATAGTTCGATGGCATCTCCCATTTGTGGGATTCGATCTTTACGCACAAAGGATGTGAGTTCGATATGTTTTACTCCGCTTTGTACTAGACGGGATACGAATTCGAATTTATCCTGAGTAGAGAGAATGGTTTTTTCATTTTGCAGACCATCTCTTGGTCCTACTTCTGTGATTTTAATTTGTTCCAATTTCCCATTCTCCTTCACTTTCAACTTTCGGTTAAAAATAAGAAACGCAATGATTTTATGGGGAAAATCCAATGTTTACACTTAAAAATATTTCTGTTCAGGTTGGTGAACATTCCCTTTTACAGAATATCAATTTGGTGGCAAAATCGACAGAGATCACAGGACTCATTGGAAAATCAGGATCAGGTAAATCGACTTTGTTTCGGTTGGCATTAGGGCTTCTAGATCCAACAGATGGATATACTTGGAGTGGATCTCTCTTTTGGAAAGAGGAGAAACTACCCAATAGAAAAAACCCAAAACTCCAACCAGTCTTTCAAGATCCTTTGGGAAGTTTTTCCCATATAGGTACGATGAGAGAGTTATTACTCGAACCGGTCCGAATAAAAAAAGGAATTTTTTTATCAGATGAAACCAAACAAAAGGAATGGGTGAGAATTGAAAGTTTATGCCACCGATTTGAATTGTCAGTGGAACTTTTAAATAAGACAAAACAAGAGTTAAGTGGTGGTCAATTGCAGCGGTTTTCTATTTTGCGAGCTTTACTGATGGATCCTGAATATTTGCTGTTGGATGAACCAGTCACAGCCCTTGATGTACTTGTACAAAAAAAAATTGCAGAAGAACTCAAACAAATCAATCAAACTGAAAACCTGGGAATGTTTATTGTTTCCCATGATTTAGGTTTTTTATCTTATATGTGTGATCAAATTTTTGTTTTGGATGCTGGGGAGATTGTTGAATTTGGTAAACCGAAAGAGATTCTTTCCAATCCTAAATCAGAGTTATTAAATACTTTAAAAGAAGCAAGAAATCATTCGTTTGGAGGAGCTGTTTCTTCTTCTGAATCATCCAGTTGAGTTCGTTTGGCTTCGGCAAATTTTTTCGCAATGTCACGCCTTCTTGCGATTACTTTTGAGGAAACCGTGGCAAAAAAAGGATCATTGGTAAAACTAAGCATCTTTGTATATTCCTCTTCTGCAGTTTCATAGTCTGTGACTTTGGAGGCAGTTTCGGCAAAATAATAATGGAACTTTTTATCGTAGGGTTTTGGTTTCCCTTCGGCGGTTGTAAGAGTGGTGCGATTAAAAATTTTGTAGGCGATATGAAAGTTTCCTTTTTCCATCTCAAGCCTTGCAAAACCTAATTTCACATTCGGACTTTCTTCTTCAATCTTCAGTGCTTTGTTTAAATAAAGAAGGGCTCTGTTTTTTAATCCTGTGGCCAAATAATGATCTGCCAAACGAATCAAGGCTTCCGTATCATAAGGATTTTTTTCTACTGCCAGTTTGTAATTCATAATGGCATAATAAACCTGGCGAGTGATTTCAGAAAGAATCGCAATGTGCAGATAGGTTTTAAAGTATTCGGGCATTTCTGCTTTGGCATATTCAAATTCCACGAGAGCTTTTTCGTAATTCATCTCCAAAGAATACAAACGTCCTAAATTGTATCGGAAGGGAAAAAATTGAGGATCAAACCGAACTCCAGCTTCTAAACGTTTGATGACTTCGGTTCGCTGATTTGGTTTTCCAGAAAGTAAAAGTTCGATCGTATCATTATTCCATTTTCCCGAATTGGTGATGGTTTCTTGACCGTAAGTAAAACTGCCGTTGGATTTCGGTGGTTCCCCTTGAAAAAGTTTCCCACGAGCGAGGATAAAGTCCTCCTTATGGTAAATAAAGGATCCATTGGGAAAATCGGAGGTATCAAATTCCTGGTCTTTGCCCCAAAGGATCTCCGGATATTCCTTGTTTCCAATTAGTTTTTGTCCCCAAATCAGAGTGGGAAATAAAAACAGAAGTGCGAGAGTAAAGCTACGAAAGAACATGGTGTAGAATGAACCAAACCCTTTTGGAAACAAAAGCGCTTACTATTACTGTCGGCGAAAAAGTCTTACTGAAAGAGATTAATCTTTCTTTTTTGGAGACAGGCCTTGTGGCTGTGCTAGGTGAGAATGGTGCCGGGAAATCTACCCTTTTAAAAGAAATTTACCACCACTCGCTTACTTCTGAACTTTGGCATTGGAACCAAGGCAAAAAGAAAATCACATATCTTGGTCATGAGTTAGGATTTTATTCCTCTCTCAGTTTGGAAGAGAATTTGGATTATTTTTCTAAGTTAGATGGAACCAAACCTGATTTCCAAAAACGAAACAAACTTTTGGAACTCTTTCGTTTACAGAAACGAATTTGGGATCCTATCCATACCTTTTCAAGAGGAATGAAACAAAAAGTAGCAATTTTGAGAGCCATTCTTTCTTCCGCTGAAATTATTTTATTTGATGAACCTTATACGGGATTAGATGCAGATTCTTCTAAAGTGTTAAGTGAGATTTTAAATGAGGTATCCAAATCAAAACTCATTTTAATTGTTCTCCACTCGATACCAAAAGAATTACAATGTACTTCCCAAATTAAAATTGAGAAGGGAGCTTTATTTGTTACTCACCTTACTTAAAAAAGAATTCTGTCTGATTGGTCGTTCTCTTGGTGGAATCATCTCTCTTTTTACCTTAAGCGTAGCCGTTGTATTTATTTTTTACACATCGATTGAGGTAAATGAGATTTTGTCCGCACGAAGCATTCGCGGAATCAAATGGGCGATCATTTTTATCCTGAACTTTGTGATTGTAAGTCAGAGTTTATGGGAAGAGAGAGAATCAATGGGTTGGGAAGCCAGTCTTTCGTTTGTAAGCCCCATTTCTCTTTATCTGGCAAAATCTTTTGCCATTTGGTTTTGTACAATTTTAGTTAATGGAGCCCTTGTCCTTGTCCTCTCTGTTTTTTTTCAAAACATGAGTGTGGAACGGTATTGGGGCGAATGGCTTTTTGCCAACCTAGGAAGTGGCTCTTTGGTTTTTCTGGGAGTATCTCTCGGACTCATTGCTTTTGAAAGCCGGTTAAAAGAAATCATCATTCCTCTGTTGCAACTTCCATTTTCCATTCCTTTGTTCCTCTTTGGATTAGAAGCAGAACATAGGTATTGGCAGGAACCTGGGTTTTACCTACCATCGGTGGGTTTACTTTTGTTTTTTATGTTATTTTACGCTACGCTTGGTTCGGTGATGATTGAGATTCTAAGGAATGAACGCTAAGATTTTGTTTTCTCCTCGAATTTCTTTCCCTCTCTGAAAATTTGGAAAAAAATGGAACGTAAAATTCGGATATTCCACCCTGTTTTCGACATTGGTTTTTATCTTGTCGTTTGTATGTCGCTAGTCATTGCGATCATCACTTCACTAGTGTATCCAAATGTCATTTTGGAACAGGGCCTCAGTCACAGGATATTTTATCTGCATGTTCCTGTCGCCTGGGTGGCGTTATATGGACCCATTCTTTCCTTTATTTTTTCCCTAATTTTTCTTTTTACTAGAAATTTGTTTTGGGACAGACTTGCTTTTACAGCCAACCAACTCTCTTTTCTTTTTGCGGTGGGCGTTTTGTTTTCTGGCCCAATTTGGGCCTATAGTGCTTGGGGAGTTCCTTGGGATAAAACGGATGCTAGGTTGCAGTCTTTTTTTATTCTCTGTATATCCTTAGTCAGTTATTTTATTTTCCGATATTTAGTCCCATCCAAGGCCAAAAAAGCAATCCTTTCCGCTTACTTGTCTGTTCTCTGCGCAGTGAGTGCCATTCTCACTTGGGGTGCCATCCGTTGGATAGAAAATCCA
This sequence comes from Leptospira bandrabouensis, assembly GCF_004770905.1. Lineage (NCBI taxonomy): Bacteria > Pseudomonadati > Spirochaetota > Leptospiria > Leptospirales > Leptospiraceae > Leptospira > Leptospira bandrabouensis. The sequence goes on along the minus strand of NZ_RQHT01000015.1, from coordinate 32,887 downwards.
GGGAACCATCCTAGTAGTGTCTTAGGAAAAGGAGGAATGGACTCTGATATGAAACAAAGTATGTGGCTTGGAGTCATTGCCTTCCATTTTCTGTTTCTAATTCTTTTTCTTGTTTCCAATCGCACAGAAAAAATCCAAGATATCAGATCCAAACTGAAAGCGGAATTAGATTAAAACATGGCCAATGAGGAATCCATACATAATATCCTAATTGTGGATGATGTTCCAGAAAATGTGGAACTTTTAAAATACCTTTTACAACAAGAGGGTTTTAAAACCTATACAGCTTTCTCCGCAGAAGAAGCACGTTTGGTTTTGTTAAATACTGCTATCGACACACTTTTGTTAGATGTGAATATGCCTGTCCAAGATGGATTTTCCTTTTGCCGGGAACTTAGAACAATGGACCAGTTCAAACTCCTTCCGATTCTTTTTATCACTTCCATTGAAAGGGAAGTGGGTTTTCAAGAAGCCATGAAGAATGGGGGAGACGATTTTATTAATAAACCTTTTAACAAAAGGGAACTTGTCGCAAAAATCCATTCCGTCATTCGTTTGAAAGACTTACAGGACGAGTTGTACAGACAAAAAAGTAAATACGAAAAGGAATTACAAACGGCAAGGCGGGTCCAAGACCAATTGATTCCAGAAAAAAGTTTTATTTGGAACGGAATCAAAGCCCAAACTTTATTTCACCCTTATTTACAAATTGGTGGTGACTTTGTCGACTCTTGGATCGAAGAAAAAAAACTTCATATTGTGATTGCCGATTGTTCAGGACATGGACCAAGTGCAGCCCTCATTGGAGCTATGTTCAAAATGCAATTGTTTAACTTAGTGTCCACAATGGACCTACGGGAACGAGTGGCACACTTACGAAAAAATATGGAGTTAGTTCTTCCTGAAGATTACGCGATTACTTTTTGTTATGCGATCCTTGATCAGGATTTAAAACTTTCATATATCAATGGGGGACATCCCGCTCCTCTTGTTTATATGGATGGTGAAACGAAGTTTTTAAAAGGGATGAGTCCCATGATTATGGGAATCAATTTTGCGGCAACAGATGAAATACAAACGGTTCAGTTAAAAACGGGATCTTTGTTTTTTATGTATACGGATGGTGCAAGCGAAGCTATGAACCCGAATTCCGATTACATTACAGAAGAAGGGATGAAAGAAATTTTCCATGAATCTGCAAAATCTGGAAATGATATTTTACAATCGGTTCAAAACAAAATTTTAGATTTCTGTGGTTCTTCCACTCCGAGTGATGATATGGCTATGGTGTGTATACAATTATGATTCCAACTCCCAGTTATAAGGGTAAAGTTAGAGATGTTTACGATTTAGGAGATTCACTACTTCTTGTAGCAACCGATCGTATTTCTGCATTTGATGTTGTTTTTGAAGAACCAGTCCTTGACAAAGGAAAGATTCTAACTCGAATTTCTACGGCATGGTTTCGTCAGTTTCCGACAATCCCAAACCATTTAATCACTGACGATGTATCAAAATTTCCTCCTCCGTTTCAAAACGAAGAATTTTTAAAAGGAAGATCTGTCCTTGTAAAAAAAGCAAAACGAATCGATTTCGAATGTGTGGTCCGCGGTTACTTAACAGGATCTGCTTGGAAGGAATATAAAACAGAAGGGACAATTGCACATGTTCCCTATCCGAAGGGTCTAGAAGAATCTTACCAATTTGAAACTCCTATTTTTACACCTGCCAGGAAAAATGATTCGGGTCATGATGAAAACGTGAGTGAATCCGTGATGGAAAGGGAAGTGGGTAAAGAGCTTTTTTCTCAACTGAAAGAAATCTCTCTTTTTCTCTACAACAGAGCCCATAATTTAATGGCCAAACAGGGAATCCTACTTTGTGATACTAAATTTGAATTTGGACTTGTGGATGGAAAACCAATCCTCATCGACGAAATCCTAACCCCCGATTCCTCACGGTATTGGGATGCTTCTACTTACGCATTGGGCAAAACTCCGGCTAGTTTTGATAAACAAATTTTACGGAATTGGTTAGAATCCACAGATTGGGACAAAAATCCTCCCGCTCCCGCTTTGCCCGAATCCTTGATCCTAGAACTACGTAAAAAATACTTGGAATTGGAAGATAAAATCACGTTATGTTTGTCGCAAAAATAAATGTTACACTCAAAGAATCGGTCCTTGACCCCCAAGGACAAACGGTTCTCCGCACCCTTCATGACCAAGGGAAAAATTCTGTCGCTGACTTAAGGGTAGGAAAATACATCGAAATGAAAATCGATGCAAAGTCCCAATCGGAAGCAGAGGCCTTGGCAAAAGAGATTTGTGAATCGGTTCTTGTAAATCAAGTGATCGAAACCTACCGGTTGGTTGTGGAGAAAGTATGAAGGTCCGGGTAGTTACCTTTCCTGGTTCTAATTGTGATAAGGATGTTGGATCGGTCCTCGAATCTGAGTTTGGTGCCAAGGTCGAATACACTTGGTATAAGGAATCCTTTTCGGATACACCAGACCTAGTGGTCTTGCCTGGTGGTTTTTCCTTTGGAGACTATTTACGCTGCGGGGCTATGGCCAAATTTTCCAATGCCATGGATTCTGTGGTTTCTTATGCCAAAAAAGGAGGAAAGGTCTTAGGAGTATGTAATGGATTCCAAATCCTTACTGAATCGGGACTTCTTCCGGGTGCCTTACTACACAACAGAACTTTAAAATACATTTGTAAAGATGTGGATCTTGTTCCTGTTTCCGAAAACAGAATCGGGAAAGAAATGAAAGGGACTCTATCCATCCCCATTGCACATGGAGAGGGAGCATACTTTGCTGATCCTGAAACTTTAGAACGATTAGAAAAAAATGGGCAAGTGGTCTTTCGTTATAAAGAAAACCCTAACGGATCCTTACATGATATCGCTGGGATTTGTAATGAAGCGGGAAATGTATTAGGAATGATGCCTCATCCTGAGAGGGCCGTAAATCCTTATACTGGAAAGATGGACGGAAAACAAATTCTCGAAGTTCTCCTAAAAAAATAATAATCTTTTTAACCTTTTCTTGCTTTTTCGTCTAATTCGATTACAAGGAAAGGTATGCGATTTCAAGAAGACTCTATTGATTGTGTAGATTTCATTCTAAAAAAGGATGAAGTATTGACCATCATCTTAGGTGGGGGGAAGGGAACTCGTTTATTACCACTAACAGAAAAAAGATCGAAACCAGCTGTAAGTTTTGGCGGGAAATATAGACTCATTGATATTCCTATTTCCAATTCCCTAAATAGTGGTTTCGAAAAGATTTTTATCCTCACTCAATTTAATTCCTATTCTCTAAACCGTCACATTAACCGAACTTATGCGACAAATAATATCCACCAAAAAAGTTTTGTGGAGATTATTGCTGCGGAACAAACGGTTTCGAGTGCCAATTGGTTTGAAGGAACTGCCGATGCCGTAAGGAAGGTCCTTCCTTACATTAGAGAACAAAAACCGAAATATGTTCTGATCCTTTCTGGTGACCAACTTTATAATATGGATCTTTCTGATTTTATGCAGAGCCATTTAATGGACCCAGAAACCGAAATTTCTGTGGCAACCAATGCCATTCCCGAAGACCAAATTTATGGATTAGGAATTGTTAAATCGGGAGTGGGTGGGTTTATCCAAGAATTCATCGAAAAACCGCAAGAAGTAAGCCAAGTCGAATCTTGTCGTACAAAAAATGGGAACTTCCTTGCGAATATGGGGATTTATATTTTTAACACATCCACACTCATCGATGTATTAGAAGATCGCAATATGGCTGACTTCGGAAAAGAAATTTTACCGAAGGCCATAAAAGAAAGAAAAGTAAAAGCCTACACTTACGACGGTTACTGGGAAGATATTGGAACGATCAAAGCATTCTATGAAGCCAATTTGATGTTAACCGACCACATTCCCAAATTCAATTTATATCTGGAAAAAACTCCGATTTATACCAGAGCAAGAGCCCTCCCTCCTTCCAAAATCAACCAAGCAGTGGTCAACCAGGCCCTTATTTCAGAAGGTACGATTTTAAACCAGTGTGAGGTACATCGGTCCATCATTGGTGTACGCCAGCTCATTGCTTCTGGAACCAAGATCTATGACTCTATTGTCATGGGCCTTGACCACTATGGATATTTTGATAGGAAGTCAGGAAAGATCCCGATTGGAATTGGACCTAATTGTGAAATCCGACGGACAATTGTCGACAAAGATTGTGCCATCGGTGCCAACGTGCGTCTGTTAAACGAACAAAATCTTCAGGAATATGAGGACGAATACATTCGGATTCGCGAGGGAATTATCGTGGTTCCGAGGCATACGGCCATCCCGGATGGGTATTCTATCTAGGTTAATTTGACATATTTGGGTCAAAAATGAGTCATATTTCCTTGAAGTTGTCTCAAATTTAGGGATTTTGACTTGTCAGTTATGAACTTGGTTCTAGTCTGGACGAAAGGGAACCATGTTCATAACGGAATCAACGGAAGGAAACCAGTTTTGGAACGAGACATATTTTGTCCCACATTTCCAACCCATTGTCAACGCCATCAATCGGTCCATTTCTGCCTATGAAGTGCTTGGCCGGCAGTACAATCCTGAGGAAAACACCTATCATTCCTTGGGAGGCCTCTTTCATAATCGGGACCAGGATCCGGTTCCCGTCTATAACATTGACAGGATTCTTAGGGAAAAGGCAGTCCAGACTTTAAAAGAAAGTAATCTTCGCACAAAACTCTTTTTCAATATGATGCCGAACTTCCTTTCCCGAGTGCATCATACCGATTTATTTGCCGAAAACTTTCATATCATCCAACTCATTGAAAAATATGGAATCGATCGTAACCAAGTAGTGATCGAAATCACTGAGGATGAATTTGACGGCTCGATTGACCGTCTCATTCAAATTGTTCAAATCTTTCGGGACTATGGTTTAAAAATTGCGATCGATGATTTGGGGACTGGATTTTCCAATTTGGAAAGAATTGGCTATTTACACCCAGACATTATGAAAGTCGACATTCGTATTATGCGAGAAAGTTTGAATAAAAATTCTTTCAAACAAGTCCTCGGTGCCATCTCGGAAATGTCCCAGAAACTCGGAAGCCAACTTCTTTTTGAAGGGATAGAGACAGAAGAAGAGGTGAACCTTGCCCTTTCTATGGGGGCCAATCTTTTGCAAGGGTTCTATTTTTCGACACCCAATCCACATTTTCTGAATCGAAATACATTCTCCGATAAAATGAAGACGGTTTTGGAAAACTTTTCTAGTGTTCGTTCTAAGGAACTTCGGGAGAAGGGTCTTCGGGAACAGAAGATCATCGACCAACTCCAAGACCTCTTTTACGAACTTTCGGACACAAAGGAAGAGGACTTTCCTTACCGGTTTGGCCAAATCCTTGGGTCCTTACCGCGGGAGATTTTAAAAGTTTTTGTTTGTGACGCGGAAGGGTATCAAATCACCCCTACCTACGATTTGGACCGAATGAACGGCGGGTATTTAGAAAGATCCAGACAAATCGGAAACAATTACGCCTGGAAACCTTACTTTTTAAAACATAAGGAAGAGTCGGAACGATTTCGCAAAAAATGGGGTGTGACCTATCCACTCTACGACATCACCAACCAAAACCAATATGTGATTTTCACTTTTTCCCTGATGGATGGTAAGATCCTCATTGCTCAGGTAGGTTGGTCGGAATAGAATCTTGTTTTTTTTGAGTGGTGCTTTTTCCTGGTAGTAGGGATTCGTCTAAAATATAGAATCATTCTAAATATATACATAACAGGATACCACCTTGTCCGCAATTCTCGAAATTAAATCTCTACACGCTACTGTAGGGGACAAAACGATCCTTAGAGGAGTCAACCTCACCATCGGGCCCGGTGAAGTGCATGCCATTATGGGACCCAATGGGTCGGGGAAGAGTACTCTTTCCAATGTCATTCTCGGTCATCCCAAGTATACGGTCACTTCAGGGGACATTCTCTTTAAGGGAGAGTCCATCTTAAACAAAACAACCGATGAAAGGGCAAGGCTTGGAGTTTTTTTATCGTTCCAATATCCTACTGCCCTTCCAGGGGTGACCATTGGAAATTTTTTAAAATCCATTCTCAAAGCACATCGTGGAAAAGAAGTTCCTGTGAAAGAATTCAAACAGGAATTAAAACAAGCTATGGATTTATTGGAAGTTCCCCAATCATTTATCGGTCGTTATGTGAATGATGGTTTTTCCGGCGGTGAAAAAAAACGTGCCGAAATTTTACAGATGAGTTTGTTAAAACCAGTTTTATCAATTTTGGATGAAACAGATTCAGGACTCGATATCGATGCACTCCGAATTGTATCGGAAGGAATTAATGCCAATAGAAATCCAGAACGTTCTATCCTTTTGATTACGCATTACCAAAGGATGTTAAACTATATTGTTCCTGATTTTGTACACGTGTTTGCTGATGGAAGAATTTTGGAAACAGGTGGAAAAGATCTTTCCTTAAAATTAGAAGAAGTAGGTTACGATTGGATTTTGGAGAGAGAAGGGGTCAAATGAATTCCTCGCTCACAAAAAATCGATTGGTTCTTACGAAAGAAAAACATTTAAGTTTCAAAAATTCAGTATTGGAAATTTGGAACCAATTAGAGTTTCCGAAAGAATCAGATGAGTCTTGGAGAAAATTTCCGATTGGTTCTGTGGATTGGAAAGAATTACAATTTGATCCAAAAGAAATTTCTACTACCGGTTCTGAAAATGATGATTCTATTTTATCTGCAGAAATCATAGATTCAATCCTAACCGCTATTCTAAAATATACTCCGAAAGATTATTTTGCCTACCTTAGTTTGGTTGCAGCCGCTAATTATGAGATTTTTCTTTTGGATGAAGGTGATTCCTTTTTTTCTTTCGAGGAAGAAGGGGATCAACCAAAACATTCTGTAAGAATTTTTTATCTGCAAAAAGGTAAAACTAGTAAAACACAGATCCAAATCCAAAACAATCATACTTCGGATCATCTGCATATGTCCTCTTCATTGGATTTTTTTATCGCAGAAGATAATTCATACTTAGAAATTTTGGATAAAGAAACCAGTGATTATGATTTATATCGTTTTCGTAATGTTTGTCTTTTAACCCAAACTGATTCTCATATCAAATACCATTATTATCCGATCGGCGGTTTTCGTTCGAAATTATTTTTGGATGCACATTTACTTGGAAAAGGTGCTGAGGTTACCGTGGACGGTGTTTCTGCCCTGGGAGGTAGAAATCTAAAAGATTTGGATATGGAAATGTACCACCATGCCGATCATACCACAAGTAAAATCAGTTATAAGGCTATTGTTACTGACAAGTCCCATCATGTTTTTACAGGAAATTTGATCATTCCACCGAACTTAAAGAAGGTGACCGCACACCAAGAGTCTTTTAATCTTTCTTTGAATAAAAAAGCAAGGGCCGAGGCCAATCCAAAATTAGAAGTACTAGCGGAAGATGTATCTTGCACTCACGGTGCGACAGTGGGAGATATTGATGAAGAACAGTATTTTTATCTTTTGTCCCGTGGTTTAACTCCAGAAGACTCAAAGGCCTTACTTGTGACTGCATTTTATGGTGAGACGATCCATTCCATTGGTTTTTCTGAAGCAGTAAAATTGGATTTGGAAACAAGAATCAAAGAGATTCTGGTGGGAGGTAAATAATGGCCTTTAAAAAGTTAATCTCTATTTCGGAAGTTGATGAAGGTAAGATGGCTGTTGTCAAAACCCGTCATTTTAATGTGGTAGTGACAAAGGTAGAGGGAGAATATTTTGCTTTCGAAGATTCTTGTACACATGATGGGGAAGAAATCTCTTGTGGTAAATTGGAAGGTTGTGTCATCACATGCCCAAGACATTTTGCAAAGTTTGATGTTCGTACGGGTAAAGTTTTGGCACTTCCTGCAACAGAACCTTTGGTAATTTTCCCAGTGCGAGTGGTGGGAGAAGATTTGGAAGTGGATTTGGAGGCGGTATGAGTTTAGATCCTTACCAGATACGAAAAGACTTCCCGATCCTTTCCCGTATTTTGCCAAATGGCAAACCTCTTGTTTATTTAGATAATGGTGCCTCCTCGCAAAAACCAAAATCAGTGATTGATGCCACTAACGAATATTATACTAATGATAATGCGAATATCCATAGAGGGGTGTATTATCTCTCTCAACATGCAACGGAACTTTTTGAACGCACAAGGATCAAAACCTCGCATTTTTTCCAAGCACAATGTGCCAAAGCCATTATCTTCACTCGGGGAACAACGGATGCCATTAACTTAGTGGCGCAGGCATGGGGTAGGACTAACATTAGTGAAGGGGATGAAATTGTTTTATCCGTTCAAGAACACCATTCCAATTTAGTTCCCTGGCAGATGTTAGCTTTAGAGAAAAAAGCATTTTTAAAATTTATTCCTATCAAAGAAGATACCACCTACGACTTATCCAATTTAAACCAAATCATAACAAAACGTACAAAACTTGTAGCAATTAGTCAAATGTCTAATGTAACTGGAACGGTTCATGATTTAACAGCGATTATCGATCGAGTGCGCCAGGTAGGTGCTAAGGTTTTAGTTGATGGGGCGCAAGCTGCATGTCATATGCCTATTCATTTAGTGGATATGGATGTTGATTTTTATGCTTTTTCGGGCCATAAGATGCTCGGGCCTACAGGAGTTGGTGTTCTTTTTGGAAAAGAAGAAATTTTGGAAGCCATGCCGCCTTGGTTAGGTGGTGGAGATATGATTGAATCAGTGGAATTGGAAAGTTCTACTTATGCCGCACTACCCGCGAAACTCGAAGCCGGAACTCCAAACATTGCTGGTGTGATTGGATTTAGCCATGCACTGGATTACTTGCAAAAAGTGGGAATGAAGAATATTAAAGAACATGAACGGATGTTAACCGAATATGCTTTGGATCAACTGAACCGAATTGGGGGTTTACAAATTTATGGGACCGACGATTTGGACAAACGTGGGGGTGTTGTCTCTTTTACAATGGAAGGAATCCATCCTCATGATGTTGGATCTATTTTAGATGAAGAAGGTGTGGCAATTCGTGTGGGCCATCACTGTTGCCAACCTTTAATGAAGCAACTATCCATTCCGGGAACTTGTCGTGCCTCATTTTACCTTTATAATACAAAGGAAGATATTGATGCGTTAGTTCATGGAATTGACAAGGTAAAATCAATATTTGGTCGTGTCGCAAGAAAGTCATTTTGAAGATTTCCTACGATGGAAATCATTTGGAGTTTGGGAAAAACCGAATTCCGAACATGAAATGGTGAAGGGGCTAAATCCTCTTTGCGGTGATGAAATTATTTTATACTATTCTACTACTGAAGATCACAAGGTCGAAATTTTGGGTTTAGGTGGGGACTCTTGTTCCATTTGTTCTGCAGCAGCTGGATTACTTTTTAAGAACCAAACAAAATTTCAAAAGAGCCACTTTCAGTCTTATCTAACAGAACGTAAAAATTTTTTGGAAGGAGAGGATTCTTTCTTGTTTCAAGACTTAGAAGAGATATCCTTTTATACAATCTTACGTTCACATCCTGGTCGATATCGTTGTGGGCTATTGCCCTGGCAAACATTAGCAAAATTGAGTGAGGAAAAGAAATGATCCGTGATCCTGAGACAGAAAAAGAATGGGAAGTATACCACAGTGTTCGCATGGTAGAAGATCCAGAAATCGGTATTTCTCTTATTGAGCTTGGTTTGATTTATGATATCAAAGTTGAGGGAGAAAAGGCTGATATCACAATGACTTATACCTCCCTGGCTTGCCCAGCAGGACCACAAATGAAACAAGACATTGAAAACCACACCCTTCGTGTGGATGGAATTAACGAAGTTGTGGTAAACGTAGTTTGGAATCCGAAATGGGACCCACGTGTTATGGCCAGCGAAGAAGCTAAAATGCAAATGGGGATTTTCGATTGAGTTTCCTAATTCGACCAAGTTATTGGTTTGTAATTTTATTATTATTTAACAGCTGTGAGTCGATTCCATTCCTTCAGGATTCCTCCACTGAAAAATCAATCTTTAGTGTTACGATTCCCCAAATTGAAGGTGCCAGAGAAAAACGCGATCGGTATGAATTTATTGGTAAAGAAATCATCATTTCCTCAGACCATCCCCTGGCTTCCCAAGCCGGAATGGAAGTCTGGAAACAGGGTGGAAACGTTGTGGATGTATTTACTGCATCTAGTTTTGCCATCTCTGTCCTTAGGCCCCATTCTACCGGTCTTTTGGGTGGTGGATTTGCCGTGGTTTATTTACCGAACAAAGGAAAATGGGCTTACGACTTTCGGGAACGTTCCCCTAAAAAGGGAATCGCTTCCTTTTATTTAAACGAAGATGGAACGGTGATATCTGGAAAAACATTAAAAGGAGCTTATAGTGCCGCAGTTCCTGGTAATGTCCAAGGGATTTTACAAATCCAAAAACAACATGGTAAGTTGCCATTGAGTGTAGTCTTGGCACCTGCTCTTCGTTATGCGAGGAGTGGTTTCTCTGTTTATGGAGATTTAGCAGGAGCAGTGGCTAAAACATGGACTTCCATGAATCCACCAATGCAAAATGTATTTGGGATTGACAAACGAGCCATCAGGGAGGGTGAACTTCTCATTCAGGAAGAACTTGCAAAAACTTTGGAGAGGATCATTCAAAATGATAAACTTGAATTTTTGGAAGGGGAAACAATTCAAAAAATATCCGAATATTATACTGCTTATGAAAACTTTATCACAATTGAGGATTTCAAAAATTACCAAGTTAAGGTAACCGAACCACTCACAAGTTCCGTTTGGGGACATACCATTTTTACCATGCCACCTCCCAGTTCTGGAGTTCATCTTGTTACAATGATGAATTTATACTCGGAAATGCAAAAAAGAAATACCTTTCCCAAAGGAGAGGTAGGTGAATTGATTCGTATCATTGAAGCTATGCGGGTGGCTTACAGGGACAGGGCAGAACTTGGAGGAGATCCTCTTTACACAAACATACCTGTTACTAAACTTCTGTCGCAAAGTTATGCGAAAGAAGAAACAAATGAGATAGAAAAAAAAGTGGTTTCGGGAAGTTGGCCTACCATTTCAGAAGAGAACAAAAAGCCGGAGTCATATAATACCACTCATATTTCTATTTTAGATAAAGATGGAAATGCGGTTTCTACAACACAGTCTGTGAACGGGATTTTTGGTGCAGGCCAAATGGTTCCCGGGACAGGTCTTGTCCTCAATAATACAATGGACGATTTTGCCGTAGCTCCTGGTGTCCCAAATCTTTATGGGCTTGTGGGATCCAAAGCCAATGCGATTGAACCTGGGAAAACCCCACTTTCGAGTATGAGTCCTGTGATTCTAACTGACAACTCGGGAAAAACCAAAATGGTCATTGGTGCTCCTGGTGGTTCCCAAATTCCCACTTCCATTTTTAATACTTTGTATCGTTATTTGATTCAAAAAGAAGGTCTCTATGATAGTGTGTCCTACCCGAGAATCCACCACCAGTTTAGTCCTGACCGTATTTTTTTGGATCCTGAAATAAAAGCATCCTATCCTCAGTCAGATTTACCTTTTTACCAAGTCCAATATATTAGGCATCGTGCTAAAGTATTTGCTGTCGCTCGGGAAGGAGACAGCTTAATCGGCGTGTCGGACCCCAAAGGTGAAGGAGTTCCTTTAGGTTTTTAAACCATTTAAACCATGAAACGTAAGTTATTAACATCAACAAAAAAAAATTCAACACGTAGTTTATTGTCAGAAGAATATAGAACATGTTTGCTAAGTGCCAAACATGGGTTAGAGAGAGAAAGTGTAAGGGTAGATGGGAAATCAAATTTAACAAATACACCGCATCCCAAGGCATTGGGATCCAGTTTAACTCATCCACTCATCAAAACTGATTTTGCAGAAGCACAAATCGAATATGCTACCAACATCCATAAATCCATTCCTGATGCCTTAAATGAACTTACGGAGTTACATGCTTTCACAGCTCGCAATTTAGGTTCGGAATACCTTTGGCCTTTTAGTATGCCTCCCGTTTTACCATCGGAAAATAAAATTGAAGTTGGAAATTACGGAACATCTACAGAAGGAAGGAAAAAGACAATTTATCGAAACGGATTGGGACATCGTTACGGTAAAAAAATGCAAACTATCTCGGGAGTACATTACAATATTTCTTTTGATACTTGTATGTTATCCGTTGTTTCAGAAAAGAGATTTAAAAAACCTCTTACTCGCGAAACAAAGTCACAGATTTATTTTGATACCATTCGGAATTTTTACCGTATTTCGCCAGCACTGCTATACTTATTTGGTTCTTCTAGTTTAACTGACATCACGTTTACTGAAGAAAATAAATACATTCGAAAGGTAAATTCTAAAACTCTAAAAGCACCTTATGCCACAACGCTTCGACTATCTAGCATTGGTTATACGAGTAAAGTGCAAGGAAAGTATCCAATTTCAGTAAATTCTTTGGAAGAATATGCAAAGGATATGTGCCATGTGGTCTCAAAGTCATATTCGGCATATAAACAGTTTAATGGCAAAGCAACTAACCAATTGAATGATCATATTTTGCAGTTGGAAAACGAATATTATTCATTAGTACGTCCGAAACAAGTTCCTAAAGGTGAGGAAAGGGTAGTCGACGCACTTATGGAAAGAGGGGTTGAATATTTAGAAATTAGGCTTCTCGATTTAGATCCATTTTCTGCCATTGGAGTAGAAGAAAACCGACTCTATTTTATACATATGGTTTTGTTATACTGTATGTTAAATGAATCACCTAAAGCTGATTTGGTGGAAATGGCAGATTGGCGAAAAAATCAGGAATTAACTACTTGGCTTGGCCGAAAGGAAGATACCAAAATTAAGTTTTTTGGAGAAGAAATGCCCTTACGTGAGCTTGTTTACCAGCTTTTTGTGGAAATCCAACCCATTGCCGATCTATTAGATGAAAATGATGCAAATGGCCCGTTTAGTAGAGCTTGGGAGGCTCAATGGGAAAAATGGATTGATCCTAGCCAATTGGGATCAGGAATGTCTGAGTTAGATTTAGAAATTCATAAAGCCAGTTTTCGTGAGTTTGGGCTTACGTTAGCAAAATCTCATAAGGAAGAATTGTTACAATATCCACTTTCTCCAAATAAAATCAAATTTTTTGAAGACCTAAGTATTCAATCTATTTATGAACAACAAAAAATTGAAACCTTAGAAGGCAGTCATTTAAAGAAAAATCAAAAGCCAATTCAGATTAAACCTTTAAAACTTTGTAGCGGAGTTTGATGTGACAGAGACAAAACCATTGCCGCAAGGCTTCGAAGATTTAGAAATTTCTACACAAATCATCATTCGAGATGCACTCACACGTGGGATCAAAATTGATATGGTGGATCGTAAGGAAAACTTCCTTCGTCTCATTCAAGGAAATCATGCAGAGTTCGTAAAAGAGGCAAGTAAAACTAGACTCGATAGTTTGATGACCTATCTTGTGATGGAGAACAAAATTGCCTCCAAACTGGTGTTAGAAGAAAATGGAATCCGTGTACCTGTTGGTAGGAACTATTCTGCATTCGATGATGCGGTAAAGGATTATAAATTTTTTTTGGATAAAAAGAAAGTTATCAAACCTGTAACCACAAATTTCGGACTGGGAATTGGAATTTCGGAGCCGGGTGATAGTTTAGAAAAATTTGAATCATTTCTTAAAGTTGCGTTTGGATTATCAAATTCGATCATCATTGAAGAATTTATCGAAGGTCCGGAATATCGGTTTTTGGTGTTAGGAGATGAGGTCGTTGCTGTATGTAACAGGGTTCCTGCGAATGTAGTGGGAGATGGGAAAAGTTCCATTCGAGAACTAATCCAAAAAAAGAATGAAGATCCAAGACGTGGGGAGGGCCATAAAACGGCACTGGAAAAAATCCAAATGTCGGAAGTGGAATTCCAAATTTTGAAAGATCAAGGTTTAAATTTTGAATCGATTCCTGAATCGGGAAAACAAATTTTTCTTAGAAAAAATTCAAATATTTCGACTGGCGGGGATTCGCTTGATGTGACAGACAAGGTGCATCCAGAATTTAAATCCATTGCTGTTTCTTGTGCCAAAGCGGCAGGTGCTGTGATTTGTGGGATTGATATTATATCTTCTGAAATTGAATCTAAACCAAATCCCAAAACCTATGGGGTATTAGAAATTAATTTTAATCCAGTTCTTTATATTCACGAATTTCCGTACAGCGGCAAACCGAGGTTTGTTGGAGATAAAATACTGGATTTATTAGGATTTAATTGACTTTCTAAGATTCGAAATTAGAAAAAAATTGTTAAGAATATTTTGATCGTAAATAGGCAATGATGTCTGCTGATTCATACATTTGCACTTCACCATCTACAAGGAAAGGCACTTGGGAAATACCACCTAACCGAACCACTTCGGCCCGGCCGGGTGTTCCATAAGACGCCTCTACAAATTCTATATCCTTGTTCAAAACTAAACCAAGTGATTCGACGGTTCGAATCACTCTTTGGCAGTAGGGACAAGTATCATATTGGTAGAGACGGATCATAGTTTATCCTACTTTTTTAAGAAGTTCGCCTGACTGAGCCATTTGGACTGCGATGTCATGACCACCCACGAACTCTCCTTTGATGTAGAGTTGAGGAATGGTTGGCCAGTTGGTATATTCTTTAATACCTTCTCTGATTTTCATATCAGAAAGAACATTAAAAGAACCAAACGGAATTCCCAGTTGTTTGAGAGTTGAGACAACTCCTGCTGAAAACCCGCATTGCGGCATTTCTGGTGTTCCTTTCATAAATAGAAAGACGTTTTCTGATTTGATTAAGGATTCAATTTTATCCTTTAACTCTTGTTCCATGATTATTCGCTCCTAGTTTCCAATGCTAATGCATGGATTTCTTCTTTTAATTCATCTTTTAAAGTGGCATAGACCAAACGGTGTTGTTCTATGAGACCCTTACCTGCGAAACCGGAATAGGTAACAACTGCTTTGATATGCACTCCGTCCCGATAGGGATCTAAAATTTCCACTTTGCAGCCAGGAAGGCCTTCTTCAATTTTCTTTTGAATTTCTGGGATTGTCATCCTATAGTATTCCTCCCATCCAGGAATGGTGGGCTTTGATAAATTCAAGATATTCTTTCGGCACTTCCGGTAAAACAGAATTCTTTACGGAAGTTAGGGAAAGTAGAGTTTCACTCCATTTTTGAATTTTTGGAAAATCTTTTAGCAAATAAAGTTCCGGTTTGTGGTCTGCCAAAAATTGTAACCGCATAAAAAATGGGGCAAAGGCCGTATCCACCAAATGGATTTGCGAACCAGAAAAGAAGAGGGTATTTCCTGTGGGAGAAGGTAGGCCTGCTTCTAAAATTTTAAACTTAGAAAGAAGGTCTTCCCTTTTTTTATCAGAGTCTGCTTTCTCTTTTGCCATTGTCCATCCGTATTGGTCCACAAGGAGAGCACTTGCAAATTCAGTCCAGGATCTATGTTTTGCTTTTTGGATCGGATCTCTCGGGTGGAGAGCGGGCGGATATACTTCATCTAAATATTCATTAATGACAGCCGATTCAAAAATAACTTCCTCTCCCACTTGTAAAACCGGCACCTTTCCAAAAGGGGAGATTTTTAAAAACCATTCAGGTTTGTTTGCGAGGTCAATGTATTTGATATCGTAGTCTACTTTCTTTTCCAAAAGGTTGATAACGGAACGTTGCACGTAAGGACAGAGTTTGAAACTTACAAGAACAGGTTTACTCATATTAGTTAGACACCTTTTTTAGTTGAAGAAAGATCCATTTCCAAGGCATGCAGACCTTTTTTAAATTCTGCACCAAGTTCTGCGTAGACCAATCGGTGGTTTTCCACAGTCGATTTGCCAGAAAAAACCGGAGAGACCATAAACAAACGGAAATGAGTTTCTTTAGAATCTTTTGTCATGCCAGGATGCCCTGCATGTTCTAGGGAAACATCCGTTAGTTTTATTTCTTTTGGGGAAAATTTTTCGATTAGGATTTTTTCCATCCGACTGAGTCTCGATTCTTTAATTTCTGATTCCATAACCAATTTTCATTAACCTCACATTGATATAAAAAAGTAGGGCAGAAAGAAGAGTGATAAATCCAAAGGAGAAATATAGGTTCACATCGGAAATACCAATAAATCCATATCGAAATAAATTGACCATATAAAGTATGGGGTTACAATAAGAGACCGTTTGCCAAAATTCAGGTAGGTTTTTCACCGAATAAAAAACTCCCCCAAGATACGTGAGTGGAGTTAAAATAAAGGTAGGGATGATGGTTACGTCATCAAATTTTTTAGCAAAGAGGGCATTAAAGAAGCCACCTAGGGAAAATAAAATTGAAGTCATTAAAACCGTAAAAAGAATCACAAACGGATTATGAAACCTTAAATTGGTAAAAAATAAGGAAGTTAACGTGACAAGAATTCCCACAAAGATACCACGAACCACTCCACCAAAAGTATATCCGAGCACAATGGTATAGGGCGAAGTTGGCGAAACTAGGAGTTCTTCAATATTTTTCTGGAACTTACTGGAGAAAAAAGAAGAAACCACATTGTTATAAGAATTGGTGATGACACTCATCATAATGAGGCCAGGAACTATAAACTCAATATAAGTGAAATCACCGATTTTTCCGATTTGGCGACCAACAAGTTCTCCAAAAATTAAAAAATACAAAGCCATGGTAATCACAGGCGGGATGAGTGTTTGGACCCAAATTCGAATGATTCGGATCCATTCTCTTCTAATGATTGTTTGCAAAGCAGTGAAATTTTGTTTCCACATAATTAGTTTTTTCCTGTAAGAGACAAAAAGAGTTCTTCTAGTCGATTTGATTTGTTTCTAAGACTTAATACGTCCAATTTAAGTTTTGTAAGTTCTGTAAACAATTGGTTTACTGATTCTTTTTTATCCAATTGTACTTCTAAGGTATGGTCATCTAACCATTCCCAGGTGAACTTTTTGGAAATCGGTTTTGATTTGATCGATTTTTTTAAATCAATGATTAGAGTCTCTTTATCCAATCGATGCAGGAGTTTTTTCATTGAAGTATTTTCTACAATTTCTCCTTTATCTATGATGGCAATGTTCTTACAAAGAGATTCTGCTTCTTCTAGGTAATGTGTGGTAAGAATGATGGTTTTACCTGCTTGGTTTAGTTCTTTTAAAAATTCCCACATAGAACGACGAATTTCTATATCCACACCGGCCGTTGGTTCATCCAAGATCAGAAGTTTAGGGTCGTGAACAAGAGCCCTGGCAATCATAAGCCTACGTTTCATTCCTCCACTCAGTTGGCCGGCAGCCGACTTTCGTTTGTCGATAAGAGATAATTTTTCTAAATAGTATTCTACTTTTCCCTTGGCTTCCTTGTAAGGGATTCCATAAAACCCGGCTTGGTTGATTAGGATTTGTTCTACGGCTTCAAAAATTCCGAAATTGAATTCTTGGGGAACAATTCCTAAAAAAGTTTTGGCAAGATCTGGATTTGCATCAATATCAGTTCCGAAGATTTTGACTTTCCCACCTGTTTTATTAATGAGAGAACTTAAGATTCCAATGGTGGTGGACTTTCCAGCACCGTTTGGCCCGAGTAAGGCAAAAAAATCTCCTGATTCTACTTTCAGATTTATGGAACGAAGAGCTTTCACTCCATTTGCATAAGTTTTTTCTAAACCTTCTAATTCGATGGCGTATTTTTGCATTTATTTTCCTACTAGTTTTCTTGTTAGGTGGTGTGTTGGATACTTTTTGTTTTTGATATTTTCTTTTCTTAGGTTTTTTTGTGTTTCTTCAGGAAGTAAGATGATATTTTTACATTCCTCAGAACAACATCCAAGAAGTTCTTTGGAACAATCTTCACATTGAACAAGTAGGACATGACATCCTAGATTGGCACAGTTAGTATGGCGGTCACTGGGTTTTCCACATACGTAACATACAGTGAGGACATCATCAGTCACTCTTTCACCTAACCTGTCATCAAACACAAAATTTTTACCTTTGAATTTGGAAGGGAGACCAGCATCTTGGACTGCCTTTGCATAGTTGATGATCCCGCCCCGCAATTGATGAACCTTGGAGAAACCTTTGTATTTCAAGTAGGCACTAGCTTTTTCACAACGAATCCCTCCCGTGCAATAGAGAAGAATTTTTTTATCTTTGTTTTCCTTTAAGAGGTCTTCCACAAGTGGGAGTTCTTCTCTAAATGTTCCAACATCCGGCAAAATGGCATTTTCAAAATGGCCCACTTCGGATTCATAATTATTTCGTAAATCCACAACTACCACTCCAGGTTCGGAAAGGGCTTCATGAAACTCGAGCGGTGTTAGGTGGGTTCCTACGTCCGAAGGATCAAATATTGAATCATCGAGCCCATCAGCTACGATTTTTTTGCGAACCTTAATGGCTAGTTTGATAAAACTTTCTTTTTTATCTTCTACAGCATCGTTAAAATAAATCTGGTTTAGTTCGGGAATGGAATCAACTATCGATCTGAGTTTTTCATAATTTTCGATGGGTATGGAAAATTGTGCATTGATCCCTTCTTTTGCTAAATAAATTCTACCAAGGATTCCTAAATCTTCAAAGGCATCATACAGTTGGTTCCGAAATTGAATTGGGTCTTCGAGATTCACATAACGGTAAAAGGAAATGACCCGTCGTTCCCTTGTGTCCATTTCCACACGTTTTTTTAAGGTTTCTTTGTCATAACGATTGAATAAAAACTTTTTCATGTAGCACCTTTTAGTTTTTCTTCTTTTACTTTTCTAAATGCGTTTCGTGTAATTTCAGAAATGGCAGGATGGATATAAATCATTCCCAAATAATCCTCCAGTTTAGCTTTTAAATACATTCCCAGTAGAATTTGGTGGATGAGGTTTGCTGCTTCCTCACCTATGATATGAGCACCTAGCACCTGTTCTGTTTCCTTTGACACAAGGACTTTCACAAATCCTGAATCGGACATTCTTGCCATTCCTGTGGCACTGGACGAATAAGGGTTTACACCTTTGTAATAGGGAATTTGTTTCTCAAGGAGTTCCTCTTCTGTAAAACCTACACTGGCAATTTGTGGGTGTGTGAATACAGCTTCAGGCATGGGAGGGTATTGGATGGGTTGGTTTTCTTTTTTTCCATACAATAGTTCGAAAAGATATTCTCCTTCAAAGTTGGCACTATGGCGAAAAAAATACCTACCGATCACATCTCCAAAAGCGTAAATTCCTGGTTCTGTGGTTTCTAAGTGGTCATTCACCTGGATGTATCCACTTTCATTTGTTTTGATTTTTGTATGTTCGAGTTCTAGGTCATCCGTATTGGGTCGAATTCCTGTGGCCACAAGGAGACGTTCTGCGGAATGGATGGATGTTTTTCCCTCTACAGATTTTCCTGTTACGGTAAAAATGCCATCTTTGAATTCTATTTTTTCAATTTGATAATGAGATTCGATAGGAAATGGTAAATGTTTGTTTAATTCTTTTTTGATTTCTCCGTCGGCAGTTCGCAAAACATCGGTTCGAGTTAGTCCTGTAACTTCACAACCATAGGCTTTATAGGCGGCACCTAGTTCCAAAGAAATAAATCCAGCACCAATGATGATCAGTGATTTTGGGAATTTGTCTGGAGAGAGAGCTTCTCTGGATGTCCAAAAGGGAGTATTTTTTAGTCCCGGGATATCTGGGATATTGGGTCTTGTACCGGTAACAATAAAAATATGTTTGGCGGTATAAGTTTCTTTTCCGTCCGTAAGGACGCGATTGTCAATAAATCGAACTTGTTTGGGATAATAATCTATGTTCGGATTTTTTTCATAAGCGATGGGAATGGAATCGGAGTCTGACTTTACCGTGGCGTTCACCCGTTTGAAAATTTGAGTGACGTCGGCTACAGGTTTTTCCTTAAAAAAAACAGGGAACTTTTCCGTATCCTCTGCCATACGAATGAGTTCGGAAGGATAAATCACCATTTTGGAAGGAATACAACCCCGATTGAGGCAGGTTCCTCCCGGAGTTTCCTTTTCAAAAACAGCCACACATTTGCCGATTTTGGAAGGTGGGGTCACAAGTTTTGTGCCTGCACCCGCACCAATGACAATGATGTCATATTCTTTCATACAAGTTCCAGCTTGGAAATTTGCCTATTTTCTGTAAATGAAGCAAAATTCCTTTTCCCAATTTTAGAAAAACAGAACTGCCAAAGATTGCTGTATTCTACAAATATTTAGACCGCTCCCACTCGCAAAGAGGAGAGCTATCTTTTTCCGAATCAATCAATGAATGGATTTTTCACTTTCTGGATTTTTTCGATGATTTCATTTTTTCGAATCTCAAAGGTATCGGGCGGATCCAGTTGGTTCCAAGACTCATAGAGTTTTTTTCTATTTTCTGGAACGGGAATTCCATATTTCCATTCCATATAAAAATAGGTGCGAGCAATATCGCCCCGAATGTTTGGTTTGGGTTCTGCCGTTTGCCCTTTGAAATTGATTTCAAAATCACATAACCCGTAATTTCTTTCTTCACCTTCAATTTCCCCATAGGAAAAAATCCCACGGTCTGCATTGATTTCACCGGGAACGGGCACTATATTGTGCATATCCGCTTCCATTCGATTGAATTCGGGATCAGTGGCCCTGCAACATTTTCGTCCGCGCACTGGTTTTCCATTGGCCTCACAATTTTTTTTAGTCCAACATTCCCTGGTATTTCCAAAACTATGAGCAGGTACAATATGTTCCCACTCAATCCATGTTTGGCGATTGTGATCTTTCCTACTTTCAAGCCCACAGGATGAAAAATCGATTTTGAGCCTTCCGAAGTTTTCTTTATCTTCTGTAAAGGAACAACCACAATAGAAATCTGTTCCCACTTTTTTGTAAAAACGTTTGAGGACTCGTTTGGCTTTTTGGAAATCAAACTCTCTATGAAAAGATTCTTTTATTTCTTCTTTTTCTTCTGATTGGGCAAAAAGTATAAAACTAACCAAACAAAAAAGAAAAACTGTGAAATATGCGTAGTGGATTTTTTTCAAGGAAGAATCGGAAGTAAATACATGATCATTGTACAAAGAAAAGCTAAAGTCCAAATGGTGGACCTAGCTTTGGGTAAATCCGCAATGTAAAGATAAATATATAAAAATCGCAAAGCCACAAAACTCATGGCAAGAATTTCTAACCAATAAAAATCAACTTCCAGAAGGAGGTTAAACAAAATAGCGACAGAAAAAATGGAAAATGCCTCAAACCCGTTTTGATGTGCACCGTTTGCACGAGCTCCCCAACCGGTGAGTTGTGCTTGTTGCATCCTTGGGTGGTGGTTGTCATAACCCTTTCCTTCTTTTGCCATTGCGATGGCAACAATTCCTTTTGCTAAATAAATTTGGCCGATTGAAACAAGTAAACAAATTGTGATGATTGTCATTAGCTAAAGTTTGATTATTCTTTTAGGTTTGTAAAATACAAAATTACCAGTGATCCCTTAGTTTTCGAAGTGTCAAAAATACAGAACGATCATTGGAGTATGTTTCCTTTAGCTCCGTTAGTCGGTCTTTGACTGAGTTTGTATTCCTTCTAAAAAAGGGATTTAGATTTTTTTCTGTTCCCATTTCAGAAATTTGAAAAGGTTTTAGGGATGATTTGAATAGATTACGAAAGTCATTTTCTGGATCTACATGTTCTGCAAACTTTAGATTGTTATCCCAATAATCATGCCCAGGATAAAGTAAACAAGAATCGGGTAGGGTTTCAAAACGAGAACTTATGGTCTCATATAAAACGTTCGGATCTCCTCCTCGAAAACAATTTCCCACACCTGCATTAAATAATGTATCACCTGAAAAAATTCCAAGAATGGTATTGGGATTTTTACGAACAAAACTTAGGTGGGAAAATGTATGGCCAGGTGTATCCCAAACAGCCAGTGATTCTTCTTCCACGGAAAAAACAATATCCCCTTCCTTTAAAACTTGGTCCATCCCAGGGATTTTGTGTTTCGCATCTTTATGACCGTAGACAATCGCTTTTGTTTCTTCTTTTAGTTCTAAATTGCCTTGGGTATGATCACCATGTTCGTGTGTATTGAGGATTCCTTTGATTTTCACTCCTAACTTTTGCGCATGGTTAAGGATTTGTTTTGGATCAAAGGGATCTATACAATATGCCTCGCCAGTCCGATTGGAATAAACGAGGTAACTATAATTTCTGAGTGGAGAGTTTGTAAAGATGGGAAGGATTTCTATCATAAATACCTATCCTTCCCAAGGTTTTAATAGAGAATCCGTGTCCGGATTGAATGTTTATGGGCTTTGATTTTATCTTTGAGTTCATCACCCAAATTTTTATCAATTTCCATACTCAAGTAACCAATGTTTGCTGAAGTGCTAAGGTTTTGCGTTAAAATATTTCCACCTAAATCGGATATGATGGAGTTTATATCTCTTAAAAAACCTGGTTGGTTTTGATGGATATTGAGAATTCTATGGTACCCCGATTTTAAACTTCCTAATTCAATATTAGGAAAGTTTACAGAAAAAGTAGTGGAACCATTATTCACATATTTTAATAATTTTTCAGCCACTTCGGATCCAATGTTCTTTTGGGCTTCTTCCGTAGAACCTCCGACATGCGGTGTAAGGATCACATTTGGTAAACCTTGTAATGGACTTACAAAAGGATCATCATTTGATTTTGGTTCTTCCGGAAATACATCCACACCAGCACCGGCAAGTTTTCCCGACTTTAAACCTTCAACCAGAGCATCAATCTCTAAGACCTTTCCACGCGAAAGATTTAATAGGTAAGCCCCAGGTTTTACTAGATTTAAGTGTTCTTTGCGAAAGAGATTTTTGGTTTCTTCAGTTTCAGGAACATGGAAGGTAATAAAATCAGATTGTTTGAGTAGTTCTTCATAACTGTGGACAGAGGAAGCGTTCCCCAATGGAAGCTTAGAAATGATATCGAAAAAGATAACCTTCATCCCCATTGACTCAGCAAGTACAGACACTTGTGAACCAATATGTCCGTAACCAATGATTCCTAATGTTTTTCCTCGGACTTCAAAACAACCTTTTGCAATTTTATTCCATTTGCCTAGGTGAACATCTCGCGACTGATCGGTTGCTTTACGTGCAAGCATGATGATTTCAGCTATGACAAGTTCTGCGACAGACCTGGTGTTGCTATAGGGAGCGTTGAAAACGGGAATGCCCTTTTTTTCGGCTTCTTCCAATTCCACTTGGTTGGTTCCAATACAGAAACATCCGATAGTCATTAATTTTTTAGCATTCGCTAGGGCTTTCATTGTAACATTTGTTTTGCTACGAATGCCCAAAACATGTACATCGGAAATTTTCTCAATGAGTTCCGCCTCTTCCATTGCATCTTTGACGAGGGTAACGTCAAAACCGTCGCGGTGGAAAAGTTCGTAAGCATCCTTGTGGATGTTTTCCAGAAGTAGGACTTTTATTTTTCCTTTGGGATAAGATACCATAGGAACAGGATTTTTTCCTTTGCTAAACCTTGCACCTCGAAAAAGGTTGAGCTAATCATGGAAAGAATCTTCTCCTTCACCCGAATTTCCTCCATTTTCCTCGTTTTTCTGGCAATTGTTTCCTGCGGAGGAACCAAAGCCTACGTGGTCACACCGGAACCAACCTTAGAACAACAATCTGCCATTTCCAAAGAGGTTTGTTTAAAGAAATTTCTTTTGGTTTTTGCAAAGCGTCCTTGTGTATATTTTAAAGCGGAACGGGACAACAATTCAGGTATAGTTCAATACTTTTTGTTATATGAAATTGGAACTTTTGATGTGGATCTTCCCATTGGAGTATCTTTAAAGTTAGGGGAAACATGGTACAATTTAAAACGCACCAATACCGATTATTCTGATACGATTGTCATTACATCGGCTATTTCTTCTGAATTGATACCGAAAGTAGGGGAAAGCCAAAATATTGGGATCAGTTATACAAATAGAAAAGAAACCACAAACTATACTTTGAATTCAGGCCAAACAGCCAGTTTCCAATCGAATTTGTCCAAACTGATTCGAACTATGGAGTCGGAACCGAAACTGAATATTAATAAAAAGTAAATAGTTTCGTCTTCTAAAAAAAAGCCTTCCAGGATAAATCCCGGGAGGCTTTTTTATGCTCTAAAACTTTCCCGCAAATATGGTTTTTCGAAAAAGTGCAGACTGATATTTTAATTTTGACTTAGGTCTTATTCTGGCCTCATCAGCGGGAATAAAATGGTATCACGAATGGAATGTGAGTCAGTGAGTAACATCACAAGCCTATCGATTCCAATTCCAAGTCCACCTGTCGGTGGGAGACCATATTCTAATGCACGTATATAGTCATCATCCATCATAAAGGCTTCGTCATCCCCAGCTTCTCTTTGTTTTACTTGTTCTTCAAACCTTTCTCTTTGGTCAAAAGGATCGTTTAACTCAGTAAATGCATTGCCGATTTCTCTACCTGCCACGTAAGGTTCAAAACGTTCCACATATTTGGGATCATCTTCTCGAGATTTGGCAAGTGGGGAAAGTTCTTTCGGGAAGTCAGTGATAAAGATGGGTTGGATGAGGTGTGGTTCCACAAGGGAACTAAACACATCATCACAAACTTTCCAAATGGAAACGGAATCCGAAGAATCCACACCCTTGGCTTTTGCTTGTGAAATTGCATCTTGTAAGTCATTGATTTTACTAAAATCAATTCCTGAATAATCCTTAATGATATCAATGTATTTGACTCGTTTCCAAGGAGGTGATAAATCAATTTGGTCTTTTCCGTAAGCAAATTTTAAACCTTTGCCTATGGACTGTGCTACTGAAACAATCATTCTTTCTGTGAGTGATAACATAGTTTCCATATCACCAAAAGCCATATAGGCTTCCATCATGGTAAATTCTGGATTGTGTTTTGTAGAGATTCCTTCATTACGAAAGTTGCGATTGAGTTCAAAAACTCGGTCCATTCCACCCACAATGAGTCGTTTTAAATAGAGCTCTGGTGCAATTCGTAAAAATAATTCCATATCGAGTGTGTTGTGGTGGGTAACAAAAGGACGAGCGGCAGCACCACCGGCAATGGGTTGCATCATGGGAGTTTCTACTTCTAAAAACCCTTCATTCGTTAAAAATTTACGAATTTCAGAAATGATACGAGAACGCATTTTAAATGTTTCTCTTACATTTTCGTTCACAACCAAATCCACATAACGCATACGATATCTTTGTTCTACATCGGAGAACGCGTCATAAACAACGCCGTCTTTTTCTTTAACCACGGGAAGTGGGCGGATACATTTTGCGAGAAGCTGAACGCTTGTAAGGTGGAGTGTGGTTTCTCCTTTTTGTGTTTGGAAAAGCCATCCTTCAATTCCAATCCAATCTCCTAAATCGAGCGATTTAAATAAAGAGTAGTTTTCCTCTCCTAAATCATCACGAGTAGCATACAATTGGATGAGACCTTCTGCATCCTTGAGGTGCGCAAAACTTGCTTTCCCCATCACTCGTTTGGCATGCAAACGACCACCCAGTTTGAATGATTTTTTTTCTGTTTGGCTCGGATCAAATCCGGCAATGAGAGATTTGGAATTAGCATTGGGAAAAAAACGAAGTGGGTAAGGATTGATTCCCTTTGTTTTTAAATCGTTAATTTTTTGAATGCGTTGTTCTATCAGTTCGTTGGAATCTTTAATTTCATCCATTTACAGGATACCTCTAATATAAGAATACAGATAACGTACAAATTCGCCGGTGATTTCCCGAACTCCATCTTCTGATAAAAACCAATTGGAGCTAGAGAAGTCTGATGGAAATCCATAGGCAGTCACTTTGATGGGCAAACTGGCCAAAGTTTTGCGATAAGTTCCTAAAACTCTTTTGGATTCGTACTCCCGAGTGAGGAGTAATATGGCTCCTAAATTGTCGGAAACAGCGATTTTTAATAGGTTTTTGGAAGCCTCGTCTGTGTCACCCATTTTGGTCACCGGGATTATGATGGAAGAGACGTGTAAAGGAGCCATTCCGAACGAATTCAAAAGTTCTCTGATTTTCTGCTCTTTTTCCCCAGGCGAAAAGAGATGATTTTGCGATTTATCTTCCCGGATAACGAGAGTTAGTTTTTTAAAGTCGGAACGTCCTGCTAAGGTTGCCACAGCTTTTAGCATTTTTTTAGATGGTAATGGACTGCTTACTTCGAGTACGGCAACATCCGATTTCTGGTAGGTTTCCGAAGATTTTAACCAGAAAGGTGCCGAAAGGATCAGACCAACAAGAACAAGTAACGGGGAAAGGAAACCAATGAATAGGAGTTTGAGGCGAAAGGTAAGATCGGATACTTGCATACTTGACCCCTACAACCTACAGAATGATGAGTTGAAGTGACAAGAGAAAATTCATCTCCTTGACGAAAGAACCCGTTTTCCTATCCTGTCCATACATACACACCCGCTCGGATGGTGGAATTGGTAGACACGCTACTTTGAGGTGGTAGTGCCGCAAGGTGTGGGGGTTCGAGTCCCCCTTCGAGCAGAAGATGTAACCTTACCCCACAAATCCCAATTTTCCCCACCAATCAAAAGACCCCTCATTTCTGGACTAAATCTTACATTCCCTAACAAACTAATCTCATCCAAATATAATTGTGACCACTTAGGACTAACATATCCATAGCTTCTAAATGATTGTTTTAATAAATTATTCCTAGCCTCTGCTCCATTACTTGAGACACCTTCCTTAGTTACCCACCTTTCTCTAGACAAATTGTATCTAGGATCATTAGATTTTCTAGAATGATTAACCATTTTATGATTCAATCTATCCCAAATAAACGTATAACCTTCGTCAGTATATAATGTAGCATTTTTTGGAATCTTCTCATCTAAGTCCTTTTCCAAATACTCTTGGTTATTCAATGGTATAGATTTGTAGAATGTCATCCCTCCATTAATCCCAACTGTATGTACTAGAGTACCACATTGACCACCACCTAGACTATTAGATAGATAGATTGAAGCTGTGCCCGTTTTGTATCTTCTAGACCTATGTTTATTAGCACGTAATGAGGCAGAAAATAATACTACACTATCAGCTACTGCAATAGGTTTTTTGTCTGTATTTACAGGGTTTTTTAACTCCTCATATAATTTATTTTTTAGAGTCTCATTAAGTTGTGAGAATATAACTTGTAATCGTTTTTTTAGATAGAATGAAGTTTTGTAAGATAAGTTTAACTTTCTAGAAATTTCTTTACTAGTCATAATCTTAGGATACTGGTTAATCATATCCCAAATTGTAAAACTAATGTATGCTAGGTTTGATCTATAATTTTCAAAAGGTGTTTTTGAAGTAATACTTACCATCTTATGACAGTTAGAACATCTAGCGATTGAATCCCTGTTTTTTACTTTTAGAAATAGTAGGTTAGGATTATTGCAATTACAAGACTTAGGATAAATGGAACTTAGAATCTTTAAGGTTTTAATTTTGAAAAAGTGGTTAATTTCTGAATCTTTTAATAATGAATAGTCGTTACATTTATAATTTTTACTTTTTAAGGTGAAGGTTTGGGAGTCCTTACTTTCTATGTTAGGTGAATGGGAGGATTTTTTATAATTACTTTCTGTAGAGGAGGTAGTGGAGGTGCTGGATTTTGAAGGGGGGGAAAAATCGGAGTTTGTGGGGAGGGGTGATAGTTCCCTTGTGTTTTTATGCCTAGATTCTGGATTTCCTGTATAATCCTCTAGAACCCGTTTTTTTGACCTTTTTTCAGCTATTCCTGAATGTGACATAGTTTGAATTCTTTGAAAATAATTGATAATTCGTCAATGTTTTTGGTCCAATTTGTCCTATATTTCACTACTCATTTGTCTAGTTTTTGATAAAAAAATACTAAACATAAGTATTGTACTATACATATGATAAGTACAATGATAGAGTGAGGAGAGCAAAAAGGGAGCTACTAATTATGATGAAAAAACTACTTACTCTAATCACAATCCTATTCATTCTAAACTGCCAATCTACGGTAAAAACTGAAATATCCTCTTATGGAGTAGAATCCATCCGAGTTAATGAAACCTATGATTTCGTTTATAGAGAGGGTTACGACTACGCACCTCTAACAAAAGTTTTTGAGGCAAAGGCTTCTAGGCACGGCTGGAAACGTAATAGGGACAATCCATCATTATTAATAGAATTAGGTTTAGAAACTTCTAAAGGGGAAAATCTATTAGGTGGTTATAACCATAGGCTAAAGGTTAAAATTACTGATAAGAACCAAACTGTCTATTATGGAGAGGTTGCCCTGGAAAACAGACAATCAGTATATATTGATTCTATACCATTCTTAGTTACATCTTTTTGGAATAATTATCCGAGTAGGGTTTTCAAGCTCGAAAAGATGGTTAGAAAATCAGAGGCTGAAACACTAGAGCCTCAATTATCTGTTTATTATAATAACTAAATAAATTAAATAGTTTGAAAAATTTTAAGGGAGCCAATTAGGTTCCCTTTTTTTTGTCCTGGCAGATTTTTATGGACATTTATTTTCTAAATTGGTTAATTTGACCAACTAACATGTAAAGAGGAATTAATGGAATTTAATATAGGTAATAGAAAGTTTGTTATTTCGGAAGATATTATTAGTGGCAACTATAGAGCGACAGTATCGGAAAATGGGAAAGATTTGTTTAGCGGTGGAATTTCCTGGGATATTGCTTCGGATTTGAAAAATCCAAAAGTGATGGCTAATTTATCGTATGAAGGAGCTAAAAAAGCAATAAAAGAATCTATAAAAACTAGAGTAGAAGCTTTAATAGAAGCAGGAGAATTATAGAATGACTATTCCACAAATAATTTCAGATATAATAAATAATAGCTCTGGAAAGGTTCGAATAATTATTAATAGTGTTATAACTCATCCTACAGGCGGTGTAAGTTTTGGTACTTATGATTTGTTCTCAGAAGATTTTCATATTATAGAAAGATATATAAATGCTCTTGATCCTCCAAATCATAATACACTAGCTATAAATGTATTATTTTTTGATGCAATAAATGTTCCCCCTTCATTAACTAAGGGATATTTTAAAACATAGATTCCATTACATTAGAGAATAATTCGAAATCCTCTCTTTCAAAATTGGATTCTGAATAACCTAAAGATTCAAATACTTCTAGCAAAGTTTCGGAAAATAATAAAAACATAAAAAACCCTCTCTAGTTCCAATGGTGCTAGGGGGGTTTACTACGTCAATTATCTATAACACAAGTTAATGTAAATTTTTTCCTTTACATAAATATGGATAACATATTACAAATATCACATTTATTTTTATTTAAAGGAGAGGTTTCTGGTTCAAGTAAATATGAGTCATTCCATTTATTTTTAATTAATTTAGGTGATGTATTGGTAACATAAATTGGAGTAAAAAATCCTAATTTTGCAGATTCTCCACATATAGTTTCACCGTTTTTAACTAAATGGTATGTTTTATCATTACTATGTTCAATTGAGAATGTATCTAAAACAATTTTTTCTTTATGCCCTGTTCTAAATTTAAACAAATTCTTTATTATTTTCATTTTTTTTACCTATAATAGATTCATTGCTACCTTCATCTAAAAGAACAAATTTGGTCAATATCTCTAATGATTTGATTGCCTGATTGATAAATTCCTGATTTGATTCATATTGTTCATATATACTACGTCTATATGTCACATAGCATTTGTTAATATCTTCTTTTGCTTTTAGTAGCGTTCTTTCCAATTCATCATGTTTTTGTTTTTTTTCTAATTTGTTTAGTCTTTCGATTATTTCACTCATTTCCATTTTACTTTTTACCTCTTAATAAAAATTTCTCATTTAATTTTAACATACCATATACGACGAAAATAAAACCATATACTATTAATGTTGTAGTGACCATTAGTTTAACCCTCTAAGATATTTTTGTCCTAATCTAGTTATTACTAATTTTTCAACCTTGTTATTTGTAATTGTACATCTTTTCTTTTCATCGACTTCTACATATCCAAATTTCAGTAATGAATTGGCTATAATACCTGTTAGTGTTTCAATCTCTATTCCAGTTAATTTTGAAAGTTCCTTTCTTGTAGCTCCTAAATAATCACATACAAGTAACGCCTCTAAAATTCTTATCTCAGTTCCTGATAAGTCCTTCGCCTGTAGTCTGCTAAATGATTCCGCTTTTGTTTGGTTTTTAACCGTCTTATATTGTTTTTTTATAAAATTTGCAAAATGAACAATATGATTGAATTCTAAATTGTGTTTTTTTGCAAAATTGTTTATAGTGTTTTGTAGATCGTTTTCAATTAATGAAAAATCTATATGATTGTTTTGTTCCATTTTCCTAACCCTCAGAGGGTTCTCACTTCCCTCTGATATAGTTAGTAGTAGTGGTAAAAACTTTTTTTAGTTTTTGGTTTTAGAGTTTTAAATCTACAATAAAGAATGTTATTATTATATCCTCCATATTTCCTAATACATCTCTAGCTAATGCAAAATCTTTCATTTCTATAGATTTGTCCAAAATTCTAACGTATTCATTCATGTTTTGACCCATACTAATAGGCAGTTTATCATTTAATTTATGATTTACTATTTTTAAAAGTTGTGCCTGTCTTTCTACAGTGTTTTCGATTTTTTCTAACATCTTAATTTTCCTCCTCTTCTATCTCTAAAAGACAATCAGTAAAAGTTCTCACCACAAATTCATAACCGATTAAAGTTCTCATAGCTAATTTAGAATAATCTTTTTCTAAGCATTTTTCTAGAGTAGTCTGGTATTTCGTTAACAAATTATCTACTGTGAATTGGAGATGATTAATTAATTCAAAAGTAGTTTTTTCCAAAATTTCTAAATCCTTTTTAATCGTGTTTTTATTTTCCATTGTTTTCCTTGTTATTATTGTCCCTATCATTTTGCCACTGATAATAGGAGAGGGTGGATTGTCAAGAATTAATAACCTAATAGATGTTATTATAAAGAAAAGAATTATAAAACCTAACGCCTACATTCTAATGATGAACAAGATTTCAATCAATGATTATAGGCATTAGGTTTAGTTCAGAGAGACATAGACTATATAACTTTTTTTAGTAATTTTTTTTCTTCTTTTAATTGTGTTTTGATTTCTTCTTTCTTCTTTAAATCCCTATAATGAGCAGATTCCTCCTGGTATTTTTGGAATTGCCTAACTACATAATGACTAGAAGCGATATTATATGTTTTTTTGATTTTCGAAACTAGATCAAATTCTTCTGGTAATAAATTTTCTCTAATGAATTGTCTCATTGAAAAATTTTCCTTTTCTTCATCTGAAACTAAATTATCTCTAACGATGTTTCCTAATTCGATAGTTTTTTTCAGTTTTTCCCTATCATAATTTTTAATGGTATCTCTATTATTTTTGTATTTTAATCTCTGGATTCCATTTTTAAACGAAACCACTTTAGATTTAACTGTTACAGTTCTAGTTATGTTTTGTTTCGCATCGTCTAATTTGAGTAGAAAATTATTGAAATCTGTTTTATAAATCTTACCTTCTAGGCTAACAAACCCAAGTTTTAATAATTCATTCAATTTTTTGGTAATAGGTGTAGTAGTAGAGACTCCAGGAAACATTCTGAAAATTTCCTTTTTTGTTAATCCATTTTCATAATCATTTAGAATCCAAAATAATTCATTACCCCGTTTTCCTATAGATGGGATAGATGCTAGATCAGATTTGAAAAATTTAGTATCTACCGTTTTCTGTAATGTAACGAATTCAGAATTATCTAGAATTTGAATGGATTCTATGAATTCTCTACCATTAATTGTTTTCCAAATATAATTAATTAATTTACCATCATGTAATTTATGTAATAATGATTTAATTGTATCATGTCCAATTTTTGTAGAACATTTTAACGCTAGTGCTTTGAATGAGGTATATTGTATAATACTATCTCCGTTAGATTCTGCCATTCTACATAGAGTTTGGTATAATGCTCTAGTAGTCGATCCGCATCTAGGAAATAACCGTTCGAAATTAATTCTAAATGAGTTATTTAATTTGATTGATAAATCGGCTCCTATGGAATGAGATTTTGCATTATCAATTTTCCCTTGGCATGATTTGTAAACAGAATCAAACATTTTGTCATAACTATCATTTATATATTCTTCTGTTTCTGCATCATTTTCTGAATTTTTTAGAAATTCATTCGCTCGTAAATAATGTATTTTAAATTCTTCTCTCATTTGGGTTACTCCTATGTTTGCTCTAATTCCTCTGTAAATGTATGTTTTAAATAATCGGAAAATTTGATTTTCTATATCTGTAACAATATATGATAGTTTTTCATCTTTTCTAAAATCTTCTGTTAGATTATATTTAACAAATTTATAATCCTCTGATTCTATTAATTGAGTAAATTTATATTCAAATAGGGAGGGGGTAAATCTAAATGGATTTTGTTTTGTACAATCTATGAATGCAAAAATAGATTCTGTAAGTGTTTTGGTGTCATTTATAATTTTATTTTTATTAAAATTGTAATCTTCATTATGAATCAATAAATCTAATCTATCATTGTAGCGATCTAATTCTAATTTCATATCATTGTATATTTTTATATCATTCGGGTGACTAATGTTTAATTCGTAATAATGGATATAATTTTCGTAATGCTCAAATAGTTTTTTATCCTGTTTTAGCGTGTAATACATTGAGTCAGAATA